>CAZKTU010000375.1:0-1253 GCA_964555675.1 uncultured Oscillochloris sp.
GCCCGCCGAGTAGCTTGGACGGGGTGCTAGCTCGCGCCGGCCAGCCCCGCCAGCAGATCGCCCTCGTCGCCCTCGGGGGCGTAGGTGAGGGCTGCGGCCTGGGCCCGCCGGGCCGCCAGGGCTTCGTCGAGGCTTGTCGGGACGAGGCGCAGCGTATCGCCGGGCAAGAGTTGGGCGGCCAGGGGTAGGTCGGCGCCGGCCACAGCGCCGATCACCGGGTAGCCCCCGGTGGTCTGGGCGTCGGCCATCAGCAGGATGGGCGCCCCGTCGGGGGGCACCTGGACGACGCCGGGCCCTACGCCGAGCGAGGGCAGGCTGCTCGGCCGAAGGTGGGGCAGGCTCAGGCCCTCGAGCCTGTAGCCCATACGGTTCGAGGTTGCGCTGACGCGCAGGGTGGCCGCCCCGAGGGCTGCCAGGGCGTCGGGGGCGAAGCAGCCCAGGTGTGGGCCGGGGATCAGCCTGAGGCTCGGGGTCGGCCCGTAGGGCGGGCGCAGCGCGTCGGGCCAGCGGGCGCCGGCGCTCAGCGCGGCCATGGGCGAGGGGGCGTCGAGGGGCAGGCGGTCGCCGGCGCGCAAGGGTCGCCCGTCCAGCCCCCCGAAGCCGCCGGCCAGGTCGGTGGCCCGGCTGCCGAGCACCGCGGGCACGCCGATGCCGCCGGCGAACGCCAGGTAAGCCCGGGCGCCCCAGCCGCCCTTGCGCCCGGCCAGGCGCAGGCGCGAGCCGGCCGGCGCGCGCACCGCCGTCCAGCTCGGCAGCGGCCTGCCGTCGAGGGTCGCCCCGAGGTCGGCCCCCGTCAGGGCCAGCATGGCCGCCCGGCCGAGCCGCAGCTCGACGCCGCCCGCCGTCAGTTCAAGGGCCGCCGCGCCGGCCGGGTTGCCCACAAGCCTGTTGGCGGCCGCCAGGGCGAAGAGGTCCATGGCGCCGCCGCGCGGCACCCCATAGCGCCGGGCGCCGGGGCGACCCAGGTCTTGCACCGTCAGCAGCGGGCCGGGGGCCATGATCTCGATCACAGGGTTACCTTACCTATCGCTGCGGCAAGCGGTGCCATTTCGGGGGAGTTGGAGGGGCCTGGCCCCTCCAAACCTTCTCGTTCAACCAATGGCAGGGGTCACGCCAGGTGACCCATTAGTAGAGCATTTCGCAAGTGCCTGCCCGGTTGCGACCAAGGACGATAGACCAGAGACCAACTGCTCAGGCGATAGTCCAGCCTTGCTCCCTCGTCCTTGGTCTTTGGTCTTTGGTCCGAACTGGCA
>CAZKTU010000375.1:1353-4695 GCA_964555675.1 uncultured Oscillochloris sp.
ATAGTCCAGCCTTGCTCCCTCGTCCTTGGTCTTTGGTCTTTGGTCCGAACTGGCAAAGGACTTCTCGCTGGCACAATTAGTCAGGTGGCGATGAACTGCACGCGGTCGCCCGGGGCCAGCAGGGCGGGCGGCTCGGCGGCGGGGTCGAAGAGGCGCGTAGCGGTGTGGCCGATCAGGTGCCAGCCGCCGGGCAGGCGGGCCGGGTAGATCCCGCTCAGGCCTGCGGCGATGGCCACCGAGCCGGGCGGGACGGCGGCGCGCGGCGTCGCTCGCCGGGGCAGGTGCAGGGCCTGCGGCAGGGGCCCGATGTACGGGTAGCCGGGGGCGAAGCCGATCATCATCACCCCGTAGGGCTCGGCGCAGTGCAGGGCCACGAGCGCCTCGGGCGTGAGGCCGAGGGCCTGGGCCGCCGCCTCCAGGTCGGGGCCGGCCTCGCCGCCGTAGCGTACCGGGATGCTGACCACGCGGCCGGGCGGGGCCGCGCCGTCGGACTGGGCCAGGGCCCGGCGTAGGCGCGTCTCGACGGCGGCGTGGGCGACCGCCAGCGGGTCGAAGCAGACCAGCAGCGAGGCGATCGCGGGCACCGTGGCCTCCAGGCCGGGCGGCGGGTCGGCGTCGAGGGCGGCCGCGGCGGCCAGGGCGACCCGGTTGGCCGCCCCGTGCTCGTCGCCCTCGGCCTCGGCCAGCAGCGCGCCGTCGCCCAGGTAGCTGATGCGCCAGTTCATGGCTGCGAGGCCCTCACCGCCACCCCGGCCGCAACCAGGCCCTGCCGCAGGTGAGCCGCCCGCGCCGCCGCACCCTCGGCGTCGCCGTGGAGGCAGAGGGTGTCGGCCGCGATCGGCACGCGGGCCCCCTCCGGGCTCAGGGCGTGGCCCTCGGCGACGATGCGCAGGGCCTGGGCCAGGCTGGCCGCGGGGTCGAGGATGAGCGCGCCCGGCGCGCCGCGCGGCACGAGCGAGCCGTCGGCGGCGTAGCCCCGGTCGGCGAAGGCCTCGCGGGCCACCGACAGGCCAAGCGCCTCGCCCGCGGCGATCAGGTGCGAGCCCGCCAGGCCCACCAGCACCAGCTCGCGGCTGAAGGCGGCCACGGCGCGGGCGATCGCCTCGGCCACGGCGGGCGTGGCGGCGGCCACGTTATACAGGGCCCCGTGGGCCTTCACGTGGCGCAGGGTGGCCCCCTCGGCGCGGGTGACGGCGTGCAGGGCCCCGATCTGGGCGAGGACACAGGCCTCGATCTCGTCGGGGCTCATGGCCATGGCGCGGCGGCCGAAGCCCTGCAGGTCGGGGAAGCCGGGGTGGGCGCCCACGGCCACCCCCAGTTGGGCGCAGAGCCGCACCGTCCTCCGCATCACCAGGGGATCGCCCGCGTGGGCCCCGCAGGCCACATTGGCCGAGGTCACCTGGGCCAGGATGGCCGCGTCGTCGCCCATAGCCCATGGGCCGAAGCTCTCGCCGCAGTCGCAGTTCAGATCGATGCTCAGCATGGCTGTGTTGTACCCTCCTGTCGGCTCATTGTCAACGCTCTGGTTGTGAGAAGTTAATAGTTGCCTATCAAATAGTTGAAGTTGAGAAAAGCTTCACGAACGGTTGCTAATCTCCCTCTTTCCGCAACTATCATCTATGCTATGATTGGCCCGTGAGAGAACCCTCAATCAATAAAGCCGGACGGTGGCTCATCGCCGCGAAGCGAGGAGGAACGCATGCAGTTCCCGGATTACATCAAGAATGCACGCCTCAAGGACTGGATCAGCGAGATGGCCGACCTCTGTCAGCCCGACGAGGTCCACTTCTGTGACGGCTCACAGGAGGAGTATGACGCCCTCTGCAACAAGATGGTCGAGTCCGGCACCTTCATCCGTCTGAACCCCGAGAAGCGCCCCAACAGCTTTCTGGCTCGCTCGGACCCGAGCGACGTCGCCCGTGTCGAGGACCGCACCTACATCTGCTCGGTGGCCAAGAACGACGCCGGCCCAACCAATAACTGGATGAACCCGAAGGAGATGAAGGAGACCCTCACCGGGCTCTTCACCGGCGCCATGCGCGGCCGGACGATGTACGTCATCCCCTTCAGCATGGGTCCCCTGGGCTCGCCCATCGCCCATATCGGCGTCGAGTTGAGCGACTCGCCCTACGTCGCCGTCAATATGAAGCTGATGACCCGCATGGGCAAGGCCGTCTACGACGTGCTCGGCGAGACGGGCGACTTCATCCCCTGTATGCACACCGTCGGCGCGCCCCTCGAGCCCGGCCAGCAGGATGTGGCCTGGCCCTGCAACCCGACCACCAAGTATATCGTACACTTCCCCGAAGAGCGCTCGATCTGGTCGTACGGCTCGGGCTACGGCGGCAACGCCCTGCTGGGCAAGAAGTGCTTCGCCCTGCGCATCGCCTCGGTGATGGCCCGCCAGGAGGGTTGGCTGGCCGAGCACATGCTCATCCTAGGCGTGAAGGAGCCGAGCGGCCGCAAGACCTACGTCGCCGCCGCCTTCCCCTCGGCCTGCGGCAAGACCAACTTCGCCATGCTCGTCCCGCCCAAGACCTTCCAGGAGGAGGGCTGGGAGGTGACCACCGTCGGCGACGACATCGCCTGGATCAAACCCGACCCCGACGGCAAGCTCTATGCGATCAACCCCGAGGCCGGCTACTTCGGCGTGGCGCCCGGGACGTCGTACGAGACCAACGCCAGCGCCATGGAGAGCTGCGCAAAGGACACGGTCTTCACCAACGTGGGCCTGACCGACGACGGCGACGTCTGGTGGGAGGGCATGACCAAAGAGAAGCCGGCCCACCTGATCGACTGGAAGGGCAACGACTGGACGCCCGAGAGCGGCACCCCGGCCGCCCACGCCAACGCCCGCTTCACCGCCCCGGCGATCAACAACCCGGTGCTCGACCCGGCCTGGGACGACCCCAAGGGCGTGCCGATCAACGCCTTCATCTTCGGCGGGCGCCGCAGCGGCACCATCCCCCTGGTCTACCAGGCCTTCAACTGGAACTATGGCGTCTATCTGGCCGCCACCATGGGCTCCGAGACCACCGCCGCCGCCTTCGGCCAGCAGGGCGTTGTACGCCGCGACCCCTTCGCCATGCTGCCCTTCGCGGGCTACCACATGGGCGACTACTTCAACCACTGGCTGCAGTTCGGCCGCGAGATCTACAATCCGCCGCGCATCTTCGGGGTCAACTGGTTCCGCAAGGACGAGAATGGCAAGTTCGCCTGGCCCGGCTTCGGCGAGAACATGCGCGTGCTCAAGTGGGTCGTGCAGCGCTCGCACGGCGAGGCCTTCAGCGTCGAGAGCCCGATCGGCTGGATCCCCAACTACGAGCACCTCGACTGGCGCGG
>CAZKTU010000376.1:0-3297 GCA_964555675.1 uncultured Oscillochloris sp.
TCATCCTTTGACCGCGCCCGCGGCGATACCCTCGACGATCGAGCGCTGGGCCCACAGGAAGACCAGCATCACCGGGATGATCAAGAAGAGCGAGCCGGCCATCACCACGCCCCAGTTGGTGATCCCCTCGCTGTTGCGCAGCCAGTAGATCCCGATCGGCAGCGTGCGCATATCGCTGGTGTTGGTCACGATCAGCGGCCAGAGGAAGTCGTTCCACTTGCCGACCATCGAGAGCAGGGCCATGGTCACGATCGCCGGCTGCGCCATCGGCATCACGATGCTGAACAGCGTGCGCAGGTGGCCCGCCCCGTCGACGCGGGCGGCCTCGATCACCTCGAAGGGCAGCGCCAGAAACGACTGGCGCAGCAGGAAGGTGCCATAGGCGATCGCTGCGCCGGGGATGATGATCCCGGCGTAGGTGTTGATCCAGCCCAGGCGCGCCACGGTCAGGTAGTTCGGCACGATCGTGATCTCGACCGGGATCATCAGGGCCGCGAGCAAGAGCACGAAGACCAGGTCCTTGCGCGGGAAGCGCAGGAAGGCCAGGGCGTAGGCCGACAGCACGGCCAGGATCACCTCGGCGGTCAGGCCGCCCAGGGTGGTGATGAAGCTGTTCAGGTAGTAGCGGGCGAACGGCGCCGCGTTCCAGGCGGCCGGGAAGTTGCCCAGGGTCGGCTGGCGCGGGATCCAGGTGGGCGGCCCGTAGATCTCGGCCGTGGTCTTGAAGGCCGCGATCAGCGTCCAGTAGACCGGCAGCCCGATCACCAGCACCGCCAGGGCCATGCCCAGATAGCCCGCGATGCGCCAGCCGCGCAGCCTGCGGCCGGCTCCTACACTCTCGACCGGGCGCGCCTGCGCCTCGGCGCGAACCTCGACCAGCTCGTCGCTCACTGCCATATGATCACCCGTACGAGACGCGGCGCTCGAGGTAGCGCAGCTGGATGAGAGTCAGGACCAACATAATCACGAACAGCACCATCGCCACCACCCCCGCCTCGCCCGCGTCGTACGAGACGAAGCCCAGGTCGTAGAGGTGGTAGATCAGCGTGGTCGTGGCGATCACCGGGCCGCCGTCGGTCAGCACCTTGATGATGTCGAAGGACTGGAACGAGGCCAGCAGGCTGGTCACCGAGAGGAAGAAGGCCACCGGCGAGAGGCCCGGCAGGGTCACATGCCTGAAGCGCGCCCACGGCCCCGCCCCGTCCACCAGGGCGGCGTCGTAGAGCTCGCGCGAGATGCCCTGTAGCCCGGCCAGGTAGATCACCACCGCGTAGCCCAGGTTCTTCCAGACATACACGATGATCACCGCCGGCATGGCCCAGCGCGGGTCGTTTAGCCAGTCGGGCGAGTTGAGCCCGATGTAGCGCAGCAGCTCGTCGATCAGGCCGTAGCGCGGGTCGAAGATGTAGCTCCAGACCACCGCCACCACCGCGCCCGAGATCAGCACCGGCGAGAAGAGCACGCCGCGCACCGCATTGCGGTAGCGCAGCGGCTGGTTGATCAGCAGGGCCAGGGCCAGGCCCAGCGTCAGCGTCAGGCCGACCGACCAGATCGTGAAGGTCAGGGTATTCAGCACGATCGTCCAGAACTGGGCGCTGCTGAAGACGTTGATGTAGTTCTCGAGCCCGACAAAGGGCCTGGTCGGCCGCAGGAAGTTCCAGCGTACGAAGCTCAGGTAGAAGTTGTAGAGCAGCGGCCAGTAGGTGAAGACCGCAAACAGCAGCAGGTTCGGCCCGATCAACAGGGCGAACAGCAGCCACTCGCGGCGCTCGCGGGGCGTCGGGGACGGGGCGCGTTTCTGAAGGGTGGCCATTGGCACATGAGCAAGGCGTGCTGAGAGACCGGCGCGCCCCGTCGTGGGGCCGTCATCTGCTCGCACGCCATGGCGCTATACGATCACTTTATGAGCCTGTGGCCCTATCGTAGCCCGCGCCTATTAATCGTTATTCAACGTCATATTAAGTACACGTAAACATGTGGTTAACGCCCCAACTATTGTTGGCTGCAGGCCATGAGGTGACCCGTTTCTTTACACGCTGTTAGTGACCCGTTAATCCGCGCATCGCGCCCGCACAACTGTTGCGACGCATACTGGCGATCAGGCTGGGCTCTGTATGGCGCTACGTAACCGCTCCCGAGCCCCGGCATGCGCCCTCGCCCGCTGGCGAGCGCTGAGGAGAGCCGCGATGCGCGTCGCGCTGATCACCGAGACCTTTCTGCCCAATGTCAACGGGGTCGTCACCACCCTGTGCCGGCTGCTCGAGCACCTGCGCGACCACGGCCACGAGGCTCTGCTGCTCGCCCCCGAGGGCGCGCCCAGCCAGTACGCCGGCCACGAGATCGTGCCGATGCGTGGCATGCCCCTGCCCGCCTACCCCGAGCTGCGCCTGACCCCGCCCCAGCCCGGCATGACCGCCCAGCTGCGCCGCTTCCGCCCCGATGTGGTCCACCTGGCCGGCACGGTCGCCCTGGGCGTGGCCGGCCGCCACGCGGCCCGCCAGATCGGCGCGCCCCTGGTCGGGGCCTACCACACCGACTTCCCGGCCTACACCGCCCACTATGGCCTGGGCTTCCTGCGCGAGCTGCTCTACAGCTATCTGCGCTGGGTGCATAACAGCTGCACGGTCACCCTCTGCCCCTCGCTGGCGACGATCGCCGACCTGCGCTCGCACGGCTTCCGCCGGCTGCGGCTCTGGGGCCGCGGGGTCGATACGCAGCGCTTCCACCCCGGGCGGCGCAGCGAGGCCTGGCGGGCCGCCGTCGGCGCGCGCCCCGACGAGCGAGTGCTGCTCTATGTCGGCCGTCTCGCCCCCGAGAAGCGCCTCGACCTGCTGGCCGAGGCTATGCCGCAGCTCAAGGGCGCGCGCCTGGTGATGGTCGGCGACGGCCCGGCTCGCCCCGCCCTCGAGCGGCGCCTGGCCGGTTGTCCGGTCCACTTCACCGGCTACCTGAGCGGCGACGAGCTGGCCACCGCCTACGCCAGCGCCGACATGTTCGTCTTCCCCTCGGACACCGAGACCTTCGGCCAGGTCATCCAGGAGGCCATGGCCTCGGGCCTGCCCGTGGTGGCCGCCGGCGCCGGCGGCGCGATCGACCTGGTGCGCGAGGGGGCGACCGGCACGCTCTTCACCCCGGGCAGCGCCGTCGACCTGCGCCGCCGGGTGGCCGAGCTAGTCCAGGCCCCCCAGCGGGGCGCGGCCATGGGCATCGCCGGGCGCGCCGCCGCCGAGCAGCGCTCGTGGAGCCGGGTGATGGACCAGCTGCTCGGCCACTACGAGCACGCCACGACCCGCCGCC
>CAZKTU010000376.1:3397-4670 GCA_964555675.1 uncultured Oscillochloris sp.
CAGGTTGTAGCGCCGGCTCAGCCAGGGCAGCGCGCTGCGCAGGGCCGGCCGCCCCAGCGAGCCGGCCAGCAGCCCCGCCGCCAGCACGCCCGCGAGGGCCGGCCGCGCCCGGGCGTTGCGCCACGCCCCCAGGGCCAGCAGCCCCAGGGCGCCCGCGCCGAGGATGCGCAGGTCGCGGCTCGCGCGCCGCTGCCGCATCGCCCGTCGCACCAGCAGGCTCGCCAGGCGCGCCGGCCGCCAGAGGGCCGCGGGGTTCTGTGCGAAGCTGCGCAGGTAGGCCTCGACCTCCTCGAGCTCGAGGGCCGGGAAGTCGCTCCGGCCGCCCCAGCTCGCCCTGTGGGCCGCCAGGGTCGTCAGGGCCCGCCGCGCCTCGGCCGCCGCGCCATTCCAGGCGGCCCGATCCTTGCTCGCCGCGGCGGCGAAAGCCGGCAGAAGCAGCTCGCGCAGAGCCAGGGCGACCTGCACACAGTCGCGCAGGTAGGCCGCGCTCTCGACGGCGAAGCGGGCCTCGGGGTTGCCGGGGGGCGCGAGGGCGGCCAGGGCGGCGGCGTGCTCGGCGAGGCGTGCAGCCGCCTCGCGGCTGGCCCTCAGCCTGGCGTGGAGGTCGGGCGCCGCCGCCGCCAGGTAGGCCCAGATCAGCGGCGAAGCGGTGGGGCGCATCCACCAGACCCAGAGCAGGGTCGGCAGCCCGATGCCCGCCAGGGTGGCCCGCCCGCCCTCGAGCGGCCCCATGTACCAGCCCCGCTCGATCAGGCGCTCCGATTCGAGATACAGCGCGGCGACGGCGGCGGCAAAGGGGCCGGCCTCTGGGGCGAAGCGCTCGGCGCACCAGCGCTGTACGAAGGCATCGGCATCACTGAGTGGGTCGCGGGCCAGGGCGGCGGTCAGGGCGCTGCTCAGCTCGGTCCAGAGGCTCCAACCGTCCGTCCCGAGGGCCGCGCTGCCGCCGCCCCAGCCCCCCGTGCCGTTCCAGGCCCACACGCCGGCCGAGCGGCCCGCCCGCCGCGCGTCGTCCAGGGCCCGCCCGTGCAGCGTCGCGATGCCGCTGGGGGCCATGCCGAACAGCTCGTACTCGCGGCGGTTCTGTAGCTCGATGATCTGCTGCGGCCCCGGCAGCCCGATCGTCGGGTTGGGCGGCAGGTGGCGGAAGAAGTCGGCCGGGCCGTGTTTGACCGAGACCAGCAGGTGCGGCGAGCTGTAGCCGCCGAAGACGGCCTCGTAGCGCTCGGGCGACCAGAGCAGGTCGCCCAGCTCGCCGATGCCGATGCTCCAG
>CAZKTU010000377.1:0-4605 GCA_964555675.1 uncultured Oscillochloris sp.
CTCGCGCCGGCCCAACTTTACCAGTCGTCCGAAATCGGGTATCCTAAAAGCATGATCGACGACGCACTCTTTCGCCAGGTGATGGGCCACTTCGCCTCGGGGGTTACGGTGGTGACCACCGCCCACGGGGGGCGGCTGGCCGGTATCACCGTCAGCTCCTTCACCTCGCTCTCGCTGCGGCCGATGCTCGTGCTGGTCTGCATCGACCGCCAGGCCGGCAGCCACGCCGCCATCGCCGAGGCCGGCCAGTACGCCGTGAACATCCTCGCCGAAGGCCAGGAGTATCTCTCGCGCCGCTTCGCCAGCGAGGAGACCGACAAGTTCCTCGAGGGCACCTACCAGCTCTCGCCCCGCGGTCTGCCCCTGCTGAACGGGGCCTCGGCCCACATCGAGTGCCGCCTCCACAGCGCGCTGCCCGGCGGCGACCACTCGATCTATGTCGGCGAGGTCGTCGCCGCAGCCTGCGACGACTCGCGCCCCCTGCTCTACTACCGCTCGGGCTACCACCGGCTCGGCAGCTAAGGCATGTTTGAGGCGAATGTGACCGGTGGCCGTGGAGGGGCCTGGCTCTCCACGCCTCCGGCGAGATTGTAGATGCGCGCCGTCGCCGTGGCCCTGCTGCTCATCCTCGCCGCGTGTGCCCCTGGCCCCAGCGCCCAGCGGCCCGCCCCTCTGTCCCCCACGGCGCCCCCCGTCCCCACCCTGATGCCGACGCCCACCGGGGCGCCCGCCCCGCCCGCCCCCGACCCGGCCGCGACCCCCGACTCCGGCTGGCTCACCGCCGCCGCCGGCGTCGAGCTGCGCCGCCTCAGCGTCAGTCTGGCCGGCCAGGACGCGCCCGTCAGCATCGTGCGCCTCGACCCGGCCCAGGTCAGCTTCACGGTCGGCTACAGCCCCGACCAGCCGCCCAGCCTGCCCGAGTGGGCGGCCGCCTCGGGCGCCCTCGCCCTGATCAATGGCGGCTTCTTCGACGAGCAGGGTCAGACCGTCGCCCTGCTCGTCCACGCCGGGCAGAGCTTCGGCACGAGCTACGAGGGCCAGGGCGGTATGTTCGCCGTGACCAGCGACGGCGCGGTCTCGCTGCGCGGCCTGGCCGACGCCCCCTACGACCCCGCCGAGCCCCTGGCCGAGGCCCTCCAGGGCTGGCCCATGCTCGTGCGCCCCGGAGGCGAGGCGGCCTACACCTTCGAGGACGGCGCGCGCGACCGGCGCAGCGCGATCGGCCTCGACCGCTCAGGCCGGGTCCTGCTGATCGCCGCGCCCACGGCGGCCTTCACCCTGGCCGAGCTCAGCACCTGGCTGGCCGGGGCCGACCTCGACCTCGACGCCGCCCTCAACCTCGACGGCGGCTCCTCCACCGGCATGCTCCTGCTCAGCAACCAGGCCCCCGAGCGCATCGACGCCTTCGCCCCGCTGCCAATCGTCCTGATGGCCCACCCCCGCGGCTAGTTGTGCCAGCGAGAAGTCCTCTGCCAGTTCTGACCAAAGACCAGGGACCAAGGACCAAGGCCGAGCTCCGGCTGAGCAGTTGGTCCTTGGTCTTTCGTCCTTGGTCTTTCGTCCTTGATCGCAACCGGGCCGATCCACACTAAAGGATGCGCTTCCCAAGCGCTGAGAGCACCAGCTCGACCGCCAGCTCGGCGGTGGCGTTGCGCTCGTCGAGGATGGGGTTGACCTCGACCAGGTCGAGGCTGCGGATGCGCCCGCTCTGGGCCAGGATCTCCATCGCCAGGTGGGCCTCGCGGCGCGAGATCCCGCCCGAGACCGGGGTGCCCACGCCCGGGGCCTCGCGCGGGTCGACCACGTCGAGGTCGAAGCTCAGATGGAAGCCGTCGGTGCCCCGGCCCGCCAGCTCGGCCGCCTCGTCGACCACATTGGCCATGCCGCGCCGGTCGACCTCGTGCATCGTATAGACCCGCACCCCCGAATTGCGCAGGGCCTCGCGCTCGAGCGTGTCGAGGTCGCGGACGCCGACCAGGGCCACGTGCTCGGGCCTGATTGCGGGGCTGCGCCCGGCCAGCCCGGTCAGCAGCGGGTGGCCGCGCCCGGTCAGGGCCGCGACCGACATGCCGTGGATGTTGCCGCTCGGGGTCGTCTCGGCCGTATTATAGTCGGCGTGGGCGTCGATCCAGACCAGCCCGAGGGTGCGCCCGCGCGCGCTGCCGCTCACCGAGCCGATCGAGAGGCTGTGGTCGCCGCCGAGGGTCAGAGGCAGCAGACCTTGCTCGACGCAGCCGGCCACGGCGTCGGCGATGGCCTCGCAGAGGGCCGCGATCGGCTCGAGGTAGCGCAGCTTCGCGCCCACGGGCGGCGCCGCGCTGGTCTCGACCATGGGCGCGGGCAGATTGCCCAGGTCGCGCACCCGATACCCCAGGGCCTCGAGCCGCCCGTGCAGCCCCGTGTAGCGCATCGCGCTCGGCCCCATATCCACGCCGCGCCGGCCCGCCCCCAGATCGATCGGCGCGCCGATGATCGCAATTTCGTTGCCCATGGCTTCATTGCCTCCTGACATCGCTTATTTTGCCCGCTGCGCGGAAGAGCCGGCGTGACGCGCGCCCCGGCCCTCCGCGACTGCCCTACAGACGCCCTGGCCGAGTCGCCACACCCGCCGCTACGCCGCATCCGACCCGTGGAGAAACAGTCCGCGCCGGTGAAAGTGCCTTCACCCCAGAGCGGCGGCGCGGGTGTATCATCAGGCGGGCACTGGAGGCCCACCGAACGAAGCGAGGAGCTCAATGTCGCGCCCGACTTCACCTTCCCAGGCCGCTCTCGGTCTGCTGCTCGCCCTGGTCTTACTCGCCGTCGCCCTGCTCGCTGCCCCCCAGCCCGCCCCCGGCGGCGCCTTCGGCCAGCCCGCCCCCGGCGTCACGGCCGGCCACAGTGTGTTTGTCCCAGAGCCCTAACGGCGCACAAGCCCTGCTTGCTGCTCACTTCTTGCGCTTGCCAGCACCAGGAAAGACTGGTCGCACCAGGGGCGCAGCCCGGCCCTGGTCGCGGTCAATGTGACCACGAAGGACACGAAGGCCACGAAGTTAGGCGAGAAGCTGTGCCAGGCCGAGTGCTTGCGAGCCTCTCGCTCGGCAAAGGCGCACGGCTCTGGCGCCGGGCAAGCTCCAAACCTTCGCGTTCTTCGTGCTCTTCGTGGTAGAAATTCGAATCCTCGTTGGAATACTACCCCCCGCTGGTGCTGGCCGACTCGAGCGGCAGCGACTCGGGGGCGCCGAAGCGCACCTCGAGCACGCCATTGCGAAAGACCGCCCTGGTGGCCGGGCGCTCGGCCAGGGTCATGGGCAGGATCATGTCGCGCCGGAAGTTGCCGATCTCGATGAACAGCTCGTCGCCGCGCTTGGTCATGGCCACCTTGCCGATCTCGACGTGGGGCAGGGGCAGCTTCATCACATACTCGTCGCCGTCCCGCACAATCTCCTGGGTCTTGCCGCGGAACTGCACCTTGACCGGGTCGGTCTCGCCGAAGAGGCGCAGCCCAACCTCCGAGAGATCCTTGACCCCGGCCAGGTCGCGGGCGTAGTGCGGACCCTCCCAGATCGGCAGGGGCTGGAAGATATCGTAGGCCATCTGGCGATAGCCCTGCTGGATGCGGGCCAGCTCGCGCATGAACTCGCCCTCGGCCTGCTCGACCGGCAGCACGCGGTTGAGCACCACCCCGTCGACGGGGTAGCCGAAGAGGGCCAGATACGTGGCGGCGCGCTGGGCCTCTTTGATCACCATCCGCTCGGGGTTGATCACCAGGCGGTACGAGCTGACCTCGGGGTCGATCAGGGTCTCGCGCAGGGCCTCGACGCCCTTGGTCAGGCGCTCGAGGGTCGCGAACATATCGGCGGCCGGGATGAGCTGCTTGACCAGAGGGCGGGCCACCTTGAGCGTCGCCGGCTCCCAGTCCATCACGCGGGTCGCGTACCAGGTGAAGGTCTCGGGCATGGTCAGCAGGCGCACCGTCTCGCCGGTGGGGGCGGCGTCGACCACGACCACGTCGAAGTCGCCGGTCTTGGCCTGGCGGCGGATATGCAGCAGGCTGACCACCTCTTCCATGCCGGGGATGATCGCCAGCTCTTCGGCGGCGACCTCGTCGACGCCCTTGCGGCGCAGCAGGGTCGAGAGGTAGCCGCGCAGCTCGCCCCAGTGCTCGCGCACCTCGTCGAGCACATTGATCTCTTGCCCCCAGAGCCGATCGCTCAGCTTGGTCGGCGCCGAGCCGAGGGGCGCGTCGAGGGCGTCGGCCAGACTGTGGGCTACATCGGTGCTGACCACCAGGGTCCGATAGCCCAGCTCGGCCGCGCGCACCGCCGTCGCCGCAGCCGTCGTCGTCTTGCCGACGCCGCCCTTCCCCAGATACAGGATGAGCCGCATACCACGTATATCCTTTGCTATTGCCGACCAGGTTGCCCGGGGCGTATCAGATACTTAGGTTATAACGGCGCCGGACGAAGCTGCCCCGCGCCGTAATTATATGACGGCGCCTGCATTGTACGTGTTGCATCAGGGCGCGTCAAACCGCGTCTGCGGGCCTGTATGCTTCAGGCGCGGGCCTGTATGCTTCAGTCGCAGGCGCACATGCTTCAGTCGCAGGCGCACATGCTTCAGCCA
>CAZKTU010000378.1:0-4516 GCA_964555675.1 uncultured Oscillochloris sp.
CCAACGGCAGCCAGTTCTTCATCGCCCACTCGCCCCAGCCCCACCTCGACGGCAAACACACCGTCTTCGGCAAGGTCACCAGCGGCCTCGACATCGTCGATAAGGTCCGCCAGGGCGACAAGATGATCAAGGTCACCGCCGAGGCGATCTAGTCGCGCGCCGGCCCGTACAGACCTCGGAGACGCCGCAAGGCGTCTCTTTTTTGTTCCCTAGGAAATATTTCCCGATTGGTCTTGTTGTCATGGGGAATAATTATGGTATACTACATATTACATTTATACTTTAAGTGCATAGATCCTCGCTGTATCCATCCCTCAGGCGTGAGGTAGCCTTACCCCGACGGGGCTGCTTTGTCATGCCTGTTGAAGGTGCAATCATATCGACAAGGAGGTAACGAGCTCGAGGACAATGGCGTCTTGCAGAGCTGACGACGAACGCACGTTCGCCGCTGGTCGTGTCGGTGGAATCGCTCAGTACCAAGGAATAGTATCCATGCGTGTGTTGTTTGCCCCCGCCCGTCTCGCCGCGCTGCTGCTCGTCGCGCTTCTGGCCGTTGTGGCCGTCGCGCCCGCCGCCACTGCAACCTCCCGTGGCCGCGAGAGCGACACGATCAAGTACAGCCGCAACTTCCGCCAGAAGGTCGAGCTCGAGGATATTCGCAAGCATCAGTCCGCCCTGCAAGCGTTCTCCGACGCCAATGGCGGCAATCGGGTTGCGGGCGGCCCCGGCTACGAGGCTTCGGCCGAGTATGTCGTCAAGCTCATGACGAAGGCGGGCTACAACGTCACGTCCGAGTACTTCGAGTTCCCCTTCAACGCCGACCGCACGCCGCCCCTCTTCAGCAGTGGCGCGACCAGCTATGTTGATGGCATCGATTTCTCCTCGATGACCTTCTCGCCCAGCGGCGACGTCACCGCGGCCGTCACCGCGGTCGACCTGGTCGTGCCCGCTCCCGGCGCCGCTAACGGTAACACCAGCGGCTGCGAGGCCGCCGACTTCGCCGGCTTCCCCGCCGGTACGATCGCCCTCGTGCAGCGCGGCACCTGCGCCTTCGCTATCAAGGCCGAGAATGCCGCCGCCGCCGGGGCCGTCGCCGTGATCGTCTTCAACGAGGGCCAGGCCGGCCGCACCGCCGTCATCAACGGCACCCTGGGCGCCCCGGTCGCCTTCGCCGCGCCGGTGATCGGCACCACCTTCGCCGCGGGCGATGCCCTGCGCAACGGCGTGCTCAACGGCCCCACCGGCACCACCGCGACCGTGCGTGTCGACCGCATCGCCGAGACCCGCACCACCCGCAATATCATCGCCGAGAGCCCCACGGGCGACCCGAACCACGTGGTCGTCGTCGGCGCTCACCTCGATAGCGTGCCTCGCGGCGCGGGCATCAACGACAACGGTAGCGGCTCGGCCGCCCTGCTCGAGATCGCCTCCGAGCTGTCCGAGCGCTACGACTTCGAGGATTACGACGACGACGATAAGGACGACGACGACGACGACGGCCCGCGCAACAAGGTTCGCTTCATCTGGTGGGGCGCCGAAGAGCTGGGCCTGCTCGGCTCGAACTACCACGTGAGCCAGCTCGACCAGGCCGAGCGCGACGCGATCGAGCTCAACCTGAACTTCGACATGATCGGCTCGCCCAACTACGTGCGCTTCATCTACGACGGCAACAACTCGGCCTTCCCCGCCGCGCCGCCCGCCGTGCAGCTCGGCCCGACCGGCTCGGGCGACATCGAGCAGGTCTTCATCGACTACTTCGAGGCCAAGGGCCTGCCCCACAAGCCCACGCCCTTCAACGGTCGCTCCGACTACGGCCCCTTCATCACCGTGGGCATCCCCGCCGGCGGGCTCTTCACCGGCGCCGAGGGCGCCAAGACCGAGGAAGAGGCCGCGATCTTCGGCGGCGTCGCCGGCGAGCAGTATGACCGCTGCTACCACCTGGCCTGCGATACCTTCACCACCACCGGCGAGGCCTTCGCCCTCAAGGGCCTGGACGAGATGTCCGACGCCGCGGCCCACGCCGTGCTGACCTTCGCCACCCGCAACTTCGAGAAGAAGCCCCTCACCGACCCCGTCGTCGCCCCCTCCACGGGCAGCAACGGCGGCGGCGGCGGCCTCCACGACGAGCACGACCACGAGGTCGTCTCCGAGTAACAAGACCCCGGCGCGTGTTGCAGAGGGAGGGCATTTGCCCTCCCTCTTTTGCATACTCCTGTGCATCTGCACGGCAAAGACTGTGTTGCGCCCTTACCCATTGACGCAACCCTTAAAAACTCTATAATGCGTTCTTAACGAACCCCCCTTTCCAAATCACCGCCCACCCCCGGGCGGCGCGTCGGACGTGTCAAGGAGGACTGTCATGCGCTCGTATGGACCGGAAAGGATTCACAACATCGGCATATTTGGTCACCTCGGCAGCGGCAAGACAACGCTGGCCGAGGCAATGCTGATGACCGCCCACGCAATCCCGCGTATGGGGCGCGTCGAGGACGGGTCGACCGTAAGCGACCACGATCCTGACGAGCACCGCCGCGGGATTTCTGTCTCCCTCTCGGTTCTCCCCCTCGAGTGGCACGATGACAAGATCAATCTGATCGACACCCCGGGCTTCGCCGACTTCGCCGCCGATATCGCCGCCGCCATGCGCGTCATCGACGGCGCCGTGATCGTGCTCGACGCCTCGGCCGGGGTCGAGGTCGGCACCGAGCTGGTCTGGGAGATGGCCGCCCAGAACCGGGTGCCGCGCATGCTCTTCGTCAACAAGCTCGACCGCGACAACGCCAACTTCTACCGCACCATCGAGCAGGCCCGCGAGCTGCTCGACGCCGCCGTGATCCCGATGCAGATCCCGATCGGCGCGGGCAAAGATTTCCGCGGCGTCATCAGTCTGCGCCAGCAGCGCGCCTGGCTGGTCTCGCCCAAACACGACGGCGGCTTTATCGAGGGCGACGTCCCCGCCGAGATGGACGCCCTCATGCACGAGTGGCGCACGGCCCTGATCGATAAGATCGCCGCGACCAACGACGACCTGATCGAGCGCTACCTCGAGGGCGGCGAAGACGCCCTGACCCGCGAGGAGCTGCTGGTCGGCCTGCGCGCCGGTATCAACGACGGCACGATCGTGCCCGTCTTCTGCGGCTCGGCCCTCGAGGTCGCCGGCATCCAGCAGTTGCTCACCGGCATCGTCGACTCGATCCCCTCCGCCGCCCGCAAGGCGGTCGAGGCCACCGACCTCGCCACGGGCCAGCCCGTCACCCTCAAGGCCGCTACGGGCGAGCCGGTGACCGCCCTGGCCTTCAAGACGATCTCGGACACCTACGGCAAGGTCTCCTTCCTCCGCGTCTTCTCGGGCGAGGTGCGCGCCAACAGCACCCTGCTCAATAGCCGCACCCGCAAGGAGGAGCGCATCGGCCATGTCTTCGCCGTCAGGGGCAAGGAGCAGAGCGATATCGAGAGCCTCGGCCCCGGCGATATCGGTGTGATCACCAAGCTCGCCGACACCGTCACTAACGACACTCTCTGCGCCGCCGCCCACCCGCTGCAGCTCGACCCGATCAGCTTCCCCGCGCCCGCCTTCATCGCTACGGTCAAGCCCCACACGCGCGCCGACCTCGACAAGCTCGGCGCCGCCCTCGGCCGCATGATCGAGGAGGACCCCTCCCTCCGCACCACCCGCGACCCGCAGACCGGCGAGACCCTCCTCTCCGGCCTCGGCGAGAGCCACCTGCAGATCGTCGCCGAGCGCATGAAGCGCAAGTTCGACGTGAGCATCGATATCGACCTGCCGCGCATCGCCTACCGCGAGGCCATCCGCGGCAAGGCCGAGGCCCAGTACCGCCACAAGAAGCAGACCGGCGGCGCAGGCCAGTTCGCCGACGTCACCCTGCGCATCGAGCCCCTCGAGCACGACCCGAACCGCGAGGATGGCCTCGAGTTCGTCAACGCGGTCGTCGGCGGCGTGATCTCGCGCGGCTTCATGCCGGCGATCGAGAAGGGCGTGCGCGAGGCTATGGCCGAGGGCCTGCTCTCGGGCAGCCCGATCAGCGATGTGCGCGTGGCGGTCTTCGACGGCAAGGAGCACCCGGTCGACTCGAAGGAGATCGCCTTCAAGACCGCCGGCAAAGAGGCCTTCCGCCTCGCCGCCCAGAAGGCCGGGGTCGCGATCATGGAGCCGATCTACACGATGGAGATCGTCGTGCCCGAGCAGTACGCGGGCGACATCATGAGCGACATGAGCACCCGCCGCGGCCGCGTGCTCGGCATGATGCCCACCGGCAACGGCAAGACCACGATCAACGCCCAGGCCCCCCTGGCCGAGATCCAGCGCTACGCCACCGACCTGCGCGCGATCACCCAGGCCCGCGGGCGCTTCTCGATCGCCTTCGCCGGCTACGAGCAGGTCCCCGCCCATCTCCTCGACACGATCATCGCGGCCCACAAGAAGGAGCACGAGGCCGCCCAGACCCACTGAGCCGCCTGATGCCCCACAACCCACGACGCCCCGCCAGGAGACTGG
>CAZKTU010000379.1:0-4510 GCA_964555675.1 uncultured Oscillochloris sp.
CTTGGAAGGCAGATGCTCTACCACTGAGCTACGCCCGCATCACCCCAACTGTACCACAGCCCCCGGAGCGACGCAAGCCATCTACGAGCGGACGAGCGGCGATAGGGCTGATCAAAGTCAGGAGAAGAGGGATGCAACATGCGGATCAAGGTGTCGGCGATCCCAAGGATCTTATGGGCCACGGCGACAACCGCCTTCTTCTTGCCTCTCCGCTCCACCAGGCGTGCATAGCAGGCGGACAGATACGCGTCCTTCACCCGCACGTCGGCGTGGGCTACCTGTACCAGCGTGCCGCGCAGCCAGTTGTTGCCCTTGCCCACGCTGCCCGCTTTGCGCTTGCCCGCACTCTCGTAGTTACCTGCGCTGAGCTTGGCCCAACTCGCCAGGTGGGGCTGCGCTCTCTAACTGCTCCATCTCGATGCCGACCTCGGCGACAATCTCCTCGGCGACACGCCGGCCAATCCCAGGGATGTCATCCCAGATCGTAATCGCCTCGGCCCAGGTCATTGGTGGCGAGGCTCCCTCTGTCGAGGCCGTTGCTCCCGACGGCTGCTCAGACAGCGGCCCTGCCGGCGTAGGGTCATCCAGGTCAGCCTATTGTTCAGGCTCGCAGCATTGTATGTTCAAGCTGTCTTCAACATCACCTTTCCACTGAGCTCCGCTTGCCGCCTGCGCCGTGCTCACGTATACTGACTGCGCAATGCATGTGATGGGAAGCACAACCTATCGGCTGGCACGGGGAACGCTGCGCGAGTCGCCCCTGCTTGGGGCGCTGCTGGCCGTGACTCTGCTAGCCTTGCTCGCAGCACCCTGTGAGCGCGGGCTGTGCGACCGGCCTGGAATCGCCCTGCCGTCGCAGGTGCAGACGGTGTCGAGCGACGCGCAGCTTCCGCCGTTTGAGGCACCGGCGCACTGTACGCTCCACTGTGGGCTGCTGCTGTTCTCCCTGCCCGTGCTGACCGCCTCACCGCCGCGTACCGCTCGTGTCCCACAGACCACGCTCTCCCTCCGCCTACGGCTGACGCCCCCGCCCCTGCTGCCCCCACCTCAACTCGCCTGAGTGTCACACCCTGCTCGCAGCCCAGCACTGTATAGTCGCTGGCGTCCTGATTCCCCTTGAGCTCGATCGACGACTCGTCCGCGGCGTCACCGTCGCGGCGGGCTTCCGCTATGGCACATTCTTCAACTCACAAGACGGTGGCTCGAACTCCTGCCACCGAGGACGACGAGCGCGACGAGTCACCCCTCGCGCTCACCCTCGGACGCCTCAGCCGGTACGTGGCCTTGCTGGCCGCCTGGCTTGCCACGGGGGGTAGCCTGTTCTTCAGCGAGGTGCTCGGCTGGCTCCCCTGCACGCTGTGCTGGTACCAGCGCATCCTGATGTACCCGCTGAGCCTCCTGCTCGCCGTCGGTATCCTGCGGCGCGACGATGGGCTGCACCACTATGTGCTGCCCTTCTCGCTGACGGGCGCCGGTGTCTCGCTCTACCACTACCTGCTCATCAAGACCGACTGGTTTCCACCGCCGCCCTGCCGCGCCGGCGTGCCCTGCACGGTGGACTACCTGGACCTCTTCGGCTTCATCAACATCCCGTTCCTGTCCCTAACGGCCTTCCTGATCATCTCGCTGATGATGGTCGTCTCACGCTTCGCGCCTTTTGAGGAGCCGGAGGCAGCTACTCCCGGTGGGGCACGTGCGCTTATCGCCCCTGCCGCCCTTCCCGTCTACGGCATTATTGCTGCCGTCGTAGCGGCGTTTGTTCTCACAGCCCAACTGCTCTAACCCAGGGCGCACGAGCGCCGATAGACAGGAGAACCTTATGACAACCCGTCAAGACGTACCCCGCCGCAAGCGGCAGTCGCGCAACCAGCAGCGGCTGATCTGGCTCGCCGGTGTCGGCGCGCTATTAGTCGTGCTGGTGCTGACCAGCGTGGCATCGATCGGCCAGAACTCGGCCGAGCGGCGCATCGCCCGCAACCTGGGCCCGATCGCGGTGAGCGAGCACCCCGCCCCGCCCAACGCCGAGCCGAACGGGCGGGCCTGGGGGCCGGTCGACGCACCCATCCAGGTGATTGAGTACGCCGACTACGAGTGCGAGTCCTGCGGCTACTTCGCCCGCACCTACGAGGCCGAGGTGGTCGAGGCGTTCGCCGCGACCGGCAAGGTGCGCTTCGAGATTCGCAACGCGCCCTTCCACGGCGAGGGCTCGCGCAACGCGGCGGCCGCCGCCTACTGCGCCGCGGAACAGAACGCCTTCTGGCCTATGCACGATACCATGTTCCTCAACCAGCCTCAGGTCGAAGGCACCGGCCCGCAGGTCTTTAGCCAGGCGCGGCTGAACGAGATGGCGGCAGGACTTGGCCTTGACACCGCCGCCTTCGAGCAGTGCCTGGGCTCCGGGAAGTACGCCGCCCAGGTGGAGGCGGACTATGCCGAGACCGGGCGCGTGGGCGTGACGGGAACGCCGACCTTCGTGATCAACGGGCGGATGTACCCGGCGATCCTTAGCACCGATGACCTGCGCCGGATCTTCGCCGAGGTGGCGCCGGCCGTTGACCTGACGCCATAGCCCTACCATAGCCGTTCACACTCCACATTCGCTGCCCGTACCTGTCGCACGGCTCCCTGAAAGGAAGCGAGGAGCGGGCCGAGCAAGACACGTGCAGGCGTTGGCATCGGGCTCCATGTACGGTACGGATAGGTTGCAGCAATTGACAAGGGCGATGGCGATGTGCTACTTTAGGGTTGACTAAAATACAAATAAGCTTCAGCGAAATGGGAGGGAGAAGGTGATCAGTCCACTCCGAGCGTATGGCGCTCAGCTGGTTCAGCGCTTTCCGCTCCTTCAGCGGCTCTCATCCCTGGGCATTAAGTATGTGGTGATCGAGGCGCTAATTGAGATTCCCTTCCTGCTGATTGAGCTGTCGCTCTGGTTCGGCCCCCTGTTCGGGCTGACCTTCGGCCTGAGTCTCTGGCAGCGGGTGCTGCTGGTGATGCTCTTGTACGCCCTTGTTGAAGGGAGCCGGTTCGTGTTCGTCGTCGTCATCCGCAGGCGACCCTACCAGTTCCTGAGCGCCGAGTGGGAGGTGCTCAAAGCCGTGGTGCAATGGGTGATGCGTGCAATACGTCGGGTCAGTGGAACAGGGCCGACACGATCTACAAACACCAACACTCTGTCCGACCATAGTGGGTAGCACACGTATCCTGGGACGCGGTCTTCATGGCGCCTCTCTGTCGAGGGCGAGGTTCACCTGCAGCACGTTCACCCGCGGCTCGCCGAGGAGGCCGAGGTCACGACCTGCCGTGTGCCGCGCCACCAGCTGGCGCACTTGCTCCTCGCTCAGGCCGCGGGCGGCAGCTACCCGGCGCACCTGGAACTCGGCCGCCGCGGGGCTGATATGAGGGTCGAGGCCGCTCCCCGAGGCCGTCACGAGGTCGGCCGGGTACGGCGGGGCGGCCTGCGGGTCGGCGGCGCGCAGGGCGTCGATGCGCGCCTGCACCGCCTCGGCCAGGGCCGGGTTGAGCGGGCCCAGGTTCGAGCCCGACGAGCCGGCCAGGGCCTCGCCATTGAAGGCGTTGTAGGGGTGCACGCCCGTGGCCGAGAGGCGACCCCAGAAGTAGCGCGGGTCGTCGAAGGGCTGCCCGATCAAGGCCGAGCCCCGCACCCGGCCGTTCTCTACCAGCAGCGAGCCGTTGGCCTGGCGTGGGAAGGCCACCTGGGCGATCCCGGTCACAACCAGCGGGTAGACCACGCCCGTGATCAGGGTCAGGGCGAGGAGGCTGAGCAGGGCGGGGCGGAGTTGGGCGCCGATGAGTTTCATGATCTGTAGTCCTTACGCCAGCCCGAGCACAGTCAGGATGACGTCGATCAGCTTGATGCCGACGAACGGCGCGACGATACCTCCCAGGCCGTAGATCAGCAGGTTGCGCTGCAGCAGCTGCGCGGCACCCACGGCGCGGTACTTCACGCCGCGCAGGGCCAGGGGGATCAGGATGGGGATGATCAGGGCGTTGAAGATCACCGCCGAGGCGATCGCGCTGGAGGGCGAGGTTAGCCCCATCAGGTTCAGCGCGTCGAGCTGCGGGTAGGTGGCCGCGAAAGCGGCCGGGATGATCGCGAAGTACTTGGCTATATCGTTCGAGATTGAAAACGTGGTCAGCGAGCCGCGGGTGATCAGCAGCTGCTTGCCGATCTCGACCACCTCGATCAGCTTGGTCGGGTTGCTGTCGAGGTCGACCATGTTGCCGGCCTCTTTGGCCGCCTGAGTCCCCGAGTTCATCGCCACCGCCACGTCGGCCTGGGCCAGGGCCGGGGCGTCGTTGGTGCCGTCGCCGGTCATGGCCACCAGCCGCCCGCCGGTCTGGTACTCGCGGATCAGCGCCAGCTTGGCCTCGGGCGTCGCCTCGGCCAGGAAGTCGTCCACCCCGGCCTCGGCGGCGATCGCGGCGGCAGTGAGCGGGTTGTCGCCGGTGATCATCACCGTCTTGATGCCCATGCGCCGCAGCTCGC
>CAZKTU010000380.1:0-4467 GCA_964555675.1 uncultured Oscillochloris sp.
CACTCGGCCAGCCGGAGGGTCCGGGAGGGCCAGGCCCTCCCGGAAACATCCACTCAGCACAATCAGTGTGCTGAGATCTTAATAACCATACTTTGCCCAGAAGGCCCGCTGGTGCTCGTCGGCCGCGCGCTCGATGCTGTTGGCGCTGATCATGTTCAGGCGCACGAGGATCTGGCCGAGGCTGAGGCGCTGGCCCTTCTGGTCGAGGCGCAGCTGCTCGGCGAGGGCCAGCTCGAGCTGCTGAGGGGTGATATGGCCCTGCTCGACCAGATACTCGCCGAGGACCTGGGGGGCGACTCGCAGCCGGCTGCGCTCTTGCTGCTGGACGATCAGGGCGTGGGCGAGCTTGCTCGGGGTGATCAGGCCCTGCCGCAGCAGCAGCTGGCCCAAGCGCCGGTCGGTGGTGATCGGGGTGCCATTGTTCTGGACACGCAGGATCTCGCGCAGCTCGGCGGGGGTGATCGCCCCGATACCAATTAAAATATCGCCGAGGAGGCGCGCGCGGGGCTGCTCGTGAAAATGGGTGGTCTTCACGTCGGAGAGCAGCCGCATCGTATTGATCTCGTTCAGCCGGTTCTGGGCGGCCCGATTATCGGGCTCGACCTGGAGAATGGCCTCGAGGTAGGCTACCTGGATGTCCTGATTCTCGGGCGCGAGCACGGCGGCCCGTTCGAGACAGTCTCTACGCTGACGCGGATCGTTGACCAGGCGGCCCAATGACAGCCAGGCATCGAGACACTGGTGGCCTTCGACGAGGTGCGCGCGCAGCTTCACCATATTGTCGCGATAGTGCGCGATAATTGGACATGGGATAGAACACTGTTTCATACGGTCCCCCATGAACGCCGCCGTCCGAACAGGCCAATCTTCGGTTATGGATCTGCTATTATACACCGGAGCGCAACATGCCGCTTAACAGAACCTTCACACCGTTCATCCTGACGGGCCTGGGCAATATCGGGCGCACATTGCTCGAGATTCTAAACGTGCGCGAAGAGGCTCTAGTCACACGCTATGGGCTGCGTTTGCGCTGTGTCGGCCTGGCCGACTCGAGCGGCGTGGCCTACGAGCCGGCCGGCTTCGATATGGGCGCCGTCGCCGCCCTCAAGCGCTCGCGACGCGGCGTGGCCGACCTGCCGCAGTACGACCCGCAGCTCAGGGCGGCCACCCTCGCGGCCGAGGCCGACGCCGAGCTGCTGCTCGAGGCCACCCCCACCAATCTGCACGACGGCCAGCCCGGCCTCGACATCGTGCGCGCGGCCCTCGGCGCGGGCAAACATGCCGTCCTCGCCAGCAAGGGCCCCCTGGTGCTGGCCTACGCCGAGCTCGCGGCCCTCGCCGGCCGCCCAGGCGGCCCCGCCCTGCGCTTCAGCGGAGCCGTCGGCGGCGCCCTGCCCACGGCCACTATCGGCCGCCACCTGGCCGGGGCCGTGATCGAGCGGGCCGAGCTGGTGGTGAACGGCACAACCCAGGTCATCCTCGAGGAGATGGCGGCGGGGCGCAGCTTCGACGAGGCCCTGACGGCGGCCCAGGCCCAGGGCATCGTCGAGCCCGACCCCTCCCTCGACGTCGACGGCTGGGACGCCGCCAACAAGCTCGTGATCTTCGCCAACGCGGTCCTCGGGCAGCCGACGGCCCTGGCCGACCTGCAGGTGCAGGGCATCAGGGGCGTCAGCGCCGAGGCCCTGGGCGCCGCCTGGGGCGCCGGCGGCCGTATTTCGATCGTGGGCTTGGCCGAGCGCCGCGCCGACGGCAACTACGACCTGAGCGTCAAGCCGGTGACCCTCGGCCCCGAGCACCCCCTGGCCCGCCTCAACCAGGGCGAGATGGGCCTGGTCATCCAGAGCGACCTGGGCGGGCGCACGACTATGGCCAGCCTCGAGGATGGCCCCGTGGGCACCTGTCAGGCCATGCTTCGCGATGTGATCGATATCTACGCGGGCCGACAGCCCTGAGGCAGGGCCGCTGCACGCTCTACCCCTAGCATAGGAGTGGCCATCATGACAAACGAACAGCATGAGCTTTTGGATCAGTACGCGGCAGGGGCAGATCTGATGCGCGGTGTGCTGGGCCTGGTGCCCCGCGAGCAGTGGGATAGCCCGACCGGGCCGGGCGAATGGACCGCCCGCCAGGTCTTCGTCCACTTCGCCGACTCCGAGCTCGTCGGCGCGGGGCGGATCAGGCAGCTCCTGGCTGAAGAAGGGCCGACGCTCTACTTCTACAACCAGGAGGGCTGGGCGCAAAACCTCGACTACGCCGGGGCTAGCCCCGAGGAGGCGATCGCCCTGGCCGTCGTCGTGCGCCGCAGCACCGCGACCCTGCTGCACCGGGTGGTCAGCGAGGCCACCTGGGCTCGCACGGCGACCCACCCGGTGCGCGGCGTGATGGACCTGGCGGCCCTGCTGCGGCTCTATATCAGCCACGTCGAGGGCCACATCGCCCAGCTCGAGGGCATCGCGGCCAAGCTGGCCCGCCAGGCGTAGTGCAGCTGCTCGTGCGGCGCAACTCGCCTTAGACAAGGCTCGTAACCGAGTTACGGTCTTCGCCGCTGCCCGCGGCAGGGGGTACGGGGCCTGCGGCCCCGCGAAGGGTGGTTGTGGAGGGCCAAGCCCTCCACGCCTCCCGCAAGACTGTAAAGTAAAGCGCCGCAAGGTGAAACCTTGCCTTAGTGCTGCGCCGGCTCCTCGAAGCTGTTGGCCTCGAGCAGGGGGTCCTCGGCGTCGATCAGCTCGATATCGAGCCGGTTGGCGCGAAAGCTGTTGCGGCGCAGGGTATGGGCCCTCGGCCGGGGACAGCGCGTCGTCAGGGGCGGTAGCGCGCGCACCCCGTGGTCCTGGTCGGCCGCGATGCGCACCGCTACACCGTTATTGGTAAAGCTGTTGCCCTCGATCAGCCAGTTGCGGCTGGTGTCGTTGTCGGGCAGGGCCAGGGCAAAGGCGGCGATATGCCGCGACCAGAGCAGCACCCCGTAGGCCCCGTCGGCGAAGGTGTTGCCGCGCAGTGTACAGCCCACCCCATTCTCGACGGCCACGCCGGCGCGACGGCTCGCGTAAACCTCGTTTCCCTCGACCAGGTTTTCGCGCGAGAAGCCGAGCCAGAAGCCGTAGTTGCAGGCGTTGGCCCGGTTGCCCCGGTAGATGTTGCCGCTGCTGAAGGTCGCCTCGAAGGCGATATTGGGGCTGTGGGAGCCGTCGTTGCCCTCGAAGAGGTTGTCGTCGCAGGGCACGTGGACCCAGTCGGGGCGCAGCCCGGCCAGAAAGAAGCCGTCGCCGCCGAGCCGGGCGTAGTTGCCGCGAAAGGTGTTGCGGCACGAGCCGTGGACGATCAGGAAGCCGGCCGCATCGGCGCCCAGGTGCCCCCTGCCGCCGCCGCGGGGCTCGTAGCGGCAGCAGTAGTCGGCGTAGTTGTCGAGCACCAGACAGTCGCTCGTGGCGAAGAAGTGGAAGCCGAAGCCGCTGCAGTGGTTGGCGAGGTTGTCGCGCACGGTCAGGCGCTCGCAGCCGTAGCAGAGCAAGCCGCTCTGCTGGTGCTGCAGGTCGTTGCCGGCAATCACGCCGTCGACGACCCCGCTCAGCATGATCCCGCCGCCATAGGCCTGCTCGGCCGGGCGCCAGATGTCGAGGAAGACCGTATTGGCGCGCAACTCGGCCGTGGCCCGCACCTCGCAACCCGTCACGACGAGGCCCGGGCAGGCCTCGGCGGAGATCCCGTGGTAGTAACCATGCACACGCAGGTTCTTGATGGTGACACCCCGGCGCCCGCGCACCGTGACGCCTCGGCCCGCCTCCCCGCCAACCAGCAGCGCGCCGCCCCCGTCGAGGGTCACCCCGTCGGCGTCGATCAGCAGGCCGGCCGGCAGGTAGTAGACCCCGGGGGCCAGGACGGTGTCGGCGGTGATGACCATCCCATCGGTTGGCGTGACCATCAGGGTAGCTCCACAAAGCGGCGGCCACTCCATTATAGGCACAAAAAGATGTAGGGAGGGCCAGGCCCCTCCCTACATCCCTCCCGCATACGCCTGTGGCTACGGGGTGGGCGTCGCGCTGGTATCACTAGCGGCGCCGGCACTCACCGTGATGGTGATCTCGCCCGAGCAGCCGTTGCCCTCGCTGCCGCCACTCTCGGGGCTCGAGGCGGCACAGCTGATGGTGTAGACGCCGGCCTCGTCGAAGCGCAGCAGCAGCACCGTGGGGTTGGCGGCCAGATCGCCCACCTGAGCCATGCCGCCGCTGTTGACCGCGTCGCTGCCGCCGACGCTGCCGCTGCTGCTGCCGGACTCGGTGGGGTTGCCGGCCTCGACGGTCGGCACGGCGGCAGCCGGGTCGGTGATGATGCTGTCGCTGCTGCTGGTTGCGCTGGTGTCAGGCTGCCCCGAGGGCCCGCCCGTCGAGCCGGCGTTGCCCCCGGTCGTGCCGTCGGTGCTGCCGCCCGTCGTGCTCGTCCCGGTCGTGCTCGTCCCGGTCGTGC
>CAZKTU010000381.1:0-4457 GCA_964555675.1 uncultured Oscillochloris sp.
TGGCTGAACACCGAGTTCTACAACGTCGACGAGCTGGTGCGCCAGTACGGCAATGTGCCTGGCGCGGTGATCGACTACGGCGCCAAGATGCTCAAGCCGGTCGAGAACTACGTCACCAACTACCTCAAGCTCTGGGACAACCTCGACAACCCCAAGGTGGTCGACTCGTGGCTCTCGATGAATACCTGGGTCACCGACAATGTCGACTTCCCCGGCGCGGCCTTCCGCCAGTGGATCCAGGAGTTCTTCCGCGAGAATCGGCTGATGAACGGCACGCTGATGATGGAGGGCCGGCCCGTCGATATGAAGAATATCAAGGCCAGCGTGCTGAATGTGATCGCCGACAAAGACCATATCGTCCCGAACTGCCAGTCCACCTCGGCCATGGACAAGTTCGGCACGCGCGACAAGCTGTTGCTCGAGATGAAGGGCGGCCATATCGGCCTGATGGTCGGGAGCGGCGCGAGCAAGCGCACCTGGCCCCAGATCGACAGCTGGCTCACCAAGCGCAGCAAGTAAGGTCCCCATGGCTCTCGGGGCGCAGCAGCGGCTGCGCCCCTTTCTATCAGGGCGGCCCGCCCTGATCTCGATGAGGAGATACAACGCTATGCGCCTGAAGGACAAGGTAGCCCTAGTGACCGGCGGCGGTCAGGGCATCGGCAAGCTCACCGCGATGACCTTCGCCCGCGAGGGCGCCCGCGTCGCCGTGGCCGACATCAACATGAGCGCGGCCCAGGCCGTCGCCGCTGAGATCGAGCAGGCCGACGGCCAGGCCAAGGCGGTCTTCCTCGACGTCAGTCGCAACGAGTCGGTCGAGGCCGCGCTGCAGGCGCTCACCAACTGGGCCGGCGGCGTGGACATCCTGATCAACAACGCCGGGATCACCCGCGACGCCCGCATGCAGAAGATGACCGAGGACCAGTTCGACGCGGTGATCAACGTCAACCTGCGCGGCGTCTGGCTCTGCGCCAAGGCCTGCACGCCCAGCATGATCGCCCGCGGCGGCGGCGCGATCATCAACGCGGCTTCGGTGGTCGGGCTCTACGGCAACTTTGGCCAGACCAACTATGTGGCCGCCAAGGCCGGCGTGATCGGTATGACCAAGACCTGGGCCCGCGAGCTTGGCCCCAGCGGGATCAGGGTCAACGCGGTGGCGCCCGGCTTCACCTCCACCGAGATGATCGCCACGGTGCCCGAGAAGGTGCTCGAGAGTGTGCGCGAGCGCACCCCCCTGCGCCGCCTCGGCAAGCCCGAGGATATCGCCAACGCCTATCTCTTCCTCGCCTCCGACGAGGCCGCCTTTATCACGGGCGTGACCCTCTCGGTGGACGGCGGCCTGCTCTTCTAGTACACTGTCTAGGCTGAGTGTCCGCGGTGAGCGAGTGTCGGGGCGCGGCACGCTGCGTCCCTACAGCGACCCACTCCTAGCTCTGTACTAAGCCGCACGAGGGGGCGCCCTCGCGACCACCTGGATCCTGTGCTCGCACCTGTTGCCGGTCTCTTCGCTCGCCTGCGCAGCACCCCGCCGCGCGCCTGGTCGACGCTCGAACTCAGCGTCGCCGAGGCCGCGGCGGTTTATATGTTGACCTTCCTGCTCTCGGCGAGCCTGGGGATCGTGCGCCAGGTGCTGATCAATGCGCGCTTTGGCCTAGGCCCCGAGGCCGCAGCCTACTATGCGGCCTTCCGGCTGCCCGAGACGGTGACCACCCTGATCGTGGGCGGCGGCCTGACCAACGCCCTGATCCCCGTGCTGCTGCGGGTCAGCGCCCGCGACGGCGAGGCCGCCGGCTACCGCCTGGTCAACGGGACGCTGACCTTCCTGCTCTGCTGCGTGGCCCCGGTCTGCGCTATCGCCGCACTGGGCGCGCCGCTCTTTGTGCGTAGCGTGCTCGCCCCCGGCTTCGAGCCGGCCCTGCAGACGCTCACCGCCACCCTCGCGCGGATTATGCTGCTCGAGGTGCTGCTGGTGGTCTCAGAGGCGGCCCTGGCCGCCGTGCTGGTCAGCCGCAACCAGATCCTGCTGCCCGCCCTGGCGATCGCCCTGGGCAACGTGACCCGCATCGGCGGGATTCTGCTGGCCTTCGCCGTGCCCTCGGTCGGGATCTATGGGCCGACCCTGGGCGCGATCTTCGACGGCATGCTGCAACTGGCGCTGCTCGTCCCCGGCCTGCGCCGGCGCGGCTTCCGGCCCCAGTGGCGCTGGGCCCCCCACGACCGCGACCTGCGCACGGTGGGCCGGCTTGTGTGGCCCGGGGCCCTCTCGGGCCTCTCGAACTATGCGAACAATGTGGTCGACACCGCCTTCGCCAGCCTGACCGGGCTGGCCGCGACGCTGGGCGCGCTGACCAACGCCTGGCTGCTGGCCGGGCTGCCCATCCGCATTTTGGGGATCGCGATCGGCCAGGCGGCCCTGCCCGAACTGGCTGCCCTCAGCATTGCCGGCAAGCTGCCCGAGCTACGGCGCCTGATCGCCCGCACGCTCCTGATCGCCCTCGCTCTGGCGCTGGCCGCCGCTGTAGCCCTGATCGGGCTGGGGCGCCCGATCATCAGCCTGCTCTTCGAGCGCGGGGCCTTCGACGCCGCGGCGGTCGATCTCACCGCCAGGATGCTCGCGATCTACGCCCTGGGCCTGCCGGCCTATGTGCTGACCGAGATCGCCACGCGGGCCCTGGTGGCGCGCTACGATACGCTCAGCGCCCTATGGGCGAACCTCACCCAGCTGGGGGTGCGCCTGGGGCTGTTGCTCGTCCTGCTCGCCCCCCTCGGCCCGGCCGCGCTGCCCACCGCTCACGCCCTCAGCGCGACGCTCGAGACGACGATCCTGCTGGTGGTGCTGCGCTACCGCACACGCTAAATGCTCGCAAGCCATGCTTGCGGCAGCGAAAAGGTCGAAAGGAGGTTTGTTCAGGGAGGGCAAGCTCTGCCCGAAACGCAAGCCCAACCGGGCAGGTTGGAATTGCCCTAGTGCCCCTGATTGGCGCGGGCGATCAGCAGGGCCAGCAGGGCGGTGCGCGGGATGATGCTGGCCTCGTCGATGTATTCGCGCGGGCTGTGGTCGTGGCCGCCGACGGGGCCGAGGCCGTCGAGGACCGGCAGGCCGGCCCCCGCCAGCAGGTTGGCGTAGCTGACGCCGCCGGTGGCCGCGTCGTCGACGCTGAAGCCCAGCTCGCCGGCGCAGCTGCGGGCCAGGTCGGCCAGGGCGGCGATGGCGGGGGTGCGGGCCATGGGCGGGAAGCCCCAGCCGTCGCCGACGCTGGTGCTGGTGCCGGGGACGCGCACCTCTGCGGCGATGGCCCTGATCGCCGCCTCGACCGGGGCCATGTCCTCGGGGCGCACGACCCGCACGTCGACCTGGGCGCTGGCCTGGTCGGGCACGGCGTTGGGCACGCTGCCCCCGGCGATCACGCCGACGTTGAGCGTGACCCCGGGCCAGACCCCGTTGAGGGCCTGGAGGGCGACGATCTGATGGGCGAGGGCCAGGACCGCGTTCGCGCCCTTCTCGGGCTCGACCCCGGCGTGGGCGGCCCGGCCGGCGACCGTGAAGCTGAAGAGCCCGTTGCCCTTGCGCGCGCTGACGATGTCGCCGTTCTCGCGCCCGGCCTCGAGGACCAGGGCCAGGTCGTACGCGGGGGCGAGCTCGCGCAGCATCGCGCCCGAGGCCCGCGAGTCGGTCTCTTCGTCGCCGCCGCAGACCACGCTGATCAGCCCGAAGCTGGCCGGGTCGAGGGCGGCCAGGGCGGCCGCGGCATAGAGGCCCGAGAGCAGGCCGCTCTTGTTATCGGCGCTGCCGGGGGCGAGGACGCGCCCGCCCTCGCGGCGCATGGGCCGGGCCGCGGCCACGCCGACGGGGTAGACCGTGTCGAGGTGGGCCACCAGCATGACCCGCAGCCGCCCCGCGCCCCTGAGGCTGGCGACCACCCCGTCGCCGGCGCGCGCGTCGGGGTAGCTCGCTAGCTCCCAGCCGCGGGCTGTGGCCCAGCGGCGCACCCAGGCCCCGGCCTCGTCGACGCCGGGCTTGTGGCTGGTGGGGCACTCGATCGCGCAGAGCTGGCGCAGCTCCTCCAGATAGGGCTCGAGGCGCGGCTCGAGCCAGGCGGTCAGCCCCTGGGCGCTGAGGGTCATGGCGTTCCTTCGTAGGGCAGGCGGGCGGCGGGGTCGCCGAGCAGGGCGTAGTTGCGGGCGTCGTTGCGGGCCATCCAGAGCTTGGCCAGCTCGAGGGGTTCGACGTTCTTGCCGAACTTGATATTCTCGAGCTCTTCGACCAGGGCCTGGGCCCTGGCGCCCTGGATGATATTGAACTGGTCAGTGGCGTCGCCGGCGCGACGCCCCTGCATCAGGCGGCCCAGCACGTCCTCGAAGGCCTGGGACTGGGCGGTCGCCTGGTCGTTGCTGAACGAGTAGGTCCAGGCCCGCTCGACGTGGCCGATCACGCCCAGGGCGCCGTTGACCAGGAGCTG
>CAZKTU010000382.1:0-4444 GCA_964555675.1 uncultured Oscillochloris sp.
GCGGTACAGGTTTCCCTCAGCTGTGAAGTAAAGGCGCCCGCCCATGACTCGGGGGTTATCGTAGCTGCTCGCCTCGGCGACCTGAACTGTGCCCGCCGCCGTCCCGTCGCTGGTCCAAAGGTTGTTAAAGGAGAAGCCTCCGACGAACGGGATGATCAGCGAGAAGTAGAGCCGCCCCTCCAGGCCGGCGAACCGCCCCGGAATGCCGAGACCGTCGAAGCCTCGCACGGGCCTGGTGCCTGCGGCCGTCCCGTCGCTCACCCAAAGTGTACTCGTGCCGAGCGGGTCGTTGGTCGCGAGCCAGAGCCTTCCGCTCGAGACGGTCAGTTCGTAGAGCGGGCCAGGGAGGGTGATCACAGGCTGCGTCCCCGCCTCCGTGCCGTCGCTCGCCCAGAGTACGACATCTCCCTGCGGGTTGCGGAGCGCGAAGTAGAGTCTGTCACCCAGCACCTCGAGCCCGCTTTGCAGGGTGTGGATGTCGCCGAAGGTCTTGACTCGCGTCATGCCCGTCGGGGTGCCGTCGCTCCGCCACAGCTCGAACTGCCCCCAGGGGGCGCCAGCGGACCGCTTCTCGACCATGAAGTACAGTTTCTGCCCGAACGACTCTATCGAACGGGTGTCGATGACGACGCGGTCTGTCGGGGCGGCGGTCGCGACGTGTAGTGCGGTCGTCCCCACGATCGTCCCGTCGGTGCGCCAGAGCGTCGGGGCATCGTTTGTGGCCGGATCTTCGACCGTAAAGTAGGCGTGGGCGCCGACAGGCACCAACTCGCCGATTCGCTCGCACTCTAGGCCTGGCCTGGGCGGCACGAGGCGCACGGCGGTGTTTGGCGCCGGCCCCGTCGCCCACAACTCGCCACAATCGAGCTTGTAGATCTGGTAGATCAGGGTATCGCCGAGCGCCAGCGCACTGGAGAGCTGCGGCCCGAAGGAGTCGCTCTCGAGTTCGAGTACGAGGCTCGCCGCGCCGGCGCGCCCGACAACCGGCAGGTAGAGCCGTGAAGGCCCCTGAGGCTGGGCCGACGAGGGCCTCGTGCCGGTCAGCCCAAGCAGGATGATGACGACGACGAACAAAGGTAGGAGGAGTCTCATGATGGCGCCCCTTCGCGCTTAGACGGTCAGCCGGTCACGGATATGAGCGAACACCCGGAACGGCAATGCAGGCACGCGCCGGACAACGTCGGAGACGATACGAACTTTACAAGGTACGCCAGGACATAGCGTAGGTCTGCCAGACGTGGTAGCCAAGCCGCTGATAGAACGCGACCGCCCAGGTCCAGCAGACCAGGCTGTTCCCAACGCCGCGCTGCTTGAGGATCTCGTTCGCACGTGCCATCAGCACCGTCCCGATCCCGTGTCGCTGATGGGCTGCTGCTACACCCACCACGCCAGGCCCCCCGAGGTCCGTGCCGAGCAGCGCCTGCCACGGGATATCCAGCCGCGCCGGGTGAGACCAAGGGCCGTAGAGCGCGAGGGTAGCGACCACCGCGCCGCCGGCGTCGTTGGCGACAACAATGTCGGAGCCGTCACCCAGGTTGACAATGTTCTGGTAAGCGCTAAGCCACTCCGGAAACTCCCGGGCCACGAAGTCGAGCACGGCCTCCAGCTGCCCGGGTTTGAGCACATTCACGCTGAGGCCAAGCGCGGCGGCTTGGCTGGAGTAGATTGGCGACGCCACATACGTGCCCAGGTGCTGAAGCATATCGACGCTCTCCTCGACAACCTCCCAGCCCTGGGCCTCGAAGAAGCTAAGCGCCCCCGGCAACGAGTAGGGCACGCCCGGCCAGAGCCGCGGGCTACCGCCACCCAGTTGAACCATTCTCACATCCTGTGCGCGGAGAAGCTCAAGCGCGGCGGTGTGGAGCCGCCTACCAACCCCCTGGCGCCGCGCCTGTGGTACAACACCAAGCGCGACCAGACAACCTTTCCGGGCGCCCTCCAGGGCTGATGGCTCGTACTCGACGACTGCGAAGCCGAGCGGCTGCCCCTGTTCCGCCGCGAACAGCACCGCTCGTGGCTGCTCGCCGTCGCCGTCAATCAGTGCGCGCTGCACCAGCTCGGGACTCAACGGCCAGGTGTCGCCAAACACCTGCTGCCACAGCCAAATGAGGGCGGTATCGTCAGTTCGCTCACGCAGACGAATGTGCATCGTTCAATGCTCCTTGCTGCGTTACCCGTTGGTCGGGCTTTCCTTGTGCTCAGTGCGATAGCGAGCCACGAGCCGCTGCACCGCCGCGACAATCAGCTCGGGCTCGCTCTCCTGAACCTCGTGGTAACTGGCGCTCGCGATCACCTGTTCAGACTCGGTGGAGAGCTGAGCCAACTCTCGCTGCATCGCCTGCCAGTCGGCATCAACAGCTCGGGCGACTGCTGGCGGAAAATCATCCTCCCAGCGATCCAACCCTGCGGTGATAACGATCAGCGGGATGCTGCCAAGTGTCTGCGCTGCGCGCGCCTGTGCCGAGCTCATCTGGACATCCAGCCCCTCGGCATTCGCGGCGGGATGTCTCATCTCATCTAGAAGGCGTTCACGTGCGGCAGTCAGTGCCGCTGGCTCGCCTGGGTCTGGTACTGGCAGGAGGTCGATTTCACGGGTGGTTTGGTCAGGATGGCTCGAGTCGACAAGGATGAGGCCGACCACTTCCGCTGGGTATTGGTGCGTATAGCAGCGCAGGAGTAGCCCGCCAAACGAGTGGCCGACAAAGATGCAGGGCCGCGGCACCACGAGCCGTTCGAGCAGGGTATGCAGGTCGCGGATACCATCGGCGCTCGTGCGCGGAAGCGGGGCCGGGTCGCTTGCTCCCAAGCCGGCTCGATCATACACAAGCACGGTTGTGAAGTTCGCTACCGCCGCAGCGATGACGCTGAGGGCTATGGAGCTATCCTCCAGTCCGGTCTCAAAGACAACCACTGGTAGGCCCTGGCCGAAGACCTGGAAGGCGAGACGGCGCCCGCCCACATCGATGTGCCCCTGCTGGTTCATGCGCTCGCTCCTGTGCGCCACGATGGCTGGTCGTCGTGCTCCTTTAAGCAGTGACCGTCCGACGATGCAATGGCCCCCAGGCGCATCACGTCTCGAGGCGTGCTTTCAGCGCCCGGACCTCCTCATCCAGGGTGTTATCGATTGGCTCACCTGGGTTCTGGGCGAGCCAGAGTGAGATGTCGGTCCAGCGCAGGCCGTGGAAGCCGAACTGGCCGCTCCAGGTCACTCCGGTCAACGCTTCGCCGCCTTCCATCGAAAACTGCCGCGCCAACTCGGGCGGTGCGAAGCGGATGCCGAGCCCCTCGAGGTAGCTACGAAGCACGCCGCAGATGTACCAGTCCTCCGGTATATCCGGAGGGTCGAGCTCACCCGGGTCGGTGATCGCGGGGTCGTGCTGGAGGATATCGAGCAAACGCTTGCTGCGCAGGCTAAAGCCGCCGTTACCGACAATCCAGCCCTCGCCCCAGTTCCAGGGGGCGCCGATGTAGTCGTAGTCGAGATACTCGTCGCGCCAGGCCTTGGGGTTGAGGATGAAGCCGTCGTACTGGACGATCAGGGCGAACGGCGTGTCAACGTAGCGATTGAGCTGCTTGACCACGAAGGACGAGTACGCCTCGCGCGAGCAAAGCGGTGCGATTGGCACAATGCTCGGGTGGGTATGGGGAAGCGAGGTGAGCATCCGCGCCGCACCGAATTGGATGCCGCGCTGGCAGATCGCGGCGACATGCAGCAGCCGCTCGATGTCGACGCAGTCGACGCCAATCAAGGTGACCTGAGGGAGCTTGTGCATCGGTGCCTCACGGTTGCTATCGACACGCTCGGGCTTGAGCACCGTAGTCGCTCCCCCATATCCAGTGCCTCAACTACGCCGGTCTGGAGCCACGGTGGAGCTCATCATTTGAGTATGGTGCTGTGAACGATGATGGGTATGCAACAGCACGGTACAGGCGCGATCCTACACCAGATGGCGCAGAAGTGCCTCCGCTGCGAGAGGTATCTACCACTGCCCTTGTACCTCCAGGTGCTTGGTACCTTGTTAGTCGACGGTAGCGCGCCGATTGCCCTGGCGCTGACCTTCGCGATCTCGGCGGTGGTGATCGCCTGCCCCGACGCGCTGGGCCTGGCTACCCCGACGGCGGTGGCCGTGGGCACCGGGGTCGCCGCCCGCCACAACATCCTGATCAAAGACGCCGCGACTTTGGAGGGCATCTCGCGGACGAGCGCCGTGGTGCTCGACAAGACCGGCACGCTCACCGAGGGCAAGCCTACGCTCACCGACGTGCTCGTGAGCGGCGACGTCGCCGAGGCCGAGCTGCTGCGGCTGGTGGCGTCGGCCGAGCGCGGCTCCGAGCACCCGCTGGCCGAGGCGATCGTCAACCTCGCCCACGAGCGCGGCCTGGCCGTGAGTGAGGCCTCGCGGTTCGACTCCATCGCCGGCCACGGCATCAGCGCGACGGTCGA
>CAZKTU010000383.1:0-4444 GCA_964555675.1 uncultured Oscillochloris sp.
GCCCCGCCCTCTGCACCGGCCCCACCGAGGCCGTCGGCGCCTGCCTCGACGAGCCGTTCTTCCGGGCGGCCCTCGCCGGCCCTGCGGTGCGTATGCCCTTCCCCGGGCTGCCCGCCGCCGCGGCCTGCCCGCTCGGCGGGGCCCTGGCTGGCGGCGCGGCCCTCGTGGCGCGCCCGGTCCTCGGCGCCGGCGACGAGGTGCTCGGCATCATCGCGGGCCTGGCCGATATGGCGCCCCTGCTGGCGACCCTCGACGAGCGCACCGGCCTGGGCGAGACGGGCCGGGCCTACCTGGTGGCCCCCTCCGGCGCCCTGCTGCCCCTCAGCGGCGCGCCCGGCCCTCAGGGCGACGAGGCCGCCGGTTCGCCCGGGCTGACCCGGGCCCTCGCCGAGCGCGGCGCCGCCGCGGGCATCTTCAGCCTGCCCTCGGGCGAGCGTCTGCTGGGTGTCTACCGCTGGTCCGCCGAGGCCGGCGCCCTGCTGGTGGTCGAGCAAGCCTTCGCCGAGGCTTTTCGCGCTGTGCTGCTCAACCTGCTGGTCAGCCTGGCCGTCACCGCGGGGGCCGCCCTGCTGGCCGCCGCCGCCGCCGTGCTGCTCGCCCGCAGTATCACCCGGCCCCTGATCGACCTGGTCGATACGGCCACCACCATCGCCGGCGGCGACCTCGAGCGCGCCGCCCCGGTCGGGCGCGACGACGAGATTGGCGCTCTCGCCCGCGCCTTCAACAGCATGACCGCCCAGCTGCGCGACCTGATCGGCACCCTCGAGCAGCGCGTCCACGAGCGCACCCAGGCCGTGCAGCGCCGGGCCCTGCAGCTCGAGACCAGCGCCGCCGTCAGCCGCCAGCTCACCGCGATCCTGCAGCTCGACGACCTGCTGGCCCGCGTGGTCGACCAGATCCGCACCGCCTTCGGCTATACCTACGCCCGCGTGATGTTGCTCGAGGGCGACGAGCTGGTGCTGCGCGGCAGCAGCGGCGGCGAGGCCACAGGCGCGCTGCGGCTCGGCCGCTCGGTGAAGAGCCTGAACACCGAGGCCCTGCGCCGCAACAGGACAATTGTCGCCGGGGATGTGCGGGCCGACCCCCACTACCTCGAGGAGGACGGCCTGCCCGACACCCGCTCGGAGCTGGTGCTGCCCCTGCGGGTCGGCGGCGAGGCGATCGGGACCCTCGACCTGCTCAGCGACCGGCCCCACGCCTTCGGCGACGCCGACGTGCTGGTCCTGCAGAGCCTCGGCGACCAGATCGCCGTGGCGATCGAGAACGCCCGCCTCTATGCGCGTAGCCGCGAGCTGGCCGTGGTCGAAGAGCGCAACCGGCTCGCCCGCGACCTGCACGACTCGGTGACCCAGTCGCTCTACAGCTTGAGCCTGCTCGCCGCGAGCTGGCGGCGCAGCGCCCGCGCCGGCGAGCCGATCGACGCGGGCGCCCACTTCGACCGCGCCGCCGAGATCGCCCAGCAGGCCCTCAAGGAGATGCGCCTGCTGGTCTACCAGCTGCGCCCCTCAGCCCTCGAGCACGACCGGCTGGTCGGGGCCCTGCAGACGCGCCTGGGCGCCGTCGAGCGCCGCGCCGGCGTGCGGGCCCGCCTGATCGCCGAGGACCTGCCCGCCCTCGCGCAGCGCACCGAGGCCGAGCTCTACTTCATCGCCCAGGAGGCCCTGAACAACGCCCTGAAGCACGCCCGCGCCAGCGAGATCACCGTCACCCTCGACGCCGGCGACGGGGTCGTGGTGCTTCAGGTCTTCGACAACGGCCAGGGCTTCGACCCGGCCCGGCGCGACGGCGGCGGCCTCGGCTTGCAGTCGATGGCCCAGCGGGCCGCGGGCCTCGGCGGGGCCCTGACGGTGGTCTCGGCCCCCGGCAAGGGCGCGCTGCTCACCGCGACCGTGCCCATCGCCGCGGGCGCGCCGCGCGCCGAGTCGCCCGAGGCGCCGCAATGAGCGCGATCCGTGTGCTGGTCTGCGACGACCACGCCGTGGTGCGCGAGGGGCTGCGCACCTTCGTGAACGGCGAGCCGGGCATGCTGGTGGTGGGCGAGGCCGGCGATGGGCTCGAGGCCGTCGCCCAGGCCCGCGCGCTGCAGCCCGACGTGATCCTGCTCGACCTGGTGATGCCGCGCCAGGACGGGCCGGCCGCCATCGCGGCCATTCTGAACGAGCGACCCGCCGCCCGCGTGCTCGTGCTCACCAGCTTCGCCGACGACGCCCTGGTTATGGCGGCGATCAAGGCCGGGGCCCTCGGCTATCTGCTCAAAGACTCGGCCCCCGACGAGCTGATCGCCGCGATCCGGGCCGTCGCCCGCGGCGAGCCCACCCTGCCCCCCTCGATCGCCCTCAAGCTCTTTCGCGAGCTGAAGCAGCCCGCCGAGCCCGCGCCCGCGGCGCGCCCCCTCACCGAGCGCGAGGTCGAGGTGCTGCGCCTGGTGGCCCGGGGGCTGACCAACAGAACTATCGCCGAGCGCCTCCAGATCAGCGAGTGGACTGTGCGCACCCACGTGCGCAACATCCTCGATAAGCTCCAGTTGGCGAACCGCACCGAGGCCGTGCTCTACGCCCTGCGCGAGGGCCTGGCGACCCTCAGCGACGCCTGAGCCTGGCGCGGCTCTACCACATATGTGGTAGGGCGCTGCCTCCGCCGGGCTAGCCGATTCTGCGAGGGGCACTCCACCCCGTCTGGTGATGCCCGCGCCCCGCGCCTGGGCTACACTGTCTTTTAACCCTCTGCCACGAAGGCTACCCTGTTCGGCTACCGGTCGCGTCTGGGGCGCGGCCCGGTCTGTCCCTCCCTGTAAAGGTGGGCTTATGGGCGCGTACATCCTGCGGCGGCTGCTGCTGGCCGTCCCGGTGCTGCTCGGCGTCACCCTGCTGACCTTCCTGATCGCCAAGGTCACCCCGGGCGACCCGGTGCGGATTATGCTCGGCCCGCAGGCCACCAACGAGCAGATCGCCCGCGCGCGCGCCGAGCTCGGCCTCGACGACCCGGTCCACGTGCAGTTCGGGCGCTACGTCTGGGGCGCCCTGCGCGGCGACCTGGGGCTCTCGATCCGTGGGCGGCGGCCGGTGCTCGACGAGATCCTGGCCCGCTTCCCCAGCACCTTCCAGCTGACCATGGCCGCCATGGGCTTCGCCGTGGCCTTCGGGCTGAGCAGCGGCCTGCTGGCGGCGGTGCGCGCCCGCACCTGGGCCGACAGCCTGGTGCGCGGCGGCAGCATGCTCGGGCTCTCGGTGCCCGACTACTGGCTCGGCATCCTCTTCGTGCTGTTCTTTGGAGTGCGCCTGGGCTGGGTCTCGGTCACCGGCGGCGACGGGCTGCGCAACCTCATCCTGCCGGCCCTGGCCCTGGGTCTCGCCCCGGCCGCCGTGCTCGCTCGCCTCACCCGCTCGAGCATGCTCGAGGTGCTGCGCGACGACTATGTGCGCACGGCCCGCGCCAAGGGCCTGCGCGAGCGAGCCGTGGTGATCGGCCACGCCCTGCGCAACGCCCTGCTGCCCGTCGTCACCGTCCTCGGCCTGCAGTTCGCCGCCCTGCTCGGCGGGGCCGTCTTCATCGAGGCCGTCTTCGCCCGCCCCGGCCTCGGGCGCTACGCCGTCGCCGCCGTCGCCGCCCGCGACTACCCCGTGGTCCAGGGCACCGTGCTCTTCCTCGCCCTGGTCTACGTCGCCGTCAACCTGCTGATCGACCTGCTCTACGCCGCCCTCGACCCCCGGATCAGGTATAGCTGAACTACCAGGAGCGCATCACGTGCAGCAGGCGACCACAGTCGGCCGGGGCGAAGGGGCCGCGACCAGGCAGGCGCGACAGAGCCAGTGGGCCCTCGCGTGGCTGACGCTGCGCCGCGACCGGCTGGCCCTGGCGGGGCTGCTCGGCTTCGGCCTGATCATCGCCCTCGCCCTGCTCGCGCCGTGGCTGGCCCCGTACGACCCGCTCGAGATCAACTACGACCAGGCCCTCGCGCCGCCCAGCGCCAGCCACTGGTTCGGCACCGACGACCTGGGGCGCGATCTGCTCAGCCGGGTCCTCTGGGGCGGGCGCGAGTCGCTGCGGGTCGGCCTGCTCGGCGTCGGCATCGCCCTCGTGGGCGGGGTGCTGCTCGGGCTGGTCTCGGGCTTCCAGGGCGGCTGGCTCGACACCCTCGTACAGCGGGTCAGCGAGGTGATCATGGCCTTCCCGCTCATCCTGCTGCTGCTGAGCATCGTCGCCATCCTCGGCCCCGGCCTGCTCACCGTGATGATCGCGATCGGGCTCGCCCAGATCCCCAGCTACACCCGGCTCGTGCGCAGCTCGGTGCTGGGGGCCCGCGACCTCGAGTATGTCACCGCCGCCCGCGCCCTAGGCGTGCCCACCCCGCGGATCATGCTCCAGCACGTGCTGCCGAACATCATGGGGCCGGTGATCGTCTACGGCACCCTCGACCTGGGCTTCGCCATCCTGACCACCAGCG
>CAZKTU010000384.1:0-4286 GCA_964555675.1 uncultured Oscillochloris sp.
TTCTGCGCAAGAGTGTGCGCCCTGTCGTGTTATGCTGGGTGACGAACCGATCTACGGGCTCTCCACGTCCCGACGGTCGCTCGCGAGCACCTTGCGCGACGCGTGGCGCGATCGCTTGTCGCCGAACGTGCAGATCACCCTATGGCCATCACTCGATGGCAGAGCCAAAAGGAAGGTCCAATGAACATTACTGTCGAGACGATCATCGCTGCGCCAATCGAGAGAGTCTGGGATGCATATACGACACCCGAGGATATCGTCCAGTGGAATGCCGCATCGGATGACTGGCATACAACCACATCGAGCGTGGATTTACGGCCCGGCGGCGCCTTCTCCTCACGCATGGAGGCAAAAGATGGCAGCATGGGGTTTGATTTCGCAGGCATCTACACGAATGTCGTGAAGCACCAGTTGATCGAGTACGCCTTCGGGGACCGCACAGCCCGGGTTGAGTTCGCCGACAGCCCCGCTGGGGTTAGGGTGCGGGTCGCCTTCGACGCCGAGGAAACGCACTCCGTCGAGCAACAGCGCGATGGGTGGCAGGCCATTCTGGATCATTTCAAGCGCCACGTCGAGGCAAGCGAGTGACTCGTGATGATCTCTGCCTTGGCCGAGGCACAAGCCGCAAGCAGAGGAGAGGCCAACGCACCGAGTCACCAAGGGACCCCTCGGTGGCTCGGTGTCGGTCTTGATAGCGCGTTCACATACGGCGCAACAGCCGCCGACGGGCAGCTCGCGCAGCCTACCCGGCGTCGCCGAGCGCCATCGCGGCCTCCTCGAGCAGGTCGTACGCGTCCTGCATGCCGGCCTCCATCCCCGAGTTGAGGTGGGCGTCGCGGTGCTCGGGACGCTGGTGCTCGACGAGCACGGTCATGGTCGTGCGACCGTCGCGCTCTGTCAGGGTCATGGTGTTCACAGAGTAGGCGTCGGGCTCGGGGAAGCCCTCGTAGGCCTCGGTGTTCACGATGCGCTGGTTGGGGATGATCTCGCGGTACTCGCCATGAAAGCCGACCTCGAAGCCCCCGTCGGCGACCATCACCCAGCGCCAGCGCCCGCCGACCCGCAGATCGATCTCGGCCACCGTCACCGCGCCGCGCCTGGCCGACCACCAGCGCTTGACCAGCTCGGGGGTGGTGCAGGCCTTGTAAACCAAGTGGGCCGGGGCGTTGAACTCTCGCGTGATCAGGATCTGCGTGTCGCTCGGGAGCGTCACCACCGCCGTGCCCTTACTCGCTGCTGCCACCATCACGGTCCTCCTTGTCTTTGAGCTCCTCAAGGAGCTCGTCCAGAACATCGAAACGCTCGTTCCAGGTCCGCTCGTAGGCCTTGACCCAGTCGTGGATGGGCTTGAGCCCGCGGGCATTGAGCCGGTACAATCGCTGCCGGCCCTCGTCGCGCACCTCCACCAGCCCGACCTCGCGTAGCACCCGCAGATGCTTGGAGACCAGGGGCTGGGCCAGGTCGAGTAGAACGACCAGTTCGTTCACGCAGCGCTCGCCGCCGGCCAGCAGGTCGAGGATCTCGCGTCGCCTGGGCTCGGCCACTGCGTTGAAGGCGTCGGTTGTGGTCGCCGCTCGTGCCATAGGCTCATTATATACCCATATCGGAATATATCAAGTGGAATTCGACAGCGTGCAGAAGCTTCCTCACACACGGACACAGGGAGGGCAAGCCCTCCCTGTGTCCGATGCACCTCATTCGCTGCCGCAAGCAGAGCTTGCCAGCATTTAGCTCGCCGGGACCTCGATGATCTTGAACTGCGCCCCCGCGGGGTCGGCCACGGCAGCCATGCGGCCGAAGGGCGTGGGCTCGATGGGGCTCAGAGCTTTGCCGCCATTGGCGGTCACCGCGGCTACGGCGGCGTCGGCGTCGACCACCCCGAAATAGGTGATCCACTGCGGCGGGAAGGCCCCCCAGGCCGGGTCGGTCTGCATCACCGCGCAGAGCTGCTCCTCGCCGCGCTTGAACACGTAGTACTCGGGGCCGCCCGGCATCGGCTCTGATGTGGCGCTCAGCAGGGCGCAGTAGAAGTCACGGGCCTGCTGCGCGTTCGGCGAATAGAGCTCGTACCAGGCCGCAGAGCCATGCTCGTCGTTGACCTGCGAGCCGATGTGCTCGCCCGCCTCCCAGAAGCCGAATGGGGCGCCCGTCGGATCCTCGAGCACCGCCATACTGCCGAAGGGGGCAATGCTCATCGGCGGTACGTGTACCTTCGCGCCGAGCGCTACGGCCCGGGCCACGTCGGCCTCGATGGCGTTGGTGGCGAAGTAGAGGCTCCAGGCGGAAGGCGTCGGCGGGGCGCCGGGCATGGGGCCGCCCAGTCCGGCGGCGATCCGCCCGCCCGCCCGAGCGTTGGTGTAGCCGCCGTACTCGGGGGGGCCGATGTCGTACTCCCAGCCGAAGATGGCGTGGTAGAATGAGCGCGCCGCGTCGAGTTCGGGCGCCATCAGGTCCACCCAGGTGGGTGTACCGGCCGGCTTGGGCTGCGTGTGTGTCGTCATCAATCCTCCATTGCTTGCGATCTTCTTCGGGCCGAGTGGAGCCTAATAATAGCACATCCGTTTCACCCCGCATCGGTCATCAGAATGAGCCTTTACGAACCTTGTCGAGTGTGGCCGGTTGCGGCGTGGGCTGCACGAGAAGCCGCTGTTGAAGCGGAGTGATCACCGCGGCTCGCTCGCGCTGCCGGGCCTGGAGCAGCCATGCACATCGAAGAGCTTGACACCCCCGTCGCCGTGGTCGACCTCGATCGCCTGGAGGCGAATATCGCGGGCCTGCAGGCCTACCTGGCGCGGCACGGCATCGCCAACCGGCCCCACATCAAAACCCATAAGATCCCCGCCGTGGCCCTGATGCAGCTCGACGCCGGGGCGGCCGGGATCACCTGCCAGAAGCTCGGCGAGGCCGAGGTGATGGCCGATGCCGGCATCACCGACATCTTCATCCCGTACAACCTCGTCGGCGCGTCGAAGCTCGCGCGTCTGGTCGCCCTGGCCCGGCGGGCCTCGGTGAGTGTGACGGCAGACTCCGGCGCGGTGATCGCCGGCCTCTCCGCCGCAATGGCCGCGGCTGGGCTCGAGCTGCCGGTGCTGGTGGAGTGCGACACGGGCGGCGGGCGCTGCGGGGCGCAGACGCCTGAGGCGGCGGCCGAGCTGGCCCTGCTGATCGCGCGCTCGCCGGGGCTGCGCTTCGGCGGCCTGATGACCTACCCACTTGGCCCCGACACCGAGGCATTCCTCGCCGCGGGGCGCGCCCTGATCCTGGCCGCCGGCCTCCCGGTCGAGCGAGTGAGCGGCGGCAGCACGCCACTGATGTGGCGGGCCCACGAGGTGCCTAGCCTGACCGAGCACCGCGCCGGCACCTACGTCTACGGCGACCGCTACATCGTCAAGTCCGGCGCGATGAGTCTGGACGACTGCGCGCTGCACCTGCACGCCACCGTCGTCAGCCGCCCGACGGCTGAGCGCGGCATCATCGACGCGGGCAGCAAGGCGCTCTCGTCCGACCTGCTCGGCCTTGAGGGTTACGGCACGCTGCTCGAGTACCCCGAAGCGAAGCTGGTCGCGCTCTCCGAGGAGCACGGCACCGTAGACTTCAGCGCGTGCGCACGGCGGCCGGCTGTGGGCGAGCGGGTGCGAGTGCTGCCGAACCACTGCTGCGTGGTGAGCAATCTGTTCGACACGATCGTGGGGGCGCGCCGCGGCGTGGTGGAAGTGCAGTGGCCGGTCGCAGCCCGTGGCCGCCTTCAGTGAGGCGCCACGGCCTACCACCACGAGCGGTGTTCTCCCCACCCGACGCCGCACACCCCCGCCGGCAGCCACCCGCGACCGGCAGCGATGATGAGCAGTACAGCCCGCCCGCTCGCCTGTCCCGGTTTTTGTCACACCTGGTCGCTGGTATGCGCCGCACGCCTGTGGTTTACTGGGCCCATCGCTACCAGTACCGCCAGGAGCCGCAGCCATGGAGCAGCAGACCGAGCATCATCGCCAGATTCTCGTCACCAGCGCCGAGACGAACGGGGCTTTTGGACTGGTCGCCTGCACCCTGCCGCCGTTCAGCCCCGGCCAGGGGGTGCGCCGACAAGAGTATCAGCTCGCGGGCTGCTACGTCGTGGCGGGGATCATCGCCCTCACCAGGGGCGAGGCGACGATTACCCTCGCGGCCGGCGACTTCGCCCTCATCAGCCCCGGCGAGCCCCACCGCTGCTGGAACCCCAGCCCGAGCCCGGCCCACCTGCTGCTGATCTTCGCCCCCGGCGGCGACGCCGGCGAGCTGCACCGACTGGC
>CAZKTU010000385.1:0-4239 GCA_964555675.1 uncultured Oscillochloris sp.
TCGAAGATGCCCCCGCCGGTGATATGGGCCAGGGCCTTGAGCGGCACGGCGTCCATCAGGGCGGTGACCTCGGGCAGGTAGCAGCGGTGGACGGCCAGCAGGGCCTCGCCCACACTCTGCCCGCCGAGGATGGGCGGGCGGGCGTCGTAGCCGTCTGCGGCGGCGACGCGGCGGGCCAGCGAGTAGCCGTTGGTATGCAGGCCGGTCGAGGGCAGGGCGAGCACGGCGTCGCCGGGGGCGATGTCGGGGCGGGGCAGCATGGCGGCGCGCTCGACCACGCCGACGATCGTGCCGGCCAGGTCGAAGGCGCCGGGGGCGTAGACATCGGGCATCTCGGCCGTCTCGCCGCCCAGCAGGGCGCAGCCCACGGCGCGGCAGGCGGTGGCGACCCCGCCGACGATCGCGGCCACCTGCTCGGGGTCGAGCGTGGCGGCCGCCACATAGTCGAGGAAGAAGAGCGGGCGCGCGCCCTGCACGAGGATATCGTTCACGCAGTGGTTGACCAGGTCTTGCCCGACGGTGTCGTAGCGGCCGAGGGCTGCGGCCACCAGGGTCTTGGTGCCGACCCCATCGGCGCTGCTGACCAGCACGGGCGCGGCGAGCCCGCCGAGGGCCAGGCCGGCGTCGAAGCAGCCGCCGAAGGCGCCCATCCCGGCGAGCACGGCGGGCCCGTGGGTCGAGCGCACGGCGGCGCCCATCAGCTCTTTGGCCCTGGTGGCGGCGGCGATATTCACGCCCGAGGCGGCGTAGGCGTCGGTCATAGGGCCTCCAGCGGCTAACTCAAGGCTGCGATCAGCCGCGTATAGGCGTCGCTCTGAGCCTTGAAGACGTGCTGCACCTGCAGGGTGGTGATGCTGACGGCGCCGATACCGCGCAGATGCTCGACGGCGGGCAGCAGCTCGTCCTGGGGCACGACCAGGTTGACGGCGTACCATTGGGGCGCCGCCTCGTCGGCGAACTTGCTCCAGACGGGGGCGATGGTGGGGCCCTGGAGCCCGGCGAGCTCGATGCGGGCGGTGACTCTGCGGCCGACGGCCTCGACCGACTCGCCGGCCAGGTTGGCGGTGAGCGAGTAGAAGAGCCGGCCGCGGCGGCGGGCCTCGATCAGCTCGAGGAGCTGGCGCACCAGGGCCAGCTTGCCCTCGTCGCCGCGCAGGGTGCGGCGGCTGCCGACGAGGATGGCCTGCGAGCGCAGGATGGGGCCGCCGACGATCTTGAGCCGGTTGTCGCGGATGGCGGTGCCGGTCTCGGTGATATCGGCGATGATGTCGGAGTAGCCGAGGTTGGGGGCGGCCTCTGTGGCGCCCTGCGAGTCGACCAGCTCGAAGTAGTTGATGCCCTGGGCGTAGCAGAAGCGGCGCACCGTCTCGGGGTACTTGGTGGCGATGCGCAGCCGGCGGCCCCTGGCGCGCAGCTCGACGGCCAGGTCGGCCAGGTCGCGCCAGCCGCTCACGTCGACCCAGCCCTGGGGCACGGCGAAGACCAGCTCGACGCGCCAGAAGCCCAGGTCATCGTAGATCGTCAGCAGGTCGCCATCGTCGCCGCGCAGCTCGGTCGCCAGGTCGTAGCTGGTGATGCCGATGTCGATCGTACCCTCGGCCACCTTCGCGACGATCTCGGTGGGGCGGTGGAGCAACACCTCGGTGCCGGGGAGGCCGCGCAGGGTGGCGGTGTACTGGCGCGGGTTGGCGCGCACCACGCGCAGGCCGCAGCTCTCGAGCAGGGCGAGGGACTCGTCGTAGCCTGAGCCCTTCGAGGGAATGGCGAAGCGTATCATAGTGTCTTGGGCGCCCTCACTCGGCGCTGATCTCATTCCACCAGGCCTGCGTGGCCTGCTCGGGGTCGCTGCCGTAGCGGGCGACGAACGACTGGTAGCGCTCGCGGCGGCGCGCGTACAGGGCATAGAGCGGGGCGGGATCGCCCTTGTCGAGCAGGTCGGCGACGGCCACGCTGATGCGCTCGAGGGCCAGGTTGAGGGCGCTGAGCCCGAGGGAGACCGAGGCGGTGTTGCGCGGGTCGCGCCCGACCACGCCGCTGCCGGCGGGGCTGAGGGGGCCGCCGCCGAGGGCGCCGAGGTCGACCAGCTCGGGGCGCGTGGCGAGCAGCACCGAACTCTCCCAGAGGCCGCCGTGGTCGAGCATCTCCTCGTCCACGAGGGCCAGGGGCGGGACGGCGAAGGTCAGCAGGCCGTGGCGAGCGATGGCCTCTTCGGCGGCGGCCATGGTGGCGAGGTCGTGAGCGGGGCCGTAGTGCCCATTGATCAGCACGGCCACGCGCCAGCCGCCGCGGGCGAGGCCGGCGAAAATATCGTCGAGCAGGGCCCGCAGGGTCGCCCCGCTGATGCCCAGCGAGTCGTGGTGGGGCATGCTGGCGGCGGGCCAGCCGGTGACGGGCAGCAGCACGCCGCCGGTGCGCCGGGCGGCGCGCTCGGCCACGGCCTCGGCCACGAAGCCGTCGAGGCCGAGGGGCAGGTGTGGGCCGTGCCAGTCGAGGCCGCCCCAAGGCAGGTAGGCGATCGGCGCCTGCTCGCGGATGCGGGCCAGGTCGCCGGGCCGCAGCTCCGCGTAGCGGCCCCAGGGGGGCGGCGCTCCGGCGGCGGGCCGCGCCGCAGTGTTCTCGCGGCCGTCGTCCATTAGGTGCGATCCTTCATGGTTAGGCTAGAGCCCGCTGATCTCGTCGATGGCGAGCCGGCGCTCGTCGCGGCGCTCGAGGTCGCGCCAGACGAGGGTGCGGCTCTGGCGCTCTTCGATGCCGACGATCGCGACGAAGCCGGCGCCGCGGCGGGCGGCGTCGCTCAGGTTCTTGGCCAGGGGGCGGCTGCGCACGTCGACGCTGGCGACCAGGCCGCGGGCCCGCAGGCGGCGCGCGACCTCCTGGGCGTAGGCGTAGTCGTCGTCGGAGACGGGGGCCACCACGGCGACGCGGCGGGCCTCGGGGGGGGCCGTCGGGGGCGTTGCGGCGACGACCCGCTCGAGGCCGTAGGCGAAGCCCACGGCGGGCACGCTGCTGCGGGCGCCCAGGGCGGCCACCAGGTCGTCGTAGCGGCCGCCGCCGCAGAGTTGCAGGCCCGAGGGGTCGTCGATCTCAAAGATCAGGCCGGTGTAGTAGTGCAGCCCGCGCCCCAGGCCGAAGTTGAGCGTCACCTGGGCCGGGTCGAGGCCGTGGGCGGGCAGCAGCTCGAGGATGGCGCGCAGCTCGGCGTAGGCGGCCGAGCGCAGGCCCTCGGCCTCGAGCAGGGCGGCCACGGCCGGCAGGCTCTCGGCGGCGGGGCCGCTGACCGCGCTGAGGCGGGTCAGGATGTCGAGGGCGCGGTCGATCGCGGCCTGCTCGTCGCCGCGGCGCAGCTTGCGCAGCAGGCGCGCCACGACCTCGTCGGGGGCGCGGGTGCCGGTGCTGAGGTCGATCTGCATGGCCTCGAGGGTGCGCAGCAGCCAGGCTGTGGCCTGGGCGTCGTCGAGGCCGGGGGGCAGCTCGAGGCCGCGGGGGGGCTCGCCGACATCTTCGCGCAGGCGCGCGCGCACAGCCTCGGGGCCGTCGGCGCGCAGATGCTCGAGGCTCCAGACCAGGGCGCCCTGGGCCCGCTCGGTCAGGCCGAGGCTGGCCAGGAGCTCGCGGATCAGGCCGACGTGGCCGACCAGCACCCTGTAGCCCCTCACGCCCGCGGCGTCGAGGCCGGCGCAGGCCAGGGCCAGGGCCTCGGCGTCGGCGCGGGGGGCGGGGCCGCCCACGATCTCGACGCCGATCTGGGTGAACTGGCGGTAGGTGTGGCGCTGCGGGCGCTCGTAGCGGAAGACGGGGCCGGCGTAGCTCAGGCGCAGGGGCAGGGGCTGCTCTTGCAGGTGGGCCACGTAGGCCCTGAGGACCGAGGCCGTCCACTCGGGGCGCAGAGCCAGGTCGCGGCCGCCGAAGCTGAACTCGTAGATCTTGCCGGCCAGCTCTTCGCCGAGCTTGCGCAGGTAGAGGTCGCGATGCTCGACGATCGGCAGGTCGAGGGCGCTATAGCCGTGGTCGGCCAGGACTGCCTCGAGGGCGGCCCTGACCCGGGCCGCGGCCTGCTGCTCGCCGGGCAGCATATCGTGCATGCCGCGCACCGCCTCGATCGTCGCACTCACGCTGCCCTCGCTCGCCGTAGACTGACCCGCCGCGCCCGCCATTTTAACCGATCGAGCACGCCGCGACAAGCCGTGTCCGCCTCGCGCCGGCGCGCCCAGGGTTTCACCTTGCAGCGCTTTACGTTAC
>CAZKTU010000386.1:0-4149 GCA_964555675.1 uncultured Oscillochloris sp.
CCAACGAGCCGGTCAAGGAGGGCGGGCGTGAGCTTGGAGCGGGCCGATCCGGCGCTGGAGTGAATCCAGAGGGCGTCAGCGGTTTGAGCGATCTGCTCGCCGGCGCCCGCCCGCTCAACCGGCGGGGGCTAGGGCTGCCAAGCCCGCCTGCGCGGGCTCCGGCAGGCCACGCAAGTGGCCTTCGCACCCATTGCCGGGCCGTTTACGGCCCCGGCGAGCCACGGCGCGTGGACGTTGACGTCGCCCTGACCACAATGGCTCGCTCCTTGATACTCCCGAACAATTCCTCTACAATACTATCAGCGCGACATCTCCTCATCTATCAGCCAGTTGTTCCTCGCGTTCTGTACGGCTCAGCAACGCCCCTGTAGTGTGTCTGCGCTGTGACAAACGTGGAGCCCGAACCCCGACTCACCTCACGCTTGCAGGAAGCAGCAAGCCGCATTCAAACCACAATGGGCATCTGATGCTCCTACGCACCTGGTAGCGTGTGCACCGAGCCGCTTGCGGTGGAGGACCTATGCACTCGACCCTGTTGCGCGCAAAGCTCCCTCGACCTGCATCCAATGCCGGCGCGATCGCCCGACCGCGCCTGATCGGTCGTCTGCACGACGGCCTCGGCTATAAGGCTATCCTCGTCGAGGTGTTCGAGAAGGCTAAGCTCCTGGCCAGCTAGCCACAAGACCATTCAGAGGCACAGGCGCCGTATGAGGGTTCATGCGATCACAAAAGGGGAGGCTGTGAGCGAACCGTTGCGCCCGGAACCGAGTCAGGAGCAGGAGGCGCCGCCAATCCTGCGCTACCTTTCCACGACGCGCTATGTCTTCATCCTGGCGATCTTCAGCACCTATGCCGCGACCATCACCCTGCTGGTGCTCGGCACAATCGAGATGATCCGGACGCTCTTGGGGCTGGTCGGCGTTGGCGCGCGGCTAACGGCAAATCAGGCCCGGCTCGGCTTCATCGAGGCCGTCGACCTGTTCCTGATCGCGACCATTCTCTATGTGATCTCGGCGGGGCTCTTCCAACTGTTTGTGACCACCCGCCTTCCGCTACCGGCGTGGCTACGCGTGCGCTCGGCGAGCGACCTTGAGGGGCAGCTGATCGGCGTCCTGATCACAATCCTCGGCGTCTACGGGCTCGAGCTGGTGACCTCGTGGCAGGGCGGCACCGACGTGCTCGCCGTCGGAGTCACGGTGGCCCTGCTGATCTTCGCCCTCGCCTACTTCGCGGTCAACCACGGGCGCAACCACCACCCGCCCACATCCCACGACTGAGGGTGGTCGTGAGGCACGAGTGCGAGGGGCGCAAGGCGATGAGTACACAAACAGCCGGCGCGCCGGCATCGGCCGAAACCCAGGCTCCAGCGCTGCGGTACACGCACCCGGCCCGCTGGTGGGTGCTGGCCGCCTGCTGCCTGGTGGCCTTTGCGAAGCTCGCCGAGCCGCGGCTCTATGTGATCGGGCTGAAGATTCCGCCCTCGGCCTTCGAGACGGCCTGGCGCGACTACCAGATCCTCACCAACCTGGGCGTAGTGCTCTTCGTCGCCTGCCAGCTGCTCGGCGGTGTGCTCGGCGACCTGTATGGGCGGCGGCGGGTCTTTTTGATCGGCGCGATCGGCTTCACGGCGGGCAATCTGCTCTCGCTGCTGGCCCCCAGCCTGCCGGCCCTGGTGGGCATCCGGGCGGTGATGAACACCATGGGCGCACTGGTCTTCCCGCTCACCCTCGGCCTGATCCGCGTGACCTTCGAGGGGCGCGAGCGCTCGAACGCCCTGCTCGTCTATACCCTGAGCACCGCGCTCGGCACGCTGGCCAGCATCGCCGCGGTTCCGATCGAGGCGCTGCTCGGCTGGCGGGTCGCGCTGATCCTGCCGATCGCGGCGGGCAGCGCCGGGATTGTACTGGCCTGGCGCCACCTGCCTGAGAGCCGGGCCCACGGCGGCCTCCGCCGCGGTGAAGCGGTGATCGCGAGCGCCTGGACCCTGGTCTTTCTGCTGATCATCTTCGGGTTGGCGCTCGCCGGTGCCAGAGGTACATGGCGCAACCCGGGCACCATCGCTGCGAGCGGCGCCGGGCTGCTTGGCATGCTGATCCTCTCGCTCTGGCCGCGCCTCACGCTCGAGTGGGGGGGGCGTACACAGGCTGGCCCGCCGCTGCGCCACCTGCTCGCGCTCCTGCTGCTGGTCTCGGCGACACTGAGCTTCGCGCTGAGCGGCTTCTCGCTGCGACTCTACGGCTTCTTCGCCACCGTACAGCAGCTCCCGCCGGCGCTCGCCGGCCTGGCGCTGGCGCCGATCCTGGTCGGCAGCGCCCTCGCCCTGCCGTGGGCGGCGCGCATCGCCTTCCAGCAGCCGCCGCGCATCGTCGTCTGTTCGAGCATCGTGGCAATGGCGCTGGCTATGGGCCTCTCTGCCCTGGCACGGCCCACCACGCCATACCTCTGGCTGGTGCCGACGATGGTGCTGTTCGGGCTCGGCTTCCTGCTGGCCTCGACGGTCTGGAACAACATCTTCCTCAGTGCGCTCCCCGCCGACCTCGTCGGGGTCAGCTCCGGGATCAGCAAGGCGGCCGGGCTCACGGGCGGGGCGTTGGCCGGGGTGGTGCTTGGCGCCGTGGCCCAGCAGATCGGACTGAACGATTTTGCGCGCAGGATCAGTCGGCTGGGGTTGAGCGACGAGCAGCAGAACCGCGCCATCAGCGCGCTGAACGAGGTGCTGCAGCAGGGCATCATCGCAAGCGAGGGTGACCCGCAGGTGATCGTACAGCTGACGCTCCTCAGCCTCTACCGCGACGCCTACAGCATGGGCATCGCGGCCGCGCTCCTCGTGGCGGCAGCCCTGTGTCTTGTGACCGCCACTATCGCCTGGTTCTGGCTGCGGCCCGAAACTACGCCAGTCCGGGCTCGTGCCGCGCCCGAAAGCGAGGTAGGCCCTGGGTGAGCACGATGCGCTGCCATCGTCCACGCTGAACCGCACAACAGGAAGGGAACAACCATGCCGACCCCCGATGAGGTTACTGCGATCGACCGGGCGCTGGAGGCGACACAACCAGCGATCGCGCGGATCTGCGCCGAGGTATGGGAGCTGGCCGAGATCGGCCTGCAGGAGGTTGAGTCGGCCAGGGTGCATCTGCGCGAGCTGGAGGCCGCCGGCTTCACCATTGTCAGCAGGGGCACCGCCGGGGTGCCGACGGCGTTTGTCGCCGAGTGGTCGCAGGGCCAGGGCGGGCCGAAGGTGGGCTTTCTCGCCGAGTACGACGCGCTGCCTGGGCTCGGCAACGCCGCCGTGCCGCGCAAAGAGCCGCGGGCCGATGGCAAGACCAGCGGCCACGGCTGCGGCCACAACCTGCTCGGCGCCGGTCTAACCGGAGCGGCGATCGCTGCGAAGCAGGTGTTGGAGGCGCAGGGCATCACAGGAACGCTGCGGGTCTACGGCTGCGCTGCCGAAGAGACCGAGGGCGCCAAGGTCTACATGGCCCGCGAGGGGCTCTTCGAGGACCTGGACGCCTGCCTCCACTGGCACCCCGGCCCGATCGCCGCGGTGATCAACGTGCGGATGGCCGCGAACGACGCGCTCAAGGTCGAGTTCCGCGGCAAGACGGCCCACGCCGGCATCGAACCCTGGAAGGGCCGCAGCGCCCTGCACGCAATGGAGCTCGCCGCCCACGGCCTGAACTTGATGCGCGAGCACCTGGAGCCCACCGCGCGCCTGCACTACGTCTTCGAGGCCGCAGGGACAGCGCCCAACGTGGTCACCGACTACTCCCGGATGTGGATGAAGGTCCGCGACGCCGATCGCACGCGAGTGAACGCAATGACGGCCTGGATCCGCCAGATCGCCGAAGGCGCGGCCCTGGCCACGCAGACCACGGCGAAGGTGATCCACTACTACGGCGTCCATGACCTGCTGCCCAACACGCCGCTGGCCGAGCGTATGCAGCAGCACATGGAGCGCGTCGGCGTGCCGCACTGGAGCGACGAGGAGCAGGCGTTTGCTCGGGCCTGCCAGCGCGAGCTAGGCGTTCCGGAGCACGGGCTGGCCCAGCAGGTGCTGCCGCTGCAGCGCGAGCCAACCATCGGCGGCTCGTCCGACGTGGCCGAAGCGAGCTGGAACACGCCGACGATGGGCATCACCATGCCGACGTTACC
>CAZKTU010000387.1:0-2859 GCA_964555675.1 uncultured Oscillochloris sp.
GTGATATGAACCCTGGCCGCAGTGTAGGGGTGTGCATCCCGCTGTGGAAGTGGACAAAAAGGGAGGCAAAAGGGGAGGCAAGCGCAGGATTGTGCGGGCTGAGGTTGTTCAAAAACTGGACGGCACACGTTTATGTCGTTCCTGATGGTGCGCGGAAGCTGAGATCAGCACCGTGTAGCACGGTGACTATGCAGGGTCTGTATGCTCAAACTCAGCGCGCAGGGTGGCGCCAACCCACCTGCGTATCTCGTCACGGCCCTGGCAGCCGACCTTTTTGTAGACGCGCCGCCAGTAGCTCTTCAGCGTCTCGAGCGAAACCTTCAACTCTTCCGCCAGCTGCTCACGGTTGTAGCGCACATAGTCATGCACCACCAGGCGCGCCTCGGTATGCGTGAGGGTACTGCGCTGCTTCACCAGGCAGACAGCCTCATCGGTGGAGATGTGCCGATCTGGTGACAGGCTGATGCTTGTGGCAAAGAGGCTGCTCATGGCTCACTCCTGAATCTGTCTTGTACCGTTGCATGATCATCATACAAACGGTGAGTGGCCTTGAGAATATGCGAAAACACATAGTTTTGAGACGAATTCGGCGGCTCGCGAAAAAACTATGTGTTTTCACATAGTGCATTTCGCCGGGCACCCTCCTATAATTGTGATCATAGCCCGCCGATGAAGACGATTTCTACGACACACACTACGAGGAGACCCATGTCGGAGCCACCTATCCGCATTCTTATCGGTGACGACCATCCGATCGTGCTCGACGCACTCTGCATGCTGCTGAGCGGCTCTGACCAATTCACGGTCGTCGCCACGGCCCATTCGTTCCCCGAGGTGGTCGCGGCCGCGCGACGCCACCCGGCCGATGTCGTCATCCTCGACCTCGGAGGCATGGCTGGTTCGCCCCTGGCGATCATTCAGCGCCTCCAGCGGGAGCGCCCGAAGCTGAGGGTGGTCGTCTTCTCGTCGACGATTGACCTAGCGCCTGAGTTGCTCAATGCCGGCGCTGCCGGGTATGTGGCGAAGGAGGAGCGATCGTCAGTCCTGATCGAGGCTATCACGACGGTCGTCGCAGGCCAGGTGTTCCAGTCGCCGTTCGTCCAGGAATACCTCGCGCAGTCAATGAAGGAGACGACGCTAACGCCAAAGGAGCTGGTATCGCTCAAGCTCCTGGCCCAGGGGCTCACCACACAGGAGATCGCAGCGCATATGCGCATTGATCCGCGCTCGGCGCAAAATTACATCACGTCGATGCTACGCAAGACCGGCTGTGGCCAGCGTATCCAGCTCGTAGAATGGTATCGCCGTACGTACGGTATATCATCGTAAACCCTCGCGAGTTGCTCCTTGACGGCAATTACCTGGCGTACCTATGCGGCGGCAGGCTGATTGCCGCTGTAGACGAGTGCATCAGGAGCTGCTTCTCTCGATCAGGGGCACAACGCCGAAGTGTTTTCTCATCGAATTATGTGTTTTCACATCTTCTCAACCGCGCTTTGACCTGCTATACTGCGCGTCCCCGTTTCGTCAGGCCCTAACGGGAACCAGGAACCGCTGCTACGCCCTCCCACGACTGGAGCGAGTGCGTAGCGCCACACGGAGGATGTCATGAGTGACGACCCTCAGGCGGAAGCGTGCGCTGCGAATGGCCCGATGCGCACCGAGCTCGATGAACCGGCCCTCAACGGTATTCGGGAAACCCTGTACGAGCAGGTAGCGAAGGTTCTTCCCCGTCTCAGCGCCATTAGCACGAGCGTGGCGCTGCTTGGGCCGATCATCATCAACGGGGCGGATAGTTACGGACGTGGTATCAGGGGCTGCTGATCGCCTGCGAACTGCGGCCCGGGGCTCATCCTCGGGCCGCGGCTCGGTCACGCTACGACAGGACACAACGGACAACCAAATCCCATGGGCACTGATCTCCACCCCGATCACTCGCCGTTCCCCTTCGCCGGCGAACTCCAGCTCGCGGTCGACCGGCTGCTGACTGCTAATGCAGTCTCGGCACCACAACCGATATGGATCGAGACGATCTCCAACATCACCACGAGCCTCAAGGCCCAGCCGCAGGCCATCGCGCCATTTCTCGACGCATGGCGCGCGCTCTACACCGTCACGCTTTGCCTGGACCACCTACAGGATGGTGATGACCTGGGCGATCCCTGGCTCGAAGGGCTCGCCCCAGGCCTACAGTACCACCTGGCCTTCAGCCTCTACATCGCCGCACAGCACGCGCTGGTCACGCTTGATGCGCAGATCATTCCTGCTTCGCGGATCGGTCGGCTCCAGCGCTTTTGGGCGGAGTCCATGGCCCAGTTGGCCAGCGGTCAGTTTCGTGATCTTACCCTGACACGAACAACGCTCCAGGCGCCGGGGGCGGCACCACTCGACATCTACGAACAACTCGCCGCCCAGAAGACTGGCACAACCTTCGCCCTGGCCTTCGGCGGCGCGGCCCTGCTTGCGACAGATGACGAGGCCCAGATCGCGGCACTCATCACTGCCGGTACGATTTACGGCATGCTGCTCCAGTATCGCGACGATTTGTTTGACAGTGTCGATCAGGAGCATCAGCCTGATGCGATGACGCTCAGCCGGGCGCTTCTAGCGGCCCATCCTGCCCTTGCTGCTCATGGCCCTGGGGCAGTTCACGCCTTCTGGGATTCGATCTACAGCAGCTACTCCCAGGCGCTGGAGGGCGTCCTCGCTCCCCTGCCGATGGAAACCCAGGAGGTCTACACGAGGCTCCTGCACGGTTCATTCGGCGAACCAGCAGAGGCCGGCAGGATACAAGCCCGTGACGCCGACGGGAAAGCGACCGGCGCATGGGCGTAATCGATCGCTTTCGCGTCGGCGCTG
>CAZKTU010000387.1:2959-4139 GCA_964555675.1 uncultured Oscillochloris sp.
ACCTGGTGCTCAACGCAGAACGCCCTGATCTGGCCTTGCAGATCGACAAGGCGATGCGGACCATGGTCGCCCTGGTGTGTTGGGCTACCGGCTTTCTCCTCGGGTCGTCACCGCATGCGATAAATCGGCGGCTGACATGGGCAGCCTGGTTCTGGGTGCTCCTGGGCGGTGCGCTGGGCTTGTATCAGCTCGTACAGGTCGTCTCCTACCCGCTCACCATCGTTGTCCTCTGGGTACTCAGCACCCTCCTCGCGCCGGCGGCCGTCATGATGCATGTGTGGTATCCGAGTCGGCCACTGGCTGGTGACACACTCCGGCGAGCACAGCGCTGGTGGCTTGTGACGATGGGCCTGCTGCAGGGCGGTTTCTTCGGTCTGTCCATCCTCGGGCAGACGACGACTGGTTTCCTCGAGCTGCTGGACAGCGGCACGCTCCTGATCTTCCTGGTCAGCTTCGTGGTGAGCGCGGCCATCCTGTGGCGAGCGTACCACGACACCACAATTGCGCACATCCAGCGCCAGATTCGGCTGATCGCCGTCGCGTGTATCATCGTCGCCTGCGCGTGGGCCGTCCTGATCCTCGGCGAGATAATTGCCCCCCAGCTGATGGCCCGCGTCCCCCCGGTCACTAGCACCGCGATCGCTGTGGTCATTCCACTCGTCTACCTCTTCGGCGGCGTCAGTACCGACCTGCTGCGGGCGGATTGGCTCGCGCGCCGCATCGTCACCGGCGCAGGGGCAATCGTTGCTATCATGGCCCTGCTAGCGATTGTCACCCAGATTGGGTTGTTGAACCCAACGCTTCTGCTCATCCTCATCATCGTGCTGGCGGCCTACCAGCCAACCTATCGGCTGGTGCATTGGCTAACGACCTTGCGAGCCGCTCGCGATAACCCATCCGAGGTGCTAGGCCAGACAACAGCACGGCTCGGCTCCACCCTGGAGGCCGACGTACTGGCCGAGATGATGAGCGATGGCCTACGCGCAACCTTTCGTGACCCGCCGGTAGCGGTGTATATCCGGCGCGATCCCAACGAGGCGGTGCTGGAGCTTGTCACCGCGCGTCGGCTGGCGCTGCCGCGGGTGGTAACGACAGCGCTGATCGATCACGTGTTTGATCACGACGAGGCCTTGCTACCGATCGGCGCGGTGCAGCAGCGTGCCGCGCTACAGGGCCTCGA
>CAZKTU010000388.1:0-4080 GCA_964555675.1 uncultured Oscillochloris sp.
GCCATCGAAGCTGTCGGCGCCGAGGCCGCCGGTGAGCCGATCGTCGCCGTCGCCGCCCAGCATCGTGTCCTGGCCGGCGCCGCCGTCGAGGGCGTCGTTGTTCAGGCCGCCGAGCAGCCGGTCGTCGCCCAGCCCGCCGAGCAGCCGGTCGTCGCCCTGGCCACCGTCGAGGGTGTCGTCGCCGGCCTCGCCGTCGAGTGTGTCGTTGCCATTGCCGCCCTCGAGCCCGTCGGCGCCGAGGCCGCCGAGCAGCCGGTCGTCGCCCGCCCCGCCGCGCAGCCGGTCTTCGCCGACCTCGCCGTTGAGCGTATCGTTGCCGTCGCCGCCCTCGAGCGTGTCGCTGCCGAGCCCGCCGCTCAGGCGGTCATCGCCCGACCCGCCACAGAGCAGGTCGACGTCGGGGCCGCCGGTCAGGAGGTCCTGGCCGCCGCCGCCGAAGAGCATGCTCGGGCCGAGCGTGCCGGTCAGCAGGTCGTTGTTGCTGGTGCCGGCCCGCACCGTGAAGGTGAGGCTGGTAGTGCTTGTGCCGTCGCCGAGCACAACCGTGACCGTCGCGCTGCCGCTGCGACCGGCCGCCGTCGCGACCGTGAGTGTGCGGTTCGCCCCGCTGCCGCCGAAGCTGATGTTGGCGAGCGGCACCAGGGTGGTATTCGAGCTGCTGGCGCTGAGGCTCAGGCTGCCCGCCGCCGTGTCGAGGTCGCCCAGGGCCAGGGTGGTCTGGCCGCGGAAGTCGGCCAGGCAGAGGGCCCCCGGGGCGAAGGCGATGGAGGGCGGGTCGTTGACCGGCGTGACTGTGATGCTCACCGTCGCCTGATCGCAGAGGCTCGCGTTGGCGACGCTACAGGCCTCGTAGGTGAAGCTGTCGCTCCCCGCGAAGTTGGCGGCCGGCTGGTAGGTCAGGCTCGGCGCGACCCCGCTGAGCGCGCCCGAGCTGGGCCCACTGACGATCCTGAAGCTCAGGGCCCCGCCGCCGGGGTTGCTGGCGTCGAGGGTGAAGCTGACGGCGGTATCCTCGTTGGTGGTCACGCTCTGGTCGTTGGCCACCGGCGTCGCGTTCGCGGCGTTCACCGTGATCGTGCCCGTGGCCGTGGCCTCCAGGTAGCGCGGGTCGTTCTCGCCGCTGAAGCCGCCGCCGGCTGCCGGGATGCGCAGGAAGGTGACGGTGTACGGATTAGCCCCGGTCGCGAGGGCGGGCGCCGGCAGCAGGGCGACCCCCTCGGGGTTGGTGCGGGCCGAGACCACCTGGCCGTTGATCGCCAGGTAGACCCGGGCGTCCCTGATCCCGCCGTCGGCGTCGGTCAGCGTGGCGGTGATGGTCACCGGCGTGCCGGCGACAATACTGGCCGTGACCGGCGCGGCGCTCAGGCTCGGCTGCTGTTTGGCAATGCTCAGCGAGCTACTGACCGTCGAGGGCAGCAGCACGTCCTCGCCGTTGAAGGCCACCGCCACCGGCTGCGTGCCGGCGCCGAACATGGTCAGGGTGAAGCTGGCGCTGCCGTCGGCCCCGGTGGTCGCCGTGGCCGTCTGCGAGCCGACGCTCAGCGTGAGCTGGCGGCCGGCCAGGCTGGGGCCGCCGGCGCTGCTGAGCTGGGCGGTGAAGGTGGCCGGCCGCCCGTAGGTCGCGCCCGTGGGCAGATCCAGGCTCAGGTTGGTGGCGTAGGTCGTCACGCCGGGGGGCGGGGCGGTGACCGGGTTGGGCGTGCCGAAGTAGATGCCCGAGTTGGTGTTCAGGGCGGTGTAGCCGGCCGCATTGGCCGCCTGCACGAAGAAGGTGTAGCCGCTGGTGCCGGCGGGCAGGGTGAAGCTGCCCTCCCAGAGGTCGGGCTCGCTCTGGCTCGCGGCCAGGGGGATCGAGCTCCAGCTGCCGGCCAGGCTGCCCGCGGCGGCCGTGTGGGTGACCCAGACCTCGCGCAGCGGCGCGCCGCCGCCGTTGGCGCTGACCCGATAGCGAACGACGCCCTCGGCGACCTCGAAGTCGACGATCTGGATCGAGGGCTGGCCGACCAGGGCCAGGTTGATCCCATCGCTGCCGGCCCCGGCCTGATCGCTGTAGAAGAGCCGGAAGTTGAGCGGGCCGTTGTAGTAGCGGATCGTCCCGCGCGTGCTGCCCGGGTCGGCCAGGAACTGGGCCGGGGTGAGCTGCAGGCGGGCGCGCCCGTCGCCGCTATCGCCGGTCAGCTCGCCGAGCGTGCTGATCGACCACCACTTCTCGGGGTAGAACGACTCGCTCGGGAAGGTCATATGGACGCCGCGCAGCTCGGTGGCCGCGGCCCCGGTGAGCGGCAGCCGATTGGTCAGTTGGCTGTAGCTGCCGCCCAGGAAGAGCGCGCCGCGCAGCTGCTCGCCGGGGCGGCCGACGCTGTACTGGGCGCTCGGCAGCACCGGCTCGGCCGGGCGGGCGATCAGATCATCGGCGGTTGCGCCCTGGATGTAGGTCGCCGTGACGGTGACGGGCGCGCTATCGCTCAGGGTGCTGAGCGGGAACTCGACGACGCTCAGGGAGGGGTCGACCGTGACCTCACTGGCCTTGAGGCCGTAGGGGTCGCTGGGGGTGCCAATCGGCTCGAGCGTGCCGAAGGTGCCCGGCAGGTCGGGCGCGGGCGCGGGGGCGAGGCGCTCGCCGCGCATGTTGACCTTCAGCATCGGCAGGCCGTAGAGCGTGCTGACGGTCAGGGTCTTCTTGTCGATGCCGCGGATGACCGCCGAGTCGATCAGGTAGCGCTGCTTGGCCAGCACCAGGGCCTCGCCGATGGCGACCTGGTCGCCGGCGCTGCTCGCCCGGTCGCTATCGACCCGCAGCTGCTCGAAGAGGCGCACGTACAGCTCTTCGGCGAACTGGGTGAACTGGGTGTCGCCATACTGGTAGCCGGTGCCGGCCACCAGGGTCGTGCCGCGGCGGGCGAAGAACTGGGCCCAGTCGGGCTGCTCGGTCGCGCCGGCGATCGCGGCCCCGTCGACGGTGTTGTAGCCCGAGTGGCAGCCGGGGCTGACCACCAGCGACCCGAAGAGCTGGGTGCCGGGGTCGGCCTCGAGCTCTGACGCCCGCAGGACGGTGGCGTAGTCGGCGGCCTTGAGCCCGCCGTCGCTGAAGTGGCCGGCCAGATAGAGCAGGTCGTAGTCATCGGTGGTCAGGGCCGTCTTCAGGTCGCTCGCCGTCCAGGTGCCGGGCAGCTGGAACGAGTCGGTCGAGGGCGAGAGCAGGCTGCGCACCGGCGCGCCGGTGCCAGTCTCCAGGTCGCCGGCGATCTTCTGCGACGACTCGTAGTGGAAGTCGTAGCCGCTGACCAGCGAGCCGGTGGGCGTAATCACGCCGCCCGAGCTGATGTAGCTGTTGATCAGCGCCGTAGCCTCGCCGGCCGTCTCGACCAGGCGGCCGACGGCAAGGTCGGGCACCGCCAGGCGCACGCTGCGGAAGTCGATGCTGTAGCGGGCGCCGTACTCGTCCTGGCCGAGCACATAGCCCAGGCGCAGGGCGGCCTCGGAGAACGAGTCGTTGCGCACCGGGGGCTCGAACTCACTCTCGTTGCCGAGCAGGGCCTGGTCGGCGTAGCGATAGTAGGGGATGACCGCGTCGCCGCCGACCAGCACCACATAGCGCAGGCCCGGGTTGAAGGCGCGGTAGGCGTCGATAATGCCCTTGACCCCGTTGGCGACGAAGTTCTTGGCCTCGGGGCAATCGGGGTTGGCGTCGGCCAGCGCATTGGCCGCGGCCACGCGCGCATCGGCCCCGACGTCGACCACAACGCCATTGATGTCCGAGCGGCTCTTGAAGCTGTCGAGTAGCGTCCTGAGCTGGGCAAGCTCGGCCGCGGTGCCGGGCATGCGGTCGAAATCGGCCAGGAAGATGGTCTGGAAGTTGCCCGCCTGCGCCGTCGGCGCCGGGCCGCCCGGCTCGCTCAGGGCGCTGCACTGGCTGCCCGAGCGGCCGACGCTCAGCGAGAAGGTGTCGCTCGGCTCGAAGGCCCCATTGCGGCCATACACGGCAATATAGATCTTGCCGCCCGCTGTGTAGCTGTTGAGCACCAGGGTGCGGGCCAGGGTGCCCTCGATGTCGGTGTACGAGAGCAGGCCGCTGTCGAC
>CAZKTU010000389.1:0-4074 GCA_964555675.1 uncultured Oscillochloris sp.
TATTCTACAATAGAGGCATGCTGCTCGACGACATCATCTATACCTGGAGCCGGCCCGACGTGCTGCTGCTGGCCGGGGTGAGTCTGTTTCTCACCCTGCTCTGGCGCGCGCCGGTCGTCGGCCTGCTCTTCTACCCCTTCCGCCTGCTGAACACCTTCGTCCACGAGCTGTGTCACGGCGTCGCGGCCATGCTGACCGGCGGCAGCTTCGAGCGCTTCGCGGTCTTCAGCAACCGCGAGGGGCTGGCCCATGTCCGGGGCGGCAGCCGCCTGATCGTGGCCAGCGCCGGCTACCTCGGCTCGGCCCTCTTCGGCGGCGCGCTCATCCTGCTCTCGGCCACCGAGCTGGCCGTCCAGACGATCCTGATCAGCATGGGCGCCGGGCTGGCGGTGGTCTGCCTGCTCTTCGTGCGCAACCCCTTCGGCTTTCTCATGGGCCTGCTCCTGGCCGCCGGCCTGGGCGCCGCGGGCTGGTACTTGCCCGACCAGCCGGCCACCGTGCTCTTCGCGCTGCTGGCGATCCAACTGCCGCTGGAGTCGGCCAACAGCCTGATCGACCTGGTGCGCCTCTCGGTCATCCCCCCGCGCTCCGATCAGCTCAGCGACGCCCAGTATCTCGCCAAGCACACCCACATCCCCGCCCTGATCTGGGCCCTGCTCTGGTTCCTGACCGCGCTCGCGATCATGGTCGTCACCGTGACCCTGGCCTTCCGCGACCGCTACCTCTTCTAACTCCGCTCAGCTTCCATAGCCACGAAGGCTTGTGTGGTGATGCAAGGTTACGCTCCGTTTGGGGTCTTCCCCTCACGGGCTATCTGTGGTTGACTGAGGGCACACCACGTCGACAAAGGAAACCTAGCATGCGCCGCCAGACACGCTGTTGGCTCATCATCGTGACCCTCGCCTCGCTGATGCTCGCCCCCGCCGCAAGTCAGGCGGCCTTCCCGGGGCCCGCCGCCGAGCCGCAGCAGGCTCCGCCGCTCTCCGGCAGCCTCCAGGTCAACGGCCGCACGCGCAGCTTCGTCTACGCCGTCTCGACCGCCGCCGCGCCGGCCGCCGGGCGACCTCTGGTGATCTTCCTCCACGGCGACGGCGGCAACATGGGCCTATCGACCGCCTGGCGGCAGGCCGTGCTGAGCGACGCCAACGGGGCCGTGCTGCTCTCGCCCCAGGGTCGCAACCAGATCAACGACCCTCTGGCCAACGGGCGCGACGGCTCGGCCTGGCGCTTTCGAATGGACGAGAGTGGGCAGCCCTACGACGATGTCGACTTCATCGACCAGTTGATCGACAGCGCCACCGCCGGCGAGCAGTTGCTCGGGGCGAGCATCGACCCCCAGCAGGTCTACGTGGTCGGCGAGTCGCGCGGGGCCGGCTTCGCCTACTATCTGTACGCCGACCCACGCACCCGCAACAAGATTCGCGCGATCGTCCCGATCTCGGGCACCTTCTACTGCGACGGCGAGGCCCAGCCTAACGGCCAGCCGGTCCCCGGCAGCGACACTACATGCGGCGAAGTCAGCCCCTTCGGCTTCTGGACGCCCAGGGCGGCCCTGTTCAGCGCGCCGGGTGTGACCCGCCCCACTCACATCCTCGACATCCACGGACAGCTGCCGCCCAGCGGGGGCGAATTCACCGACACGGCCCCGCCCGCGCTCGACGTCGCCTTCGGCTCGAGTACCTGGGCCGGCTGGGGCGACGCCGCGGGGTGCTACACCGTCCTGATCAGCGCGCAGACGGCCCAGCCGCTGCCCCAGCCAATTGGCGGCAAGAGTGTGATTAGCTACGCCTACAGTCAGGCCGAAAATACGCTGGCGACACGTTGCGCCGGGCTCGACCTGACCTTCTTGATCGTGCAGGGCGGCGGACACGTGCCGGGCGGCTTCGAGCCGAGCGCGTGGTGCTACCTGAGCACAGTCGGCGGCGCACCGAGCAGCAGCGCCTGCACCGGCGTAACTCAGCCGCCGCCCGCCGGCGGCCCGGCCCTCAGCGTGAACGCCGCGGCGGGGCGCAAGCCAATCAGCCCTGAAATCTATGGGCTGCACGATGCCGATGAGGCCTTCGCCGCCGAGATCGGGCTGCCCGTACGGCGTAATGGCGGCAACCTGGCCACGCGTTACAACTGGCGTAGCGGCAACACCAACAGCGGCCTCGACTTCTACTTCGCCAACCGCCCCGCCGACCTCACGGCTGATCAGTTCGTGGCCCGCGACCGGCGCACCGGCAGCAAGAGCATCCTGACCATCCCACTGACCGGCTGGGTGGCGAAAGACGGCGAGAACGCCTCTTGCGGCTTCAGTGTGGCGAAGTACGCCTATGTGCCGCAGGCCTTCGGCGGATTGGCGGCGACCAACCCGAACCTGCCCCAGTGCGGCACCGGGGTCACGGGGATCACGCCCGGGGGTACGCTCCAATTCGGCGGCCCGGTCGACCCGAACGACACCAGCCTGCCCTTCGCCCCCGCCGACGCAAGCGCCTGGATCGCGCAGCTCAAGGCTAGCTACGGCTCGGCGGCCCAGGGGGGCGTGGCTTACTATGCGCTCGACAACGAGCCCGACCTGTGGAGCGCCACCCACGCCGACCTGGTGCCCACGGCCCTAACCTATCAGCAGTTCCGCGACCGAACCTACCTGTACGCCGCGGCGGTCAAGCAGGCCGACCCCACGGCCCAGACCCTCGGACCGTCGCTTGGCAGCTACTCGTACTACTTCAACTCATTCTACGACGGCCAGCGCGAGGATTGGGTGACCCCCGACGACCGCAACGCCAACGGCGGCACGCCCTTCCTCGCCTGGTACCTGCAGCAGATGCAGGCCTACGAGACAGCTAATGGCGTGCGCCTGCTCGACTATCTCGACGTACACTACTACCCGCAGAGCGGCGAGTACAACAACCCCGCCGGCGACGCCGCCCTGCAGGCTCTGCGCCTCGAATCGACGCGCGCGCTCTGGGACCCCAGCTACGCCGACGTCTTCTGGAAGGACAATGGCGCGCCTGACGGCGGGGTGGTCAGGCTCATTCCGCGCCTACGCGAACTGGTCGCCAGCAACTATCCGGGCACCATGGTCGCGATCAGCGAGTACAGCTGGGGCGCCCACGCCGATCTAAACGGGGCCCTGGCCCAGGCCGACATTCTGGGCATCTTCGGGCGCGAAGGCGTCGACCTGGCGACCCTGTTCGACGGGCGCTACGAAAGCGAAGCCTCGAAGTTCGCCCCCGACCGGCCCAGCGCCTACGCCTTCAGGATCTACCGCAACTACGACGGAGCAGGCGGGCGCTTCGGCGAGACCAGCGTCCAGGCCGGCAGCGCCGACCAGAGCAAGCTGGCGATCTACGCCGCCCAACGCACGAGCGACGCGGCCCTGACCATCGTGGTGATCAACAAGACGAAGGGTGGACTACGCAGCAACCTGGCCCTGAGCGGCTTCGCGCCGGGCCAACTCGCCGCCGCCTATCGCTACAGCGGCGCGAACCTGAATGCGATCACCAGGCTGAGCAATCTGTCCGTCAGCGCGACAGGGTTGAGCGCCGACTTCCCCGCCGAATCGATCACCCTGCTGGTCGTACCGCCGGTCGGGGGTAGCCCGCCTGTGGGCGGGCTCGAGCGGCGGGCCTTCCTGCCTGCGGTCCTGCGTTAACTCAGGAGAAAACCATGACGCGCCTGAAGTCGCTCGTTCTGCTGCTACTCATCGCCAGCCTGGCGGCCCTGCTGCCAGTATTTCGCCCCGAGCCGGCCCTCGCAGCCGACCCCGCCACGCCCGAGTTCCTGCGCAATCTGGGCGATCTGCGCAACCAGATCGAGGACGCCGACACCTGGACGGTCGGCGGCGGCTTCCTCTACTGGTCGCGCTGCGAACTGGGGCCGCGGGTGGCCGCGGACGAAGGCGGCACACTGGCCGCGGGCAACTACCTGCGGCGCTGGCCCCTGCGCGGCGGGCGGGCGGTGACCCTCTCGACCAGCGCCTGTGTCGACGACTCGCTCGCCGCCGACGACAGCGGCCTCTACTACCACGACGGCGGATCGATCATCCATCGCTCGGTGGCGGCACCGTTCACCGCGCAGGTCGTCGCGGCG
>CAZKTU010000390.1:0-4074 GCA_964555675.1 uncultured Oscillochloris sp.
GCGCCGGATCGGCCCGCTCCAAGCTCACGCCCGCCCTCCTTGACCGGCTCGTTGGATCACCCGTCACCACTCGTAACTGGCGCACTGCCCAGAAGCTCGCGGAGTTGGCTGGAGTGGCCGGGGCGTAAGGGGATCAGCGATCCTGGCGTACACCGGGCGCGTCGAGGACAGCCACCGCAGCGACAGGCTGCTCGCGGGCTGGCTTGAGCAGCATGGCCGCAGATGGCGCGCCTCACGGTGGGTGTTTTTCCTCAGCCGCCAGGGGGCCGACCGGGATGCTATGGGGTTCCCTATGTCTCGATCACGGTGGTGCGCAGGCCGACGATGGCCCCGGAGGCGTCGCGGCCGACGATCAGGACCGGGATGGTGATTGTCCCGACCCGGTAGACCACGGCGTCGGCGAGGTTCGCCGCGATCACGTCGCGGAGCTCGGCGAAGCGGGCCGCCGTGGCGCGCTCGGGCTCGCCGTGCCAATCGCGGGGCGCGGTGAGCCGCTCGAAGAAGGCGCTCAGGTCGCGTGTCTCCACCGGCGTCTCGGGCGGTAGCCCCAGGTGGGCGAGCAGCGCCTCGGGGGTCAGCGGGCCGGGGCCGGGCCAGCGGAAGGGCTCGAAGGGGTAGTCGCTCTCACTGGGCATCAGCAGCCCCGCGGCCGCGGCCGTGATGGTCGCAAGCGCATCGGGCGTCTCGCTGGGGCCGTCCTGGTGCTGGGTGCTCATCGGTCATTGCTCTTTTCTCGCCGACAGAGTCTCGCAGGGCGTGCCGTTGCGACCCTCGTCGAGGGCTACAAAGCCGACGTTGGGGTCCTCGCGGGGCCGCAGGGTAGATGTCGGCGGCAGCGGGCACGAGGGGGCGCCGCCCGCCCAGCGCTCGTCGCTGGATCGGGTTCATGCGCTCGTCGGGCGCAAGGCCGTGGTCGACCGCCAGGGGCAAATGATAGCATAAGGCTCTTTACCGGGTACAGCTATCAACTTTTATGGCCTCGGCGCGCTTGCGCGCCGATAGATATCCGTACCCGCTCACGCTCGGGGCTGGGTGACCTGCTCCAGCGTCGTGTGTAACTGCTCCGCGGAGCTGTCGCGCGTGAGCACCGCGTCGGCCCCGGCCTGCAACATCGTGTTGGTATGAAAGCTCGACGTGACGAAGACCAGGCAGCGTGGCGGACTCGGCGTGGCCTTGAGCGACGTCAGTAGCGCCTCGATCTCGTCGTTGAGCAGGTTGGTGTCGATCACCACCAGGGTCGGGTGCTGGGCCTCGACCTGATGCAGCGCGTTGAGGGCGTCGCCGGCTGAGCTGAGGATCACAATCCCGGGGAAGAGCGAGAGCAATGTTCGCAGCGCCTGCTGCATCACCCCGGGCCGCGAGACTACAATTGTCGGTATCGTCTGCTGGTGAGCCATCCACGTACCTCCCACCATCAAAGCACAGCCGGCGCTGGCTCTGGCGCCGCAGAGCGCGGCCCACGAACTGGGCTCCCAACCGCTTTGATGTGGATTAGTTGGACATCCGACCCCCTCCACGAGGAGGGGGTCGGCCCGGGCCGTGCGATGGCCCGATTAGTTCGTGGGGGTGAAGGTAAGCGTGCCGCCGTCGGCCATCAGCTCGATGACCAGGTTGTCCCCGTCGAAGCGGTAGAGCGCCGCGCTCGGCAGCAGCCTGAGCAGATCTTCGCTGCGCGAGTCCTCGCCACAGGCGGCCGCCGTCACCGGGCCGATCTCGACCGTCAGCTTGCCGCCCTCGCCCTGGTAGTTGCCGACGGCCTGGTTGCAGTCCGCCTTGATCGCCAGGGTCGCGTCGGCGTTGAAGGTGAGCTGGTAGTTGGCCGGGTTCTCGACAGCGAATTCCTCGGTCGGCCCGCTGTACGAGGCCCACTGCCAGGAGTTGGCGCGCAGCTTGGTCAGTTCCTCGGTGGGCGGCGGGACGGCGGCGGGCGCGCTCGTCGGCTGCGCGTCAGGGCTGGCCCAGCTATTGTCGGCGGGGGTGGCGTCCACGAAGATCCCGCCGTTCAACGTGATGGAGACCGGCTCCTTGCCGCCCTCGATGATGATGGTGACCGCCGTCGGGCTGTCGCGCCAGATCGCCGGGCCCTGGCGGAAGGTCTCGCTCGAGCCGTCGGCAAAGGTGACGACTACGTCGAAGGGGATGGGCGCGCCGCCCTCGTTGCGCACCTGCACGGTTGCGCCACCGTCGGCCGGCTCGACACCCTCGATCGCCAGGTCCATATAGGTCGGCTGGAAGAACCAGCGGTCGAAGAACCAGTTCAGCTCCTGGCCTGACACGTCGTTGAAGGTGTTGAACATATCCCACGGCAGGGGGTGCTTGCCCTCCCAGCGCTCGATGAAGGCGTGCAGCGACTCCTTGAAGGCCTCTTCGCCCATCAGTTCCTTCAGCGCCAGGTAGCCCAGGGCCGGGCGCCCGTAGGCGTTGCTGCCGACGGGGCCGAGGCGGGTGGTGTCGGCGGGGTAGATGATCGGCAGGTCGGCCCCCGGGACGATGGTGCCCAGGCGCGACGAGCGGAAGGCGATGAAGGCCTTCGTCGCATCTTCCTCGCTCATGTCATTAAGGTTGAAGAGGTGCTCGAAGGCCGTCGTCCAGCCCTCGTCCATGAAGGGGTAGCGCCGCTCGTCGATGCCCATGGCGAAGGGGAACCAGCTGTGCAGGATCTCGTGGGCCGCGATCAGGCGCGTGGTCACGCCCATCTCACTGAGCCGCTCGGAGAGCTCGGCCTCGTCGTTCGCCATCATCGGGTACTCTTCGTCGGCGCCGCCGGCGAAGACCGTCATCTTGCTGTAGGGGTAAGGCACGCCCGGCCACTCGTTGGAACCGAAGGCCAGGGCATCCTTGGCGTCCTGGATCATGGTCGCGAAGCTCGTCGCCTCGCTCGGATAGGCCGCCTGCACGCTGGCCCTGCGGCCGCTGGCCGGGTCGACCACCACGCTGCCGGCATCCCAGACCCAGCGGTCGCCCAGGCCAAGGGCGAAGTCCGAGACGTTGTCGGCCTTCCAGCGCCAGGTGACGGTGTCGCTCTGGGCGGTGACCAGGCCCTGCTGGGTCTCCTCGGGGGTCGCGATGGTGATCACCTCGTCGCTGGTGAACGAGTCGGCGAGGCGCTGGGCGTACTCGGGCTGCAGCACCTCGTCGGGGTTCTGCAGGTCGCCGGTGGCCCAGACCACGAAGTTCTTCGGCACCTCCACGCTCACCGTGAAGTCGGCGAAGTCGTTCACCGCCTCGCGGCCGGCGCGCGCCGTGAACGAGTCCAGGTCGAAGCCCAGATTGCCCGGCGACTCGGTCTCATTGAGCCGGGCCACGCGGGGATAGAAGTAGGCCAGGAAGAAGGCCGTGTCGTCGATCACACCCTCTTTCCAGCCGTTCGCCGGGGCCAGCTCATAGCTCCACTCCATGTCCACAGTGATCGAGGCGCCGGGCGCCAGGGGCTGGGCTAGCACCAGCAGGTACGAGGTCGAGGCAAATGGGGCGAGCTGCTGGGGAACGATCGGGGTCCCATTCACCCGCACCGCGCCGATCGTCACGCCGTCGGTGTAGAACTCCGCGGGCACGGGGTCCTCGCGCAGCGCCTCGCGCTTGTGCACGTCCATGTAGGTTCGGAGGCCGAGCAACCCCAAGGGGCTCGGGCTCGTGTTGGTGTAGGTGAAGGTCTGGGTGGCGGTGACGGTGCGGTCGGGCGGCGAGATGCTGAGCCTGATGTCGTGGACGGTGCGGTTCTGCCAGTAGTTGGGGCCGGGGTTGCCGTCGGGGCTGCGCGTGCCCGCCGCGTAGGCGGCCTTGACCTCGCGCGGCATCCACAGTTCTTCGGGGCCTACAGCGGCGGCGGGGGCCTCGGTCGGCGCGACGGTCGGGGCGGGGACCTCGGTCGGCGCCACCGTCGGGGCGACGGTCGGCGCTGCGGCAGCCTCGGTTGGCGCTGCCGTGGGCGCTACGGGGGCGGCGGTCGGCGCGGGCGTCTGGTTGGCGCACGCGGACAGGAGCATGACGGCCAGCAGCGTCATCGCCATGAGAGCGCGGAACAGGCGCTTGGTCATCAGAAAACGTCCTTCCTTATTATTGTGTCTCGCGGTT
>CAZKTU010000391.1:0-1769 GCA_964555675.1 uncultured Oscillochloris sp.
GACGGCCGAGGCTGGCGCCTCGCTCTGGCGCTGCCCGAACTGCGGGGAATACCTCGAGCCGCAGTTCAGCGACTGCTGGAACTGTGGCACCAGCCGGATCCGTGAGGAGCCTGCCGAATGAGTCACGCTTGCTCAGGTCAGCGAAGCGTGGGCTTGAGGTACGGCGCATACGGGCGAGCACGTATGCAGAGGAGATCGCAGATGGTTCATCAGCAGCGTTCGCGCCAGCCGTCACCGCATCCGGACGGGGTGAAGCGCGCCAGAGGCTTGCTGGTTGCGACGTTTCTCTTTGGTCTGGGAGGCGGGCTTTCCCTCGCTGACCTCCTCGCCGCGCCCGTCGTTGTCGCCTTCGGGCTCGTCGGCCTGGGGATCGTCGTGCTCGTCGTGTCGGTGCTTCGCTGGCCAGGGCCGCTCACACAGCCCCGCGATTGGCTGCCGCCGGCACCACCGTGGTTCTGGCTGGCCCTGCTCGTCATGCTCCTCGGCGGACTGCTGCTCCGCGCCGTCCTTTGGCCATAGCCATCAGCAGCAGACAGGGGGCAATGATGCGAGACCTGACCGACCGGGCCTACCTGCGCGAGGAGCAGTACCGCGACGGCCGCAACCTCGACGCGCGAGTGCGCCTGCACCAGCTGTTCAGCGTCACCAGGGGCAGCCTGAACCGCTGGCTCTTCGAGCACATCCTGGTTGACCCCACGAGCCGGGTGCTGGAGCTCGGATGCGGGCCTGGACACTTCTGGCGTGAGACGCGGGACCTTCGCCCCATCGGGTGGCGCGTGGTCTGCACCGACCTGTCGCCAGGGATGGCCGCCGAGGCCCGGCGCGAGCTGAGCGGCGAGGCCGGGCTGAGCTTCGCCGCCGCCGACGCGCAGAACCTGCCCTTTCCCGACGGCAGCTTCGACCTGGTGCTGGCGAACTTCATGCTCTACCACGTGCCCGACCGCCCCCGCGCCCTCGCTGAGGTGCGGCGGGTCCTCCGCCCGGGCGGGCTGCTCGCCGCCGCGACGGTGGGCCGACGTCACATGGGCGGGGTGCGCGAGCTCATCCAGCGCTTCGTCCCCGACCTCTCGCCCGAGGCGGTCGCCCAGAGCGACAACTTCCTGCTGGAGAATGGCGCCGAGCAGTTCACTCCGTTCTTCGACGAGGTGCGCGTGGAGCGCCAGCCCAACGCCCTCCGCGTTACCGAGGCCGGTCCGCTGGTGGACTACGTCCTCTCGATGTGGGGCTACCGCGAGGCTCTGGCCGGGCGCGAGGCGGCGTTTGCCGACTTCGTCGCCGGCGAGATCGCCAGGGATGGGGCGATCCATATCGCCAAGGAAACGGGCCTGCTCCTCGGCCGCAGACGGGACCGCTCGCCAGCGGTAGGAGCCAGCACACTCGTAGCGCCAGCCGGGGCACCTCGCGTTGATGTCCGCACGCCGCATCCTTCTGCGAGCCCCGCTGAAGCCGCCGATCTGCGTGATGTCACCCACGAGCGCGGCTGGACGCCGGAGGCGCTGGCGGAGCGGGTGCGCGAGGCGAGCGCCCCGCTCTGGCTCGACGGCGACGAGCTCACCTTCTGCTTCCAGGGCGCGGCCGCCAGGGTGCGGATCTGCTGCGGCATCCAGATGGAGCTGCATCGCATCGGCGAGGGCGAGTGCTGGGCGCTGACCGTGAAGCAGGCCGACCTGCCGCATGGCATGGTCAAGTTTGCCGTGACGATGCCGCGCTTCTCCCGCAGCGAGTCGAAGACCACGAAGTCGCCGAACTGGGCGGCGTCATACACCCTG
>CAZKTU010000391.1:1869-4072 GCA_964555675.1 uncultured Oscillochloris sp.
GATCGCTCGCTTGCCTGGTGCTTATACACCGTCTCCTTCCCTGAAGGTCGTTCCGCCGTGGCGCTTAGACGCCCTGCTGGTCAGCCCCAGCGCTCGATCGGTGGAACATAGTAGTCACCCGACAGCACCTCTGGTTTCGGAACGTACAGGCGCAAGTTGAGCGTGAACGCTTTTCCCGCCGGCGCGGGCAGCCAGTTGGACTGCGGTGCATCCGCGGGAGGCGTTGCCGCCAAGTAGAGCCTCAACGAGCCGTCGGGTTCGTGAGCGAAGGCCGAGAGATTGTTGAAGCCGAAGCGGCCCAGAGGGTTCGGAACCACCCGGTAATCGGGCAGGCTCATCAGCGTCAGTGACCAATAGGCATGGACGTGATTCTGCGGCAGAACAGCGGGCGCGAAGTGCAGGCAGTAGACGCTGTCGCCGTTGAGGGGAGCGCCCGAGGAGTCGGCCTCGCCGATGAAGTAGACCACCTCACGGTTATTGTTCCACCAGATACCGGCGTAGTTGGCCGCGGTGCGGAACCAGTAGTCCTCACCGAACCCAAGCTCCTTGCCGGTGGTCGCGATCCAGCCCCCGCGTTTATCTCCGTAGCTACGGATGAACCGCACCAGGCCAGGCAGCGCCGTCTCCTTAATGACGCCGTCGATGACCGCGCGGTTCCGCGCATCCTGCGCGACATAGTCGGCGATAGATTCGGCCCGTCCACGTAGAGCGGGGCCGAGCTCCATCGCATCAGGGGCGCTATTGAGGACGTTTCCGAGCATCGGTTGCGAGAACACATCCACGGTGATGGGCGCGGCATTGGTAAACAGAGGGATCGGCAGCGCAGGCTCGATCACCGGCGTCCCGCCAGGGATGATCGTGAAGGCGCGCTGAAGCGCTACCGCGCCCGCGTCGTCGCCCTTCCGCTCGACGCGGGCGAGCACCTTCGCCTTTCTGGACGGCAGATCGAGGCGCAGCGCGCCGGCGGGCAGCGGCGGGTCGGACCCGCGCAAGCAGAACGCGAGCGCACCATGCGAATGCGCGGGGAAGGTGCGCTCGTTGATGTTGTAGAGGATCTCGGCCCACTCATCCATAACCTGGACGGTGTAGTAGCGTCCCACCACCCGTGGAACCTCGAGGATCACCGGTGTCTGCTCGTCCACAGCCAGCCAGATCTCGAGGTAGGCTACGTCGAGGTTGGGGTTCACGAACTCGGCCTTGCCGAGCTCATTGAACTTGATGACGTTGTAATTTACCCCCTCCTCTGCCAGGTCGATATGTTCCTGGCGGATCACGAGGTAGCGGGCGAGGACATAGATGTAGGCGTCGACCACATCCTGCTCGGTGAGTCCGAGACTCGTGAAGGTTCGACCTGCGACGTGCGCGTCATCCATGATGCAGCGCTCCTCTCATCAGTTCTGGAAGTTCGGAGAGGCCTGGGAGAGCTCGGCGAGGGCGGCCTGAGCGACATCTCTGGCCTGTATGGAAGGCGTCGACGGTATCGGCTCGGCGTCGCACAATGCGCCGAAGGCATCGAGTGCGTCGGCCTCGCCGAGCGGCCCCACGACGACCAGGGCCCACACCGCCGCGGTGGCGATGGCGGCGCAGCAGATGTTGACGCCAGCGGCCACGGCCTCGGCGAGCGCTGCGTACGGCACCACTGCAGCGTGCGCTGAAGCATCTTGCAGTGCACAGCGGTCCCACAGCGGCCAAAGGTCGTGCGGCAAGCCTCGTTCCTCTCCTGGTGGCCCTGCCAACTCCGTTCGGGGCTTGCGGAAACAGCTCGAGCGGCGGGCATGCTACCATCGTAACGGATGCCGCCGTATGGCGCACGCATCTGGTGAGGAGTTGACTGCCTACGCCCCAGGACAGCCGGTATGGGATTCGAGCGGATGGCCCGCCACCTATCCACGTGGATGAGACGCTTTCAAAGCCAGGGAAACCTACGCCGCCAACGCTAGTGATCCATCCGTGTAGGTTATGGCTGGCGGGCGTGCGGCCCTATGCCCGTGAGGCCCCCGCTGACCACATTGAGCATACCCTGACCCGAGCCTATGGGCTCAACAGTGCAGTCAGCACCTAATCGACGCCTACCTGGTTACGACACATCCGAGCAGGGCACTGCTATCAAGCAGCTTTCTAAAGCTTAGTGTCCTTCCAACGGAACAATAATGCGCGGTCATGAACAGTAGCAACCGGATAGAGCCAGGGCGATGCGTGACCG
>CAZKTU010000392.1:0-4053 GCA_964555675.1 uncultured Oscillochloris sp.
CCAGGTGGCGAGCGACGCCTGTATGCCTGAAGCGTCCCTAGAGTAGCCGCAAGACGCGCGCCGTGCGGAGAACTGCCCGTCAGCGATAGCTCCGCTGGCATGACAGCACGGCCAGCAGCACGGCAGAGGCATCTTCCAGTGGGGTCGAGGGGCGAAGCCCCCGCGGCGGGTGGGTGTCGGGAGGGCCTGGCGGCAGGCCCTCCTGACAAAACAGGGGTCGAGGGGCACAGCCCCGAAGAGGGGTCGAGGGGCACAGCCCCGAAGAGGGGTCGAGGGGCACAGCCCCGAAGAGGGGTCGAGGGGCACAGCCCCCGCCCTTCCCAGGGGGAACGGGGCACCAGCCCCGTAGACCAACCCTTGACACTCGCCACCTGGGGCTCTACAATAGTGTTTGAGCAACACTATGTGAGGAGCAACCCATGGAGGAGCGCCCAGAGACCTACGACCCCTCCCGCTACGAGCGTCCCTCAGTCACCGTCGACGTGGTGATCTTCACCCTGATCAGCCAGCAGCTGCACGTTCTGCTCGTGCAGCGCCGCCGCTGGCCCTTCGACGGCTTCTGGGCGATCCCGGGCGGCTTCATCAATATGGACGAGTCGCTCGAAGACGCCGCTCGCCGCGAACTGGCCGAAGAGACCGGCGTGCGCGACCTGTATATCGAGCAGCTCTACACCTTCGGCGGCGTCGGGCGCGACCCGCGCACGCGGGTGATCAGCGTGGCCTACATTGCCCTGGTGCGCGCCGACGTGCAGAAGATCCGCGTCAGCGAGGAGAGCACCGACGTGCGCTGGTTTCCGGTCAGCGCCCTGCCCGAGCAGCTGGCCTTCGACCACGACCAGATCTTGGCCTATGCGATCGGGCGCCTGCGCTCGAAGCTCGAGTACACCACCCTGGCCTTCCAGCTCTTGCCAGAGGTCTTCTCCATCCTCGAGCTCAAGCATATCTACGAGCAGATTCTCGACGAGAAGCTCGACAAGGGCAACTTCTACCGCAAGATCAAAGAGTCCGACCTGCTCGAGGAGACCCCGCTCACCCGCGAGGGTCGCGGACGCCCCACCAGGCTCTGGCGCTTCCGCCGCGACCGCGCCGCCGACAAGCAGTTCGTCTTCCGCTGGCGCGAGGATCGGCGCGAGGCGTGAGGCTTGTCGCCCTCCGCCTCACGCCTCAGCATCCTACAGCGTGATCACCTGGTCGGGCGGGCTGCCGGCCAGGGCGCCGTACAGGTCGGGGAAGCAGCCCACGCGCACCCCGGCCACCGTACCCGTCGGCTCGCAGTTGCCCGCCTCGCCCGTGGCTAGGCCGCGCTCGAGTGCGCACTGGTCGCAGATCATCAGCAGCATGCCCTGCTCGGCGGCCACCTTCGCCAGCCGCTCGCCCATCGGGTCGCCCTGGCGCAGAATGTACGCGTTATCGTCGAAGAAGAACATCCCCACCACCTCGGCCCCGTGGCGGCCCTCCTCGAGCTGCGGCAGGATCATCTTGCCCAGCTTGTAGCTTGCGGTGTGGCCCGACGTGGCAAAGATATACGCGACCTTCATTGGAAAGCGCTCCTTATTGCTCGGACCCGGAGTGTCCGGGTCTGCTTTATTGTACCCATAACCGGCGGCCCGACCGCCCACTGTGGTAAGATGCCCCAATGAGTCGTCTCTTTCGCCCCCTAATCCTGGCGGCCCTGGCCCTGGCCCTGGCGGCGTGCGAAGTCGTCAACGCGCCTCTTACCGGCCCCGCAACCCCCGGCGCAGCCGCCGACGCGCCTGCTAGCCAGCAGACCGCCCTGGAAACCCCGGCCATCCCCGCCCCCGTCATGCTCCAGCGGGCCCTGGCCGCCCGCGCCGCCGCCGACGACGAGGCTGCCGCCGCCGACCTGAGCGCCCTGCTCCAGACCCACCCCGACGCCCCCGAGGCCGCCCAGGCCCGCTATTACCTGGCCGAGCGCTACGCCGCTCGCGGCAACTGGTCGTCCGCCGCCGAGCTCATGCGGGCCTTCCTCGCCCAGGCCCCCGCCGACGACCCGCTGCGCGCGCCGGCCCTGTTCTGGCTCGCCCGCGCCCAGGAGTCGGCGGGCGAGCACGCCGCCGCCGTGGCCAGCTACGCCGAGTACCGCGCCCTCGCCACCCCCATCGCGCCCTATGCCGCCGCCCGCCAGGCCGCTCAGGAGCAGGCCCTCGGCCAGCCGGAGGCCGCCGCCGCGAGCTACCTGGCCGCCGCCCGCAGCCCGATCGTGCGCGGCGAGCGGGCCGGCAGCTACGAGAAGGCCATCGCCCAGCTCCAGGCGTCCGGCATGCCCGCAGACGCCCTGCTCCTCTATGACGAGCTGCTCGAGCTGGCCGACGAGCCGCCCTACCGGGCGCGTATCCTGAGCGAAGCCGCCGCGCTCGCCGAAGCCCAGGGTCAGCCCGAGCGCGCCAGAGCCTGGCGTATCGCCCTGGTCGAAGAGGCGTCCGCCACCCCCGAGGCCGCCGCGGCCGTCGACGCTTTGCTCGCCGCGCCCGATGGCGCCCTCGCCCCCGCCGCCGCGGCCCGCGCCTATTTCGCCGCCGAGCGCTGGCCCGAGGCGATCACCCAGCTCGACGCCGCGCTCGCGGCCGGCGCCGATCCCGCCGCCCAGGCCGAGCTCGGCCGGCTGCGCGGCCTGGCCCTGCGCGCCCAGGGCGACTTCCCCGCCGCCCTCGAGGCTCTGGCCGAGGCGGCCGCCCGCGATCCAGACGGCGAGGCCGGCCGCGAGGCCCAGCTGGCCTGGGTCCAGACCCTGGGCCAGAGCGGCGAGACAGAGCGAGCCATCCAGGGCTACCTCGAGTATGCCCTGGCCTACCCCGACGATCCGCGCGCGCCGGTTGCCCTCGAGCGGGTCGCCCAGCTGCGCGAGCGCCTGGGCGATGCCGAGGGCGTCATCCAGGCCCAACTCGATCTGGGCCGGCGCTACCCGGCCAGCCCCGAGGGGCGCGATGCCCTCGACAGCGCCGGGCACGCCCTGCTCGCCGCCGGCCGCAACGGCGAAGCCCGCCTGGCCTGGCAGACGATGGCCGAAGGCAACGCCGGCCCCGCCCGGGCGCGCGGCGCTTTCTGGGCTGGCCTCGCCGCGCGGGCCTATGGCGACGAGCAGGCCGCAACAGAGCTCTTTGCCGTCGCCCGGGCCGCCGCCCCCGACAGCTACGAGGGCGCCCGGGCCGGCGAGGAGCTGGGCGGCCTGCCCCAGGGCAGTCTGCCCCTCGGCGCGCCCATTCCTCCCGAGCAGTGGGCCGAGCTGGAGCAGTGGCTCGCTCAGTGGGCCGGCCCCGCACCCGCCGCCAGTGAGGCCGGCGCACCAGGCCCACAGGCCACCGCCGATGCGCGCGCCGAGCGGGCCCGCCTGCTCGCCCAGGTCGGCCTGCAGGGCGAGGCCACCGCCGAGTGGCGCGAGGGCGCGACCACGGCCGAGGCGGCACCGTGGGGGCTGCTGTCACTCGCCCGCGCAGCCCACGACGCAGGCGTCCCCTATGGCGCCCTGCTGGCGGCCGACGCCCTGGGCGACCAGGCCCCGCCCGCGGCGGGCGCACAGCCCGCAGCCCTGCGCCGCCTGCTCTTCCCCACGCCCTACCCCGAACTGGTGCGCCGCGAGGCCGCCGAGCGCGGGCTCGACCCGCGCCTGCTCTACGCGCTCTTCCGGCAAGAGAGCCTGTTCGACCCCGGCGCGACCTCGTGGGTGGGCGCCCGAGGGCTCGGCCAGGTCATGCCCGAGACCGGGCAGGGCATCGCCCAGAACCTCGAGGTCACCGACTTCCTGCTCGACGACCTCTACCGCCCCGCGGTGAGCATCAGGTTCGGGGCCTTCTACCTGGGCCGGCGCATCGAAGATATGGAGGGCAGCGTCCACGGGGCCCTGGCCGCCTACAACGGCGGCCTCGGCAACGCCCAGCGCTGGGCCAACGGCAGCGCCGTGCCCGACCCCGACCGCTTCACCGCCGTCATCGACTACCCCGAGACACGGGGCTACGTGCGCGCCGTCTACGGCTTCTGGGGCGTGTATCAGGGGCTGTACGCCCCGTAGGCAGGAGGGCCTGCCGCCAGGCGGGC
>CAZKTU010000393.1:0-4007 GCA_964555675.1 uncultured Oscillochloris sp.
TGGCCAGTCTTCCCTGGCGCTTGCAAGCACAAGAACCGAAGTTTCGTCGTAATACTAGCGCGGAACAAGCGCTCGAACTCCCGGCGACGTGCCGAAACATCTCCACACATCAGTGTGGTGAGACACTAGCCCGCCGCTTCGGCCAGGCCGCTCTGAGCCACGGCGGCGACCACGGCCTCGATGAAGGCCTCGGCGGCGGGCGAGAGGGCCGCGACCTGCCTGTAGACCAGGGCGAAGGTGAAGAGCTCGCCCAGATCGTCGATGGGCAGGGCGACCATACCGGCCTGGCGCTCGGCCGGCGAGATCAGCGAATTGGGCAGCACCGTGCTCAAGCCGGCCTTCTGGACGATCAGCTTGAGGGTAGCTACATTGTCGATATCGAGGACGGGGACTAGCTCGCGGCTCTGCTGGGCGAAGATGCGCTCGAGGATGCGGCGCATGGCGAAGCGGCGATTAAGCAGGGCCAGACGCTCGTCGAAGAGCTGGGCGACGCTGACTGTGCGGGCCGTCCTGGCGAGAGGATGGCCCGCGGCCACCAGGAGGGCCAGGCGGTCGTGGTAGAGCTCGCGCACGACTAGCAGGGGGTGGGCGCGCATGCGCTCGGGGGCGAGGCCGAAGAGGCCGAGCTCGAGATCGCCCTGCTCGACCAGGCCGAAGAGCTCTTCGGTGCCGCTGACGGTCACCGCCACGCGCGTGCTCGGGTGGCGGGCGTGAAACGCGGCGAAGGCCGGCGGCAACAGAGTGTCGGAGAGGGGCTCGATACAGCCGAGGGTGAGCAGACCGCCGAGGGCCTCGCTGCGGGCAGCCATGGCCTGGCGGCCGGCGCGCATCTGGTCGAGGATGGCGCGGGCGTGGGCGATGAAGGCCGTGCCGGCAGGGGTGAGGGCCACCCTGCGGCCCTGACGGTCGAACAACGCGACGCCCAACTCCTGCTCGAGGACGGCAATCTGCCGGCTCAGCACGGGCTGGGCCACGTGGCAGAGCTCGGCGGCCTTGCGGAAGTTCTGGGTGTGGGCGGCGGCGAGAAAGTAGGTGAGCTTCTGTGCGTCCACGTGCGCCTCTCTGCGCGGGCGCGAGGGTTCGCCCTATTGTACAGCACCCGCTATGGTATGATCGAGGCGACGCCGATATGCGGACGGCCTTGCAGCGGAAAGCCCCTATGCTACAGCAACCAGGCGATCTGTTAAGCGCAACGCTCGAGACCGAGCGGCTGCTGCTACGCCCAATGCGCCGCGAGGACCAGGCCTTCGTGGTGCGCCACTTTATGGAGCCCGCGGTCTACCGGTTTCTGCTCGACGACGAGCCGATCACGAGCGAGGCCGAGGCGGCGGCGATTGTGGACTTCTATGTCGACACGCCTAGCGAGACGCGCAACCGCTGGGTGCTGACCCGCAAGGCCGACGGGGCGCCGCTCGGCACCTGCGGCTACCACGTCTGGAGCCGACAGCACCGCAAGGCCGAGATCGGCTATGACCTCAGCCCGCAGTGGCACGGCCAGGGCTACATGCGCGAGGCGGTGGCCGAGCTGCTCAGATACGGCTTCGCGGCGATGGGGCTGCATCGGATCGAGGCGCAGGTCGCCGTGGGCAACGTGCGCTCGGCCCATCTACTGCTGCGGCTCGGCTTCACCCGCGAGGGCCTGCTGCGCGACAGCTCTTTCAGCGGCGGGCGCTTCCATGACCACGAGCTCTACGCGCTGCTGAGCGAGGCGTAGTGTTTCACCACACTAACCCTCGCTTGCGCCCTCCCCCGCCCCCAGGCCGCGCTGCATCGCCGCGCCCACGGCCTGCGCCGCGGGGTCGTCGCCGGCCAGCAGCGCCGCGCTGACCCGGTGCTGGTCGGCCAGGCTGCGGTTCTGGCTCAGCTTGGCCTTGCCCTCGAGCCGCGTCACGGCCATGCTGAAGCCGACCACGCCCTGGATCATCCCCTCGCGGTAGCGCTCCGACAGGCTATCCCACTGTTGCTCGTAGGCGCCGTCGAAGGCCCGGATCATCGCGCGCATCTCCTGCTCGAGGGCGGCCCGGTCGCCGCTGGCGTGCATTACCTCGACCGGGCCGGCGGCGTGGACGGCGATGTAGTTCCAGGTCGGCACACTCTCGCGCTGGTCATAGTTGGACGGCGAGATATAGGCGTGGGGCCCGGTGAAAATGGCGAGGCTCTCGCCCGCGCCGAAGGCCTGCCAGTGGGGGTTGGCTTTGGCCAGGTGCCCGTGCAGGCTCAGGCTGTCGCCGTCGCGCCGCAGCACCACCGGCACGTGCGAGGCGAAGGGCGCGCCGTCGAGGATGGAGACCAGGGTGATGAAGCTGTGGGCCTGCATGAAAGCCACCAGCTCGTCGAGATCTTCCTGGCGAAAGGCTCGTGGGATATACATTACGCTCCTCGTGCTGTGCGTTGGCATTTCCCTGAGCATAGCCGAGGGACGATAGGGCTTCAAGGGCCACTTTCCCAGATTCCGGGTAGGCCAATCGGGCCGCGCCCCTCGCAGAACAAGACGTCGTCACAGAGCGGGCGGCTGCTCCCAGGCCCGCACGAAGCTCTCTTGCTCGACGTGCAGGGCGTCGGCGACCCGGTTGATGTAGTTAAAATAGGCGGCGATCTGGGTGGCGTCGTGGATGGCGCGGTCGTCGAAACTGGCTGCGCGCAGCGCCTCGATGTCGGCGGCGGTCATGGCGGCCGGCTGCAGGGTCAGCTTCTCGGCGTAGGCGCAGAGGGCGACCTCGGCGGGGGCGAGCGGGGCCTCGCGCCAGTCGGCGGCGATCTGGTGGACGAGCAGGTCGGCGGCGGCCTCGTCGGGCAGTGAAAAGTCGCGGACGACCTCGGCACGGAGGTCGTGGGCATGGCCGCGCGTTCAGTAGAGGCAGTGGTTGGCCCGCGAGACCACCACGGCGATCAGCTCGCGCTGGGCGCGGCTGAGGGGTGACTGGCCGTGCATCAGGGCGCCGTAGAAGGTCATGGAAGCCTTGAGCGCCGGCGGGTTCTGGCTCATGATCGATACGATATTCCAGATGCGCCCGGCGCGCTGGAGCGCCGCATCGTACTGCTGCTTGAGCAGCCCCGTCGCCTCGGCCAGCCCGATCACCCGAATCCAGGGCATGATGAATCTCCTTTGGATTGACGCTTGCCGGTGAGCAGCTATTGTAGCACTGCGGCGCGCCAGCGCTTGCAGGCGGGCCCGACACACCCGGCCGATCAACCGACGGCATTACAACGAGGGTTTCATTTGAGCTCGGACGCTGTACTAGCCGGCAGGTTCAGCCGCCCAAAACTCGAACACTTTGGCTATAATCGTGGCGCTATGTTATCCTTAGCATCACACTCGGCGACAAGTGCAAGGCGAGACCATGGGACAGAAGCACGACGAACAGCTCCCCGACGTAGACCTGATCATGCTCCATCGCGACCTGCGCCTGGCGCCGTCCTTCGCGCTGCCACAGGGGTACCAGATGCGCCCCTACCGGGCGGGCGACCTCGAGACCTGGCTGCGCATCCAGGCGACCGACCCGTTCTTCACACCGACGGCCGATACCTTCGCCGAGGCGCTGCCCGGCGACGAGGCCTACCGGGCGGAGCGGGTGATGTTCCTGGTCGACCCAGAGGGCGCCGCGATCGGCAATATCACCGCCTGGAACACCGCGCAGTTCACCGGCGAGGAGATCGGCCAGGTCTGCTGGGTGGCGCTCGTGCCCGCGGCGCGCGGGCGCGGCCTCAGCAAGCCGCTGCTGAGCGCGGCCTGCGCCGCCCTGCGCGGGCGCGGCTACACGCAGGCCTTCGTGGACACGAACATGCGCCGCATCCCGGCGCTCAACCTGTACCTGCAGTTTGGCTTCGAGCCGCTGCTGCGCGACAAGGCCGAGGAGACGGCGTGGCGGGCGATCGCGCCGTATCTAAGGCGGCCGTGAGTGACCGGCGGTTCACGAGCGTAGTGAGCCCCTACAGCGACGATTGAGCCAGCAACGCCGCGCCCAGTTCGACAGCCTTCATCCTCGCCTCGACAGCCTTCATCCTCG
>CAZKTU010000394.1:0-3999 GCA_964555675.1 uncultured Oscillochloris sp.
CCAGCTGTGCTACGTAACGTTAATGCGCATGGGGGGCCTTCCGGAAGGCCCCCCCCGCGACAGTTGGGTGGCAGGGTCACCCCTGCAAAGACGCCCGCCGCTAAGCGGCCGCCCACCTGGGGTCCAGGGGCGCGGCCCCGGCGGTAGAGGCCTTCCGCAAGGCCCAGCCCCGGCGGCGGGCCGGGGTGGCAGGGTCACCCCTGCGCAGCCGCCGCCTGGCGGCCAAGCACCTCGCGCAGCGTCGGGTAGAGCGGGCTCTGGCGCAGGGCCGTGTGATCGATCTCGCCGGCGTAGACCTGCTCGGCCAGCTCGCGGTGGATGGCGGCGACGCGCTCGCGGCCGGCCAGACGGTCGCGGAAGGCGGCGTGCTTGAGCAGCAGGGCCGCCTCGTTGCGCGGCGCGAGCTTGCCGGCGAAGAGCTTGTGGGGCGCCCGCGCCTCCAGGCTCAGGCCGTCGCAGCGCGTCAGCAGCTCGGCGTCGCGGTCCTGCCGATAGAGGCTCTGGACGGTCGGGCCGCCCTGGTAGATGTCGCGATAGTAGTTGGCCGGGTACGAGCCCAGGCGGGCCAGGATCTCGTTGATGCGCACCCTGTGGCGCTCGTTCGGGATGTGCAGGTAGTCCCAGACGACGAAGTCGACCCCGGCCTCGGCGCAGGCCCGCAGCAGGGCCCGCAGGGCGGCGTCGTTGTCGTTGACGTAGGGCATAATCGGCAGCAGCGCGACCCCCACCGGGATGCCGGCCCGCTTCAGCTCGGCCAGCATCTCCAGGCGCATGGCCGGGGGCGGGGCCTTGCCCTCGAGCCGCTCGGCCATGTGCGGATCGGCCGTGAGCAGCGTGGTCATGACCACCGCCAGGCTGCGCTCGTTGATCCGCTGGAGCAGCGCCAGGTCCTCGAGCACGGTGGCGCTCTTGGTCAGCAGCAGAGTCGGCTGGCCCCTGTCGGCGAGCACCTGCAGGGTCTGGCGAGTCAGTCTGTAGGTCTGCTCGGCGGGCTGGTAGGGGTCGCTGAGGGCCGTGATCGCCACTAGGTCGCCCTGGTCGACCTGCTCGAGCTCGACGGCCAGGCGCTGCGGCAGGTCGAGGGGGATGCGCACCGTCTCGTTGAGCGGCCGCTCGCTGTAGGCCCAGCTGTCGCAGTAGGGGCAGCCGATCTCGCAGCCGGTGTAGATGCTGAGGGTGTAGCTTGAGAGGAAGAACTCGTTGATTGTCGGCCGTCGCGCGCTGAGGGCCGGCCCCTCGCTGAGAAAGTCCCTGAGATAGTAGGCCATGTACCGCCTTGCCGCTACGATCCCTGGCGCGCGAATGCCAGAGGCTTCTGCGAAGCGTTGGCGAGCTCCTGCAAGAGCTCGTCGTGGATGACGCCGTTGGAGGCCACGAGGCGGGCCTCGCCCGGGCGCCAGGGCCGATCCTGCCAGTCGGTCACCGTGCCGCCGGCCTCGAGCACAATCAGGGCCCCGGCCGCCACATCCCACGGGCTCAGCCCGAGCTCCCAGTGGGCGTCGGTGCGGCCGGCCGCTACCGAGCACAGGTCGAGGGCGGCCGAGCCGGGGCGCCGCACGTCCTGACACTTGAACAGCAGATGGCTGTGCTCGCGCAGGTTGTTGTCGGGCTCGCTGAAGCGGTTGTAGGGGAAGCCCGTCGTCAGCAGCGAGCGGGCCAGGGCCTCGGTGCGCGAGACGCGCAGCGGGCGGCCGTTGAGCCGGGCGCCCCCGCCCCGCTCGGCGGCGAAAAGCTCGTCGCGGCAGGGGTCGTAGATCACCCCGATGTGCAGCTCGCCCCGCCGCACCACGCCCAGCGACACGCAGAAGGTCGGGCTGCCGTGCAGATAGTTCAGCGTCCCGTCGAGCGGGTCGATCAGCCACTGGTACTCGCTCGTGCCTACGGTCGCCCCGCCCTCCTCGGCCAGGATGGCGTGGTCGGGGAAGCGCTCGCCGATCGCCCTGACGATCAGGGCCTCGCTGGCCTTGTCGATGTCGGTCACCACGTCGGCGTGGCCCTTCGACTCGACGCTGCGCTCGGTGGCGAGCCCGGCCCGCAGCAGCGAGCCGGCCCGCAGCGCCAGCTCAATCGCGAAGTTCAGCATTCTGGATGTCCCGCCGCTCTGAACCGGCGGTTACTGAAGCGGTGCGCCGTTCGCAAACACCCGCCATTGTAGCAGCAGAGCCCGCCGAAGGGAAGCGGGGATCTTGCGCCGGGGGCGGTTCGGCGCTACAATCCGCGGCGCAATGAGCCAGCCTACAGTCGCCGTCATCATCGTCAGTTATAACACCGTCGCCCTGCTGCGCGACTGCCTCGCCTCGCTCGGCGGGTGCCGGCTGCCCCTGCGCGTCGTCGTGGTCGACAATGCCTCACGCGACGGCAGCGCCGCCATGGTCGGGGCCGAGTTTCCCTCTGTCGAGCTGATCGAGGCCGGCTACAACGCGGGCTTCGCCGGCGGCACCAACCTCGGCCTGGCCGCCCTGGGCGCCACGCCCGACTATCTGCTGGTGCTCAACCCCGACACCGTCGTCCACCCGGGCGCGATCGAGGCGCTGCTGGCCTTCCTCGAGGCCCACCCGCGCGTCGGGCTGGTCGGGCCGCGCCTCTGCAACCCCGACGGCAGCTTTCAGCCCGCCGCCTTTCGCTTCCCCACCCTCGCCATGACCGCCCTCGACCTCTTTCCGCCCGGCGAGGTCCTGCCGGGGCGGCTGTACGGCTCGTGGTGGCACGGCCGCTACCCGCAAGACGGCGGGCCGACGCCCTTCCCGATCGACCACCCCCTCGGCGCGTGTATGCTGGTACGCCGCGAGGTGCTCGACACGGTCGGCTCGCTGGACGAGCGCTACTTTATGTACAGCGAGGAGGTCGCCTGGTGCTGGCGCATCAGGCGGGCCGGCTGGGCGATCTGGCAGGTGCCAGCCGCCACCGTCACCCATGTGGGCGGCGCCTCGACCCGGCAGTTTCGCCACAAAATGCAGGTGGCCCTCTGGCGCAGCCGCGACCGCTTCGCCCTCGAGCGCGGGCCGCGCTGGCGCCTGGTCGCCCACAGGGCCCTGGTGGCAGCCGGAATGCTGCGCCTGAGCCTGCTCGCCTGGCTCGGCTACAGCCGCGGCGAGCTGGGCCGCGACGAGCTGCGCGCCAGGCTCTGGGCCTACGGCGAGATCGGCCGTCGCGAGGCCTGAGGCGATCTGCGCCGCTCTGCGCCTTGCACAGAAGGGCAGCCAATGCTATAGTAGCTGCGAAAGCGACGGCGCCCGGCATGGATGGCGGTCCCCCGCGGCGGCGACGATGGACTACGCGCAGACAGCAGTAGTTTGTAGCATGAGGTGGCCCCAGAGATTTCCCGGCGCTATGCCCCTGGCCCGACCCTGACCTCGGGTGACGACCACAGACCCGGCGCGACGACTGGCGGCGATGGGCCGCCCCCACCCAGGATAGTCATCACGCACGGTGGCCCGTCCCCCATTGCGACGAGGCGGCCTGAACCTCCTCGTCCCCAGGGCGGTACCCCCACGCTGGCCCCGAAGTATCTCCTCACGCCCCTCGCAGCATCGAACACAACAGGAGCAGATCGACAACCAATGTATGAGCAGAGGCGACCTGACGTCGCGGTCTTCATCGACTTCGAGAACGTCTATGTGAGCGTGCGCGACAAGCTCAACGCGAACCCGAATTTCGAAGCGATCATGGACCGCTGTAGCGACCTCGGACGCGTCGTTATCTCGCGAGCCTACGCCGACTGGTATCGGTACCCCCGGGTCACAAGCGCGCTCTACGCCAACGCGATTGAGCCGATCTACGTGGCCACCTACTATTACGACAAAGATGTCGGCCGCACCGGCCGCGCCATCAAGAACAGCGTCGATATGAACCTCTGTATCGACGCGATGAAGACCCTGTTCACCAACCCCAACATTGGTCGCTTCGTCCTTGTGACCGGCGACCGCGACTTTATCCCCCTGGTCAACAGCATCCGCCAGCAGGGCAAAGAGGTCTATATCATCGGCATCGGCGGGGCCG
>CAZKTU010000395.1:0-3952 GCA_964555675.1 uncultured Oscillochloris sp.
GCGGCATCCTGGCCCTGGGCGCCGCCACGCCCGCCGAGCTGGCCGCCCAGGCGGCTCAGACCCTCGAGCGGGTCAAGGGCGGCTGGACGCCCCCCGTGGCCTCGCCCGACGGCGCGGCGCTGCGCATGGCCGAGCGCCTGGTGATCGACTTCGCCGATAACGCCGACCTGGCCGACAAGCTGGCCAAGGCCGCCAAGGCCGCCAGCCTCAACGTGGCCGCCGCCTGGAAGCCCCTGTCCGCTCAGGGTGTGTTCCGCGGCAGCGGCAAGGCCCCCGGCAAGGTGGCCTTCCTCTTCCCCGGCCAGGGCAGCCAGTACCTGAACATGGGCAGCGAGCTGGTGAAGCTCTCGCCCGCCGTGGCCGAGGTCTTCCGGCAGGCCGACGCGGTGATGACGCCCATCCTGGGGCGGCCGCTCACCGACTTCCTCTTCGTCGACAGCGACGATCCCGCGGTGCTCAAGCAGGCCGAACGGGCCCTGATGCAGACGGCGATCACCCAGCCGGCCATGCTCACGCTCGACGTGGCCCTGCTCACGCTGCTCTCGGAGTACGGGGTGCGCCCCGATATGGTGATGGGCCACTCGCTGGGCGAGTACGGGGCTCTAGTCGCCGCGGGGATCATGCCCTTCGCCGAGGCCCTCGAGGCCGCCGCCGCCCGCGGCGCCGAGATGACCAGGGTGAGCATGGAGGACAACGGCTGGATGGCCGCGGTGATGGCGCCCCTCGAGGTGGTCGAGACCACGCTCAAGGAGATCGACGGCTACGTCGTGGCGGCCAACATCAACAGCTACGGCCAGGCCGTGATCGGCGGCACCAGCAAGGCTGTCGAGCAGGCGATCGCCGTCTTTACGGCCAAGGGCTTCCAGGCCCAGCGCATCCCGGTCAGCCACGCCTTCCACACGAAGATCGTGGCCCCGGCCTCTGGCCCGCTGCGCAAGGTCCTCGACCGGCTGCATATCAACGTGCCGCAGCTGCCCCTGGTGGCCAATGTCACCGGCGAGCTCTACCCGACCAGCGTCGAGGGCATCAAGGACATCCTCGAGCTGCAGATCGCCTCGCCCGTGCAGTGGGTCAAGGGCCTCGAGACCCTCTACCGCGAGGGCTGCCGGATCTTCCTCGAGTGCGGCCCCAAGAAGGCCCTCAAGGGCTTCGTCGACGACGTGCTGGGCGCCAAGCCCGACGTGGTCGCCCTCTTCACGAACCACCCGAAGACCGGCGAGGTGGCCAGCTTCAACCAGGCCCTGTGCGGTCTGTACGCGGCGGGGTTGGGGGCTGAGGAGCAGGTGCGGCCGCGGGCTGTGCCCGCGAAGGCGGCCGAGCTGACGGCGACGGTGGCCGTCCCGGCCCAGGGCAGCGCCCATCTTTCGGCGGTTGATGGCGAGTACGCTCAGGCGAGCGCCGTAGAGGACGTACGTATGTCCGCGAACCATGGCAATGGCGCCTCGCCCGCACTGGCCGAGCTGAGCTCGCTCCTGGCCCAGATCGCACAGGCGACAGTGCCGGCGACTACCGGGCCTTCAGCCTTCAGCCCTCAGCCCTCAGCCTTCGACCGCAACACTCCCCCCACGGGCTCGGTCGTGATCAGCGGCACCGGCCTGGGCCTGCCCGGGGCCGAGAAGGCGGTGATGGCCGAGGATAACGCGGCCCGCATCCTGCGCGGCGACCAGCTGATCGACCTCATCCCCGAGCGCTACCGCCGCAAGATGGTCGCCAAGGCGGTCACGCGGGTGGTCAAGGGCGACGACGGAGCCGGCAGCTTCCAGACGATCGCCGACAGCGACGAGGTGATCAAGCTGGCGGGCCGCCCCGGCAGCTTCGACCTGAGCGCTGAGTACGGCGTGCCGGCCAAGCTGGTCGAGGCCCTCGATATCACCACCCAGCTGGCGATCGCCGCCGGCCTCGACGCCCTGCGCGAGGCGGGCATCCCGCTCGTCCAGACCTATAAGAAGACCAGCAAGGGCACCTTCCTGCCCGAGCGCTATATGCTGCCCGAGGCCCTGCGCGACGAGACCGGGATCATCTTCGCCTCGGCCTTCCCCGGCCTCGACCGTCTGGCCGACGAGTTCCAGCGCTACTACGAGCACGAGGGCCGCATGGCCCTGCTGGCCGAGCTCGACGCCCTGCGCGCCGAGACGCGCGACGAGCTGACCCTCACGGCCCTGATGCGGCGCATCACCGCCCTGCGCGAGGAGCTCGCGGCCAACCCCTACGAGTTCGACCGGCGCTTCCTGTTCCGCATCCTGGCTATGGGCCACAGCCAGCTGGCCGAGTATATTGGGGCCCGCGGCCCGAATACTCACGTGAACGCGGCCTGCGCCTCGACCGCCCAGGCTGTGGCGATCGCCGAGGACTGGATCCGCAGCGGGCGCTGCCGGCGCGTGCTGGTGGTCGGCGGCGACGATGTGACCGGCGACCGGCTGATGGAGTGGATCGGCGCCGGCTTCCTGGCCACCGGGGCCGCGGCCACCGACGATAAGGTCGAGGAGGCCGCCCTGCCCTTCGACCGCCGCCGCCACGGCACCATCCTCGGCATGGGCGCCTGCGCCCTGCTGGTCGAGAGCGAGGACGCGGTGCGCGAGCGCGGCATGCGCGGCGTGGTCGAGCTGCTCTCGAGCGAGACCAGCAACAGCGCCTTCCACGGCACCCGCCTCGACGTCGAGCATATCAGCCAGGTGGTCGAGAGCCTGGTCGGGGCCGCCGAGCGCCGCTTCGGGGTCGACCGGCGCAGCATGGCGACCCAGACCGTCTTCGTCTCGCACGAGACCTTCACCCCCGCCCGCGGCGGCAGCGCCTCGGCCGAGGTGGCGGCGCTGCGCAAGGTCTTCGGGCCATCGGCCAATGACATCGTCGTGGCGAATACCAAGGGCTTCACCGGCCACCCGATGGGCGTGGGCATCGAGGACGTGATTGCGGTCAAGATCCTCGAGCACGGGATCGTGCCGCCGGTGCCCAACTACCGCGAGCCCGACCCCGACCTGGGCAGCCTCAACCTGAGCCGCGGCGGGCGCTACCCGGTGCGCTACGCCATCCACCTGGCCGCCGGCTTCGGCTCGCAGATCGCCCTGACCCTGCTGCGGCGCATCCCGGGCGCCCTCGAGCGGGTCGATAGCCGCCAGCGCTACGACTACTGGCTGGCCCAGGTCAGCGGCTACGACCGCGCCGAGACCGAGGTGAGCCAGCGCGTGCTGCGCGTCAAGGCCCAGGGCGCGCCCTCGCGCGTGCCCGCCCCGAGCAACTGGCAGCCCGGCACTGGCCCCGTGCTGCGGGCGGCCTACGCCCCCGATCTCGCCGTGAGCCACGTGGCCGTCGCCCCCGCGCCCGCCTATTCCAATGGGAACGGCAGGCAGGCCCCGGCGCCTGCCGCGGTGGCCCCGGCGCCTGCATCGATCACGCCTGCACCGGCTCCGGCGCCTGCCCCGGCCCCGGTCGCGGTAGCCCCGGCGCCCGCGCCTGTGGCCCCGACGCCTGCGCCTGTAGCCCCGGCGCCCGCCCCGGCCCCCGTGGCTGTGGCACCTGTCGCCCCGGCTGCGCCCGCGGTCGACCCGGTGGCGGCGAAGGTGCTGGCGATCGTGGCCGAGAAGACCGGCTACCCGTCGGATATGCTCGATGTGGAGCTGGACCTGGAGGCTGACCTGGGGGTCGATACGGTCAAGCAGGCCGAGACGTTTGCGGCGGTGCGCGAGGCCTTCGACATCCCGCGGGTCGAGAACCTGAAGCTGCGCGACTACCCGACCCTGGCCGCGGTGATCGGCTTCGTACACACCAACCGCCCCGACCTGGCGGCGGTCGCGACCCCCGTGGCAGCGGTCGCGGCCCCGGTCGCCCCGACGCCCGCCCCGGCCCCCGTGGCTGTGGCGCCCGTTGCCCCGGCCGCGCCCGCGGTCGACCCGGTGGCGGCGAAGGTGCTGGCGATCGTGGCCGAGAAGACCGGCTACCCGTCGGATATGCTCGA
>CAZKTU010000396.1:0-3899 GCA_964555675.1 uncultured Oscillochloris sp.
GCGGCCACGCGGGCGGCGGCGCGCAGGTCGGCGAGGAGGGCGGAGCCGAGGCCGACGGCGCTGGCCCCGGCCTCGAGGAGGGCGCGGGCGTCGGCGGGGCCGCTGACGCCGCCGATGCCGATGATCGGCGCGCTGACGGCGGCGGCTACGGCGGCCACGGCCCGCAGGGCCAGGGGGCGCAGGGCGGGCCCGCAGAGCAGGCCGTCCACGAGGCCGTTCGGCCCGGGCGCGGCGCCGGGCAGGCCGTCGAGCAGGGCCAGGGCGTCGGCGCCGGCGTCGACGGCGGCGCGGGCCAGCTCGGGCAGGTCGGGGGCCTGGCCGGGCAGCTTGACGATCAGGGGTAGGGGCGTGGCGGCCCGCGCGGCCTTGACCAGGGGCGCGGCGGCGGCGGGCGTGAAGGCGCCGTGGGCGGCCAGGGGCAGCTCGACCCCGGCTACGCCCTCGATCATGTCGAGGTCGGCGATCAGCGCCTCCAGGGCCTCGCGGCTCTCGGCGGCCACGCTGACGATCACGCGCAGGCCCCAGCCGGCCCAGGCCGGGGCGAAGCGCTCGCGCACGGCGCGCATGCCCGGGTTCTGCTCGGCGCCCTGGTAGAGCAGGCCGGCGGGGGTCTCGAGCAGGGTCGGGGCGGCGCGGCGGCCGCGCGGGGTGGTGGTGCGGGTGACGAGGGCGCCGAGGCCGTGGCCAGCGTCGCGCTGGGCGAGGCCGAGCTGGCGCGCGACCTCGACCCCGTAGCCCAGGCAGCCCGCGGCGGCCAGCACGGGCGTGGCGAGCTCGAGCGAGTAGGGGTTGTTAGGGGCCAGGTCGACCATCAGGGGGCCTCGTAGCCCAGGGCGGCCAGGGCGCGCCTGGCCTCGGCGGCCTCGTCCCAGGGCAGGCTGTGGTCGGCGTAGATGATGCTGCCCTCGTGGCCCTTACCGAGCAGCAGGACTAGGTCGCCCGGGCCGGCGGCGGCCATGGCGGCGTCGATCGCGGCCGCGCGGTCGGGGATGCGCAGGTAGCCCTGGCCCTCGCGGCGGCCCGAGCGCTCGGCGCCCCCGGCGATCTGAGCGATGATCGCCTCGCGATCCTCGCCGCGCGGGTCTTCGTCGGTGAGCACGAGCAGGTCGCAGTAGCGGCCCGCGATCTCGCCCTGGATGGGGCGCTTGGCCAGGTCGCGCTCGCCCGCGCTGCCGAAGACGGCGATCATGCGGCCGCGGGTGAGGGGGCGGAGCATGGCGAGGACCTGCTCGAATGAGTCGGGGTTGTGGGCGTAGTCGACGATCACGTCGAAGGGCTGGCCTGCGCGCACCGGCTCCATGCGCCCGCGGGGCCCGTGGGCGGCGCCGAGGGCGGCGACGGCCCGCTCGAGAGAGGCGCCCTGGCAGAGGGCGACGCTGAGGGCGGCCAGGGCGTTGGAGACGTTGAAGGGCCCAGGCAGGCCCAGCCGCAGCTCGGCGGAGCCCCAGGGCGTGCCGACGACCAGGGCCGCGCCCCAGGGGCCCGCCGTGACCGCGCGGCCCTGCACGTCGGCCTGGGCTTGCACCCCGAAGGTCAGGCGCTGCGCGCCGGGCGGGGCCGCGGCGAGGAAGAAGGCGTGGTTGGGGTCGTCGGCGTTGACGATGGCCCAGCTGTCGGTACGGCGCGGACCGACCCCGGGCGCCCGCTCGCCCAGCAGCTCGAAGAGGCGGGCTTTGTCGGCGCGGTACTGCTCGATGCTGCCGTGGTAGTCGAGGTGCTCGTGGCCGAGGTTGAGGAAGACCGCCACGTCGAAGAGCGAGCCGCCCAGGCGGTTCCAGCGCGCCGAGAGGGCGTGGGAGGTAGCCTCGATCACGGCGGCGTCGCAGCCGGCCGCGACCATCTCGGCCAGCAGGGCCTGGACCTCGAGGGCCTCGGGGGTGCTCTGGCGGGTGCTATTGGCCCAGCGTCGCGGGCCTACCTTGAAGTCGACCGTGCTGATCAGGCCTGTCGTCAGGCCGCAGCCGTCGAGGACCTGGCTGACCAGGTCGGTGGTGGTGCTTTTGCCCTTGGTGCCGGTGACGCCGATGGTGCGCAGGCGGCCGCCGGGGTAGCCGTAGTGGGCGGCGGCCAGGGGCGCCAGGGCCACGCGGCTGTCGAGGGTCGCCACCAGGGTCGCCCCCTCGGGGGCCTGGCCGTCCCAGTGGCGCGCGTCGACGACGACCGCGACGGCGCCGCGGCCGAGGGCCTGACCCACATAGGCGTGGCCGTCGACGTGCTGGCCCCTGATCGCCACGAACAGACTGCCAGGGGTGACCCGGCGCGAGTCGTAGGCGATCCCGCTGATGGGAATATCGAGGGGGCCGTCGGCCTGCAGCACCGCGACCCCCGCCAGCAGCTGTCGTAATGTCGCCATAGCCATCGCCTCCGCTCCTAACGTCGCGCCATTATACCGCCTGATGGAAAAGGCGCTGTCGCTACGATCCGTCCAGCGCAGCAAGCCCGCCACAGACTGGCACAGTTCATGCAAGGTCTAGCTGCGGACGCCGCCCGCGGCTGTCCCCGGCGGTTCGGTTCGCTGGCTGACGAGAGGTGGTGAGCAATGAGCGAGTCTCAGCGCGTGATTACCAATGACGTCGAGCGCCTGCCGTCGGAGGCGGGAGCGGGCGACAGCTCGCCTGCGTAGCGATTCGGATTTGCTCTGTCCGAAGTTTCGGCCACTCTGGTGTGGCTGGACACTGAAGGAGGTTACTGATGGCAAAGACTGTAGTTGGGCTCTTCGATACCTTCGGCGAGGCGCAGAGCGTCGTTCAGGACCTGATGGACAATGGCTTCAGGCGCGAGGATATCAGCGTCGTCGCCAACGAGAACGCCACCGGCCGCGAGCGCATGGTGGGTGATACGCACGAGAACGCCGCGGCCGAGGGCGCCGGGGCGGGGGCCGTCGGCGGCACCGTCCTCGGCGGGGCCCTCGGTCTGCTCGTCGGGGCGGGCCTGCTAGCGATCCCCGGCATCGGGCCGGTCCTGGCGGCGGGGCCCCTGGCGGCGGCGATCGGCACGACGACGGCCGCCGTGGGCGCCACGGCCCTGGGCGCCGGGATCGGCGCGGCCACCGGCGGCCTGATCGGCGGCCTGGTCGGCGCGGGCGTGCCCAAGGAGGATGCCGAGTACTATGCCGAGGGTGTGCGGCGCGGCGGCACCCTGGTCAGTGTCAACACCGAAGACGCTACCGCCGGCATGGCCCACGATATCATGAGCCGCCACAATGTGATCGACATCGACGACCGCGCTACCCAGTGGCGCAGCAGTGGCTGGACGGGCTTCGACGCCAGCACCGAGCCGCTCGACCGCTCGGGCATGGGCTCGGGCCGCGACCCCATGGTCCACAGCGATGTCGTGCGCGAGAGGGGCGAGGAGCCGTTCGTGAATAAGCGCGCGCGCGTCGTCGAGGAGATTGGCGTCGATAGCGCGGCCCGCGACCGCACCGACACGGTGCGGGACAGCGTGCGGCGCACGGACGTCGATATGCAGCCGACAGGCACCATGGGCTCAGGCATGGGCGGGGTGAGCGCTACGGGCGCGATGCAGGACTTCGACGCCTACGACAACGACTACCGCGGCCACTACCAGCAGACCTACGGCGCCGCCGGCTACACCTACGACGACTATGCCCCGGTCTACCGCTACGGCCACTCGCTCGCCACCGACAGCCGCTATCGCGACCGCGACTGGTCCGACATCGAGATGGACGCCCGACGCCGCTGGGAGGAGCATAACCCGGGCACCTGGGAGCAGTTCAAGGATACGGTCCGCTTCGCCTGGGACAAGGTCCGCGGCAGGCGCTAGAGCCGAAACGGCCGAGTGGTTCGGCCATGAGAGGGCCAGGGAGGGCGTCGCCCTCCCTGGAACCGCTCAAGGAAGGGTGATGGGGTGGGCCTGGCCCACCCCATCACCCTTCCCGC
>CAZKTU010000397.1:0-3827 GCA_964555675.1 uncultured Oscillochloris sp.
CGGCCGTGGGCTCGCTCATGGTGTCGGCGGTGGGGGCCACCTGGGCGGCCGGGGCGGCCGTGGAAGCGACCTGGGCGGCGGGGGCGGCCGTGGGGGCCACCTGGGCCGCGCCGGGTGCGCCGGCAGCTACGGTCGGGAAGGCCTCCTCGACGCGCGTGCTGATGAAGAGCGGGCTGATCGTCCACCAGGCGAAGGCAAGCCCAAGCAGGACGACGGGGATGGCGAGCCAGATCAACGCCGCCGGCAGGCGGCGGCGAGGCGATGTGTTGGCGCTCATGCTGCTCCTCTGAAACCGGTACAATAGGCCTGTACCCACTTCCGAGCATAGCCCGTGTCTCTGACTACGCCCTTGCGCAGATCTTACGAGAGGCTTACCAATGGTCTCAACGGCGACGCTTTTGTTACGCAACGCCCGCATCGCGACGCTCGACCCGGCCCGCCCGCGGGCCGAAGCTCTGGCCGTAGCGGACGACCGCATCGTCTGGGTCGGCCCCGACGCCGAGGCCGCCGCCTGGGCTGGCCCGGGCACACGCGTGATCGACGCGGGCGGGCGTCTGGCCCTGCCGGGCCTGATCGACAGCCACTTCCACCTGCTGCTGGGCGCCCGCACCCTGGGCATGCTGCGCCTCGACGACGCCGCGGATCTGGCCGAGGTGCAGGCACGGCTGCACGCCCACGCCGCGGCGCACCCAGGCGACGACTGGATCGTCGGGCGCGGCTGGATGTATCGGCTCTTCGCCGGCGGCGAGAGCATCAGCCGGAGCCTCCTCGACGCGGTCGTGCCCGACCGCCCGGTCTACCTGACCGCCTTCGACGGGCACACGGCCTGGGCCAACACCGCCGCCCTGCGCCGGGCCGGCATCCTCGGCGGCGCCGAGACGGGCACGGCCTTCAGCCTGGTGGTGATGGGCGCCGACGGCCAGGCCACCGGCGAGCTGCGCGAGGGCGCGGCCATGGAGCTGGTGCGCAAGCACATCCCGCCCCTCAGCGAGGACGAGCAGCTGGCCCTGCTGCGCCGGGCCCTACGCGAGCTGGCCGCCCTGGGCCTGACCGGCATTCACAATATGGATGGCGATGCCTGGCAGTTGGGGCTCTACCGGCGCCTGCTGGACGACGACGCGCTCTCGCTGCGCGTGCTGCTGCCGCTCTCGCTCACGCCGGGCATGGACCCCGCGCGCATCGACGAGTGGGCCGAGCTGGCCAGGGCCTACAGCGGCCCGACCCTGACCGCAGGGGCGGTTAAGCTCTTTATGGACGGGGTGGTCGAGTCGAAGACCGCTCTGCTGCTCGCGCCCTACGCCGACGGCTCGGGCGAGCTGGGCACGGCCAACTACGAGCAGGCCGAGTTCGAGGCCCTGACGACGCGGGCCGACGCGCGCGGGCTGCAGATCTTCGTCCACGCCATCGGCGACGGGGCGGTGCGGCGCACGCTCGACGGCTTCGCCGCGGCGCGCCGAGCCAACGGGCCCCGCGACGCGCGCCACCGGGTCGAACACGTCGAGCTGATCGACCCCGCCGATGTGGGGCGCTTCGTCGAGCTGGGGGCGATCGCCGCCATGCAGCCCATCCACGCCAACTTCGGGCTCGACCCGCAGAACACCTGGCGCCGGCTGAGCGGCCCGCAGCGCTGGCCGTGGGGTTTCGCTTGGCGCCGGCTGCGTGACGCAGGGGTGCGGCTGGCCTTCGGCAGCGACTGGCCCGTGGCCGACCCCGACCCGCTCAAGGGGCTACATGTCTGCCTGAACCGCGAGCCCCTCGACCACGGCGTGCCCGATCAGCGCGTGACCCTCGCCGAGGCCATCGCCGGCTACACCACCTGGGCCGCCTACGCGGCGCACCGCGAGGCCGAGCTGGGCCGCCTGGCGCCGGGCTGCCTGGCCGACCTGGTGCTGCTCGACCGCGACCTCTATGCGCTGCCGCCCGAGGCCGTGGGCGAGACCCGCGTCGATCTAACGATGATGGGCGGGAAGGTGGTCTTCGAGCGCTAGGGCTACAGCGGGTTGCGCGCGAAGACATACTCCTCGACCACCTGGCCGCCGATCAGGTGCTCCTGGATGATCCGCTCGAGCACCTCGGGGGTACACGAGTGGTACCAGACGCCCTCGGGGTAGACCACGGCGATCGGGCCATGGGCGCAGATGCGCAGGCAGTTGGCCTTGGTGCGATAGACGCCGCCGTCGGCCAGCGAGAGGCGCAGGTCTTTCAGGCGGCCCTTGAGGTATTTCCACGAGGCGCTGCCGGCCTCGTAGTCGCAGCACTTGGCCTCGCTCTGCTCGGCGCAGAGCATGATATGGCGGGCGTAGGTGCCCACCCCATACTGGCGCGCGAGGTCGCGCAGCTCGTCCATCTTTTCGCTGTCGCTCATCAGTCTGCTCCGCAGGCGGCGATCGTTCGCGTCATTATACTCCCTCGAAGTCGGCGGCATAGTGGCGCGTGGCGCGCACCAGGTTGGCGGGCGTGCCCACGTCGAGGGCGCTGCCCGTAGGGAAGGCGACCGAGTCGACGTGCATGCCGCTGTCGATCGCAGCCTGGATCACGTCGCCGACATAGATCTCGCGCGTGGGCCGCCTGGCCGGATCGGGGTCGGCGCGCCTGACCTCGATCGCCGCCAGATGAGCGTGGAGGAACTCGGTGAAGGCGGGCGACCAGACACAGAGCATCCAGCTGTAGCGCAGGTCGCTCTGGGGCGGCTTGACCAGAATGCGCTTCACGCGGCCCGCTGCATCAAGGTCGACCATATCGGTCGTGTGGGGCTGGTCGGTGGGGAAGAGCCCGAGGACCACGTCGGAGCCGGTGGTGCGCATCCGCTCGAGGAGCTGGGCGTAGGCGTCGGCCGGCTCGAAGATAATATCGGGGAAGCCGAGGGCGACATTGCAGCCCCGCGCGAAGGGGTAGGCCTGGTCGAGGGTGTAGGGCGAGCCGTGGGGCAGGTTCATCATCAGGTAGGCGAAGTGCATGCCCAGCTGTTCGCCGTGACCGAGGTAGGCGGGGATGTCCCACTTGCCGGAGCGCAGCACCAGAAAGACCCGCTCGATCCCGGCCAGGCGCATGCGCTCGAGCAGGTAGAGGCAGACCGGCTTGGGCCGCGGGCCGTTGGGCGTATCCTGGAAGCCGATCGGCAACAGCTCTTTGCTGCCGGGCAGGGGCGCGAGGCGCGCCGAAATGCCGCCCGCCGGGATAATCCCGACGACAGGAAGCTCGTCGCTCACAGTGTTCCTCCTCAGGGTTGGGTGGGATGACCTCGCTCGCCACATAGCGCGCGAGGCCGGCTGGCGGCGCGAATGCCCTCAGCCGGAACTACAGGCTCCTTCAAGAAGAACGAGTCTGCACCGGCGTGACGGCATACGCGAGCAGCGGCGAAGATTGCAACCTCGTCAGAGAGACCTAGCCGAGACCGCCCGAGATGAGGAAGAAGAGCGCGCCGAGGCAGAGGTAGCTGCCGTAGGCGATGTAGGTGGGGGTGGGGCGACCGGCGCGGCGGGCGATCAGGATGCCGGCCGAGACCACGCCGGCCAGCAGCATGCCGTAGAAAAGGGCCGTGCTGAGGTTCAGCAGGCCCACGGCCGCGCCGATGAAGATCGCCAGGTAAACATCGCCGAGGCCGAAGGGCACCCCCGCGGAGGGGAAGAGGGCGCGGGCGAGGAGGTAGAAGACCAGGAAGATGAAGCCGCCGGCCAGGGCCCCCAGCGTGGTAAGCCGCCAGTCCATCCCCAGGAGCGGGCCTACGACGAGGGCCACGGCCGCGGCGCCGAGGATGACGAAGGTGTAGATATAGCGGTGGAGCCAGTCGATCGCCCCGGTGAGCAGCAGCACGGCGCAGATGAAGC
>CAZKTU010000398.1:0-3808 GCA_964555675.1 uncultured Oscillochloris sp.
GGTCTGCCCTTACGTGTGCGACTAGGCATTATCCCGCGTCCAGACGGTTGAGTCGACGTCGGCGATATGGGCGATGTAGCCGCCGGGGTTGATCGGCATCTTCAGGCGCCGGCTGATGATCAGCCCATTCACGGGCGAGCGGCACTCCTCCAGCACCTCGCTGGTCAGGGGGTCGAGCACGCGGCCCAGGAGTTGGCCCTTGGTCACGGCCGCGCCCAGGGCCACGCCCTCTTCCTGGAGGTAGAAGCCGCCGGTGCGCGAGCGGTAGACCACATACTTCTCGACCATGATCTGACGCTTCGGCAGCACCAGCTCGCCGTCGATCATGCCCAGGTGCTTGAGGATGTTTAGGGTACACTCGACGCCCTGCTCGATCGTGAAGTCGATCTGGCCGCCGCCGCCCGCCTCGACCACCAGGGGCACGATATTGTGCAGCAGGCAGTGGCCCGAGATCATGGCCGGGTTGACCGGGGTCTGGCGCCACCAGATCACCGGCGAGCCGAAGGCCTCGGCCATGCCTCTGATGTTCGCGTTCATCGTGGCGATATACTCGGGCGTCAGTTGCGCACCGCCCCCCGCTCCGCCCACGCCGTCGGCCAGGCTCGCCACGACCGCGGCGTCCTCGGGGATGGCGTGGGGGAAGGCCACCGGCAGCTCGTCGCAGGCCCCGGTGCCGTCGTGGTAGTCGACCAGATACTGGCAGCGCGAGAGCACCTCGGTCCAGATCACGTGGGCCATCTGCTCGGTGAGCCAGCCGTTCTCGATTTTGCCCGGCCAGACCCGGTTCAGGTCGAGCAGGTCGGCGGGGTTGACGCGGGTGCCGGTGCTCTCGACGGTGCCGCCGAACTCGACCGAGAAGGGGTTGGCCAGGGGCAGACAGTAGATCGTACCGCGCAGGGTGGCCGGGTCGACCCGCTGCAGAGCGCGGCGCAGAATCTCGGCGCCCATCGGCTCCCAGCCGTGGAGGGTCGCCTCCAGGCAGACGACGGGCCCATCGTGGGCGCCGTTGAGCACCTGGAGGGGGATGCGGACCTCTGTGCGGGCGGCGAGGTAGCCGACGTGCAGGTAGCCGTAGGCCCGCTGGCCCGGCTCGACGCTCAGGCCGGCGACGGTGATCGTCTCGCGTGTCATGGTGCTCCTTGTTGCGGCGCTTTACGTTACAATCGCGAGGGAGGCGCGAGGGCCTGGCCCTCCACTGCCACCCTTGTGGGGGCCGCAGGCCCCCGCGCCCCCCGCCGCGGCTAGCGGCGAGGAGCGTACCCCGGTTATGAGCCTTGGCGAACAGGCTGCGGGCGCGGGCGCACCATCTGGCCCCAGCCGCGCGGCCCTAGCAGCTGCCCGTCGGCGTAGATGGTGCGGCCGCGGACGATCGTGCGCAGCACGCGGCCGTTGTAGGCGATCCCGTCGAAGATCCTGGCGCTGCCGCGCGAGCGGGACTGCCAGGTGGCCGTGTCGATCACCGAGCTGGCGGCCGGGTTGTAGAGCACCAGATCGGCGTCCGAGCCGGGCAGCAGCGCGCCCTTCTGGGGGTAGAGGCCATAGAGCCGCGCCGGGCGGGCGGTGATCAACCCGACCATGTGGCTCATGGACAGGCGCCCGTCGTGGGCGGCCGAGAGCATGAGGGGCGTGAAGGCTTCGAGGTTGGGCAGGCCCGAGGGGATCGCCAGGATATCCTCGACCTCTTTTTCGTGGGGCAGGAACGGCGCGTGGTCGCTGGCGAGGATGTCGATGGTACCGTCGGCCAGGGCCGCCCAGAGGGCCTCGCGGTCGGCGGCGGGCCGCAGGGGCGGGGCGATCTTGGCCCAGGGCCCGTAGCGGCGGGCGGTCTCCTCGTCGAAGAGCAGGTAGTGGGGGCAGGTCTCGGCGGTCATGGCGACGCCGCGGCCCCTGGCCAGCCTGAGGAAGTCGAGGGCCCAGGCCGAGGTGATATGCACGATGTGGACGCGGGCGCCCGTGGCCTCGGCCAGCACGGTCAGCCAGGCCACGGCCATGGCCTCGGCGGCCTGGGGGTGGGCGGTGAGGTAGGCGTCGGCCCCGGTGAGCCCGCCGGCCCTGGCCTGCTCGCGCCCCAGCCGCAGCAGGGCGTCGTTCTCGGCGTGGACGGCGCAGACCAGCCCGGTCTCGGCGACGATCGAGAGGGCGCGATAGATATCGTCCTCTCGCGTGATCGTGATGCCCTCGAACGAGCGACGCCGGTCGGGCGGGACGTCGAGGGTGAAGATCTTGAAGGCGCAGGCGCCCGCTTCGGCCAGGCCGTGGATGAGCATGGGGTCGAGCGAGCCGCAGGCCCCGAAGAGCCCGAAGTCGACGTGGGCGTCGCGCTCGGCCAGCTGGCGGCGGGCGTGCAGGATCTCGGGGCGCGAGACGCCCACATCGGCGATCGGCATCTCGAGGATGGTCGTGATCCCGGCCGCCGCCGCCGCCGCTGTGCCGCTGGCGAAGTCCTCGCGCTCGGGGTGGTCGGGCGCCCGGCAGTGGACGTGGGGGTCGACGAAGCCGGGCAAGACCCAGAGCCCGCGGGCGTCGATCACCTCGGCCACGCTGTCGATCGTGAGGCCCCCTGCCATCGCCAGCTGCGCCACCCGTCCGTCGACGACCCCGATGTCGGCGGCGCGGCTCCCCTGCTCGTCAACGAGCGTCCCGTTGATGATGACTAGATCGAGCCTCAAGCCTTGCTCCTCACTCTAGTGGCTCACATAGCGTGACCATCGCCATTGGCTGCGGGCGCGGGCCGGGGACGTACAGAGTGACGCCGATCGCGTCAGGGGGCCCGCTCGCGTGCACGTAGCCACGCCAGGTAGTGCGCCAGTCCATCCTCCAGGGTGAAACGGGGGGCGAAGCCGAGGTCGGCGTGTAGCCGGCCCAGGTCCATCGGCCCACGCTCGCTCGCCGAGCGCACCGCCAGGTCGGCGTCGTCGATGCTCTCGGCGGGCTGCCAGGCCGGCCCGGGCACCAGGGCGGCGACGGCATCGGCGATCTCGCTCAGCGAGTGGGCCGTGCCCGCCGAGACGTTGTAGAGCGTGTGGCTCAGGCGCTCGGCCAGGGCCAGCCCGCTGAAGGCCTCGGCCACATCGTCGATGTAGCAGGCGTCGCGCAGCCTGTGGGCGCCGTAGATGCGCAGGGCGCGCCCTGCGAGGGCCGCGTGCAGAAGGGTGTAGACCTGCGACATGGCCGAGCGCGAGCCTGTCGGCCGTTCCATGGGGCCGTAGGCTGTGCCGAGCCGGCCGGCCACGGCCGATAGCCCGTAGAGCTCGCCGTAGCGCCGGCAGAGCTGCTCGCCCGCCTGCTTGCAGATCGTGTAGATGCCGCCGATCTGCAGCGGGTCGTCCTCGCCGATCAGGCGCCCTGGGTCGGCCGGGGCGCCGTAGACGGCCGACGAGCTGATCAGCACCACGCGCTCGACCGCGGCCCGCCGGGCGGCCTCGAGCACATTGAGCGTGCCGCCGAGGTTCACGTCGACGAACCCCGCCGGGTCGTCGCGCTCGGCCTCGGCCGCGGTGACGGCGGCGCCGTGGACGATCCGGCGCACCCCCTCGCGGCGCACCAGGGCGGCCAGGCCCTCGCGGTCGCGCACGTCGCCCTCGGCGAAGCGCACCAGGCCCGCGACGGGCTCCAGGAAGCGCTCGAGGTCGCGGTCGGGCGCGCGCCGAGCCAGGGCCACCACCTGCGCGCCCCGCTCGGCGAGCCGCCGCACGATGTTCAGGCCCACGAAACCGGCCGCGCCGGTGACCAGGACCACAGTTGCCGAGTGCTCTGCCATGCGCTCCCCTAAACTCTCGGGTGGGCCAGGGCGGGCCCTCACATACAC
>CAZKTU010000399.1:0-2406 GCA_964555675.1 uncultured Oscillochloris sp.
AGCAGCGCGGCGGCCAGGATCATGCCGAGGAGTCTGAGGCGCATACGCGCGGTGGTCCTTTCCAGTTGCGGAGGGTCACCCGATCAGCTTACCACAGGCCCGCGCGCGACGTATGCTATACTTGCCCCATTGCACGCTGATAACTTCATACGTGTCGAGGTGACCCGCAAGCCCGGATGCTAGGGCATAAAGGTGGAAGCTGGTGTGAGTCCAGCGCTGTGCCGCAACTGTGATCGGCCGCTCGTTCGAGCGCCGTAAGCCAGGATGCCTGCCTCGACCTGTCCGTTCGCCCCTTCTCGAGCCAAGGAGGAAGAACATGTGCCGTGCCCCCTGATCGCCTCTGCGTGACGGCCAGTCCGGCTGTTCTCCCCGGTCTTCGTATGAAGGCCGGGGGTTTTTGTATCTCACGCAGGGAGTCTTCCATGAAGCGCACGATCCGCCCGACCTTCATCGCCCTGGCCCTCGCCATCGTCCTCGCCGCCTGTGGCGCGCCCGCCGCGCAGCAGCCCACCGCCCCGCCCGCGCCGACGGCGGCGCCCACGCCCGCCCCGATCAGCGTCACCGACGCCCTGGGTCGCCAGGTGACCCTCGACGCCGCGCCGCAGCGCATTGTCTCGCTCGCGCCCTCGATCACCGAGAGCCTCTTCGCGATTGGCGCGGGCGACCTGCTGGTCGGCGTGACCCAGTTCTGCAACTTCCCGCCCGCGGCCGAGGCCCTGCCCGAGGTCGGCGGGGTCACCGCCGACACGATCAGCGTCGAGGCTGTGGTCGATCTGACGCCCGACTTGGTGATCGCCGGCAGCGGCGACCAGGCCCCCGTGGTCGAGGCCCTCGCGCAGCTCGGCGTGCCCGCCATCCTGCTCGACCCGCAGAGCTTCGAGGAGGTCTACGCCCACCTGGCCCTGCTCGGCTACCTGACCGGGACGACCGGGCAGGCCGATGCGGTGGTCGCCGAGATGCGCGCCCGCGTCGACGCGGTGACGGCGAAGGTGGCGAGCGTGCCCGCCGAGGGGCGCCCCACCGTCTTCTACGAGGTCTTCGACGAGCCCCTGATGAGCGCCGGCCCCGGCACCTTCATCGGCCAGATGATCGAGCTGGCGGGCGCGACCAATATCTTCGGCGACGCGGCCGAGGACTACCCGACGGTCAGCGCCGAGGCGATCGTCGAGCGCGACCCCGACGCGATTATCGGCCCCGACTATCACGCCGACAAGCTCACCCCCGCGCTGATCGGGCAGCGCCCCGGCTGGGCCGAGCTGACGGCGGTCAAAGAGGGGCGGGTCTACCTGCTCAACGCCGACATCACCTCGCGGCCCGGCCCGCGCCTGGCCGAGGCCCTCGAGGCCCTGGCGGCCGCCCTCTATCCGGAGCTGTTCACTTGAGCCGGGCCCTGCCGCCCATCGCGCGGGGGGGCTCGTGGCGCTCGCCCCTGCTCTGGGCGCCGCTGCTGGCCGGCGGGCTGCTCGTGGCCCTGGTGTTGAGCCTGGGCGTTGGGGCTGTGGGCCTGTCGCCCGCCCGCGTAGCCCTGGCCCTGCTGAGCCCGGCCGATCCGGCGGTGCGGGCCGCCGACGTGGCGATCGTCTGGGACCTGCGGCTGGCCCGCGCCCTGCTGGCCGCCCTGAGCGGGGCGGGGCTGGCGGCGGCGGGGGCGGCCTTTCAGGGCCTGTTCCGCAACAGCCTGGCCGACCCCTTCGTGATCGGGGCCTCGGGCGGGGCGGCCCTGGGCGCGACCCTCGCGATCGTGGCGGGGGGCGAGGGGGTTGGCTGGGGCGTGCCCGTGCCGCTGGCCGCCTTCGCCGGGGCGCTCGTGGCGGTGATGCTGGTCTACGGGGTGGCCCAGGCCGGCGGCGGCGACTCGGCGACGACCCTGCTGCTGGCGGGCGCCGCCCTGAGCACCCTGCTCACCGCCCTGGTCTCGCTGCTGATGCTGATGCACCAGGAGCAGCTGGTCGCGATCCTCGGCTGGTTGCTGGGCGGCTACGCGGGGCGCAGCTGGGGGCACTTGGCCGTCGCGGCGCCGCCGCTGCTGATTGGGCTAACGGCGGTGTGGCTGCTGGCGCGGCCGCTCGACGCGATCGCCTCGGGCGAAGAGACGGCCCGCAGCCTCGGGCTGCCGCTGGGCTGGGCGCGGCTGGCCGTGGTCGCCGGGGCGAGCCTGGCGACGGCGGCGGCGGTGGCGGCGGGGGGGATCGTGGGCTTTGTGGGCCTGGTGGCGCCGCACATCGCCCGGCTGATCTGCGGGCCGGGCCACGGGCGGCTCATCCCGGCCAGCGCGCTGGTGGGCGCGCTGCTGCTGCTGATCGCCGACAGCCTGGCCCGCAGCCTGGCGGCCCCGATCGAGCTGCCGGTGGGCGTCGTGACCGCCCTGGTGGGCGGGCCGTTCTTCCTCTGGCTGCTGAGCCGCAG
>CAZKTU010000399.1:2506-3773 GCA_964555675.1 uncultured Oscillochloris sp.
GACCAAGGACCAAGGGGTGAGCAGGGCGTGGATTGGTCTATCGTCTTTGGTCTTTGGTCCTGACTCCGCGCGAACTACAGCTGTAAGCTAATGGGAGGCTTTCCATGAGCGAGGAAGAGACCGAGGAGACGGGCGGCGAGGAGCAGCCGGGCAAGCAGGCGCGGCGCAAGGGTCTGCTGATCGTCAACACGGGGAACGGCAAGGGCAAGACCACGGCGGCGCTGGGGATCCTGCTGCGGGCCTGGGGGCGCGATATGCGCGTGGGCGGGGTGCAGTTCTTCAAGCACGAGAACGCCAACTACGGCGAGCTGCGGGCCCTGAAGCGCATGGGCGTCGAGCTGACCCCCATGGGCGACGGCTTCACCTGGACCAGCCGCGACCTGGATGAGACCCAGGCCAAGGCACTGCACGGCTGGGAGGTGGCCAAGGGTCTGATCGCCGGGGGCGAGTACGAGATCTTTCTGCTCGACGAGTTCACCTACGTGATGAGCCTGGGCTGGCTCGACCCGGCCGAGGTGGTGGCCTGGCTGCGCGCCAACAAGCCGCCGCTGCTGCACCTGATCATCACGGGCCGCGACGCGCCCGAGGCCCTGATCGAGCTGGCCGACCTGGTGACCGAGATGCGCGAGGTCAAGCACCCCTACCGTGACCAGGGCCTGAAGGCGCAGCGGGGGGTGGAGTTTTGAGCCGGCTCATCCTCTTCACTGGGGGCGCGCGCTCGGGCAAGAGCCGGCGGGCCGAGCAGCTGGCGGCAAGTCTAGGGGGGCCGGTGACCTACATCGCCACAGCCGAGGCGGGCGACGACGAGATGCGCGCCCGCATCGCCGCGCACCAGGCCCAGCGCCCCGCCGCCTGGGCGACCCGCGAGGCGCCGCTGGCCGTCGCCCCCGTGTTGCGCGAGCTGGCGCCGGGCGCGCTGGTCCTGCTCGACTGTGTCTCGCTGCTGGTCAGCAACCTGCTGCTGGCCGACGAGGCCGGGGCCGAGACGAGCATCCCCGCCGAGATCGCGGCGATCATCGCCGCGGCCCGGGCGGGCGAGTTGACCCTGGTGGCCGTCACCAACGAGGTGGGCATGGGCGTGGTGCCGCCCTACCCGTTGGGGCGCGTCTACCGCGACCTGCTGGGGCGGGCCAACCAGCAGTTGGCCGCCGCGGCCGACGAGGTCTACCTGGTGGTAGCCGGCATCCCCGTGGAGCTGCGGGCCCTGGCGGCGCCGTGGGCGAGCTAGTATGTCACAGGCAGGACCAACGACCGAGGACCAACGACC
>CAZKTU010000400.1:0-3737 GCA_964555675.1 uncultured Oscillochloris sp.
GGGTGCGCCCCTACGGGTGGCGGCGGGTAGCCGCCTTCTCCGGCGGCCCGGTGTCGGTCGAGGAGCGCATCCCTCACGCTTGCCCCGCGCACACGACGTCCGCAGGCAGGAGCGGCGGGATCGGCTGTGCGTCAAAGTCGCCCACGTAGTCCTCGAGCGCAAACACCCGCGCCGGGCCCTGTGGCAGGCGACCATAGATGGCGATCTGGTCCTGTCCGGCGACCTGGACGCTCCCGATGCGTGTGTAGGCTGCCGGGAGGGCTGGGTTCGGCGCGGACAGCGCAACAAACACGTAGTCCGGGGTGGCGTTGCAGCGTTGCAGCCCCCGCAGGTACCAGATCAGGATCTCGGTGGACTGGTTGCTGGCGTAGGGGCCGCGTAGCACGCCGCGCCGGTAGAGCTCGCCGATGACCTTCCAGCCGTCCCGGCTTGGAAAGCCGAAGCGGGCGTCGACGTCGATCGGGGCGCCCGCGGCGAGCGTGGCGCCCGCGGCGAGCGGGGCGAGTGCTGCGGCAGGGTAGGTGCGCTGGTACTCAGGGCTCTGGCGGACGTAGAGCGTGGCCTGGTGCAGCAGGGCCAGCAGCCCCAGGGCCAGGGCCGCGCCGGCCAGCGGCAGGCCCAGGGACCTCGCCCGCGAGCGACGCAGCCACGCGAGCAGCCCTGCCCCTGACCAGCCCGCGAGTAGCGCGAGCGGAACGGTGAAGACGTAGATGTGGGTGCGCGGCTGCGCGATCAGGAACATGGTTGCCATACCGCCGGCGGCAGACCAGATCAGGAGCGAACGCAGCGCTACGGGTGTCGCGGGGGCGACGAGCAGGGCCGCAACGGGCAGCGCCAGGAGCGCCACGGCCGCAGGCGACGGGCTCAGCATGAGCTCGCGGCCGGGTGCGGACACGAAGCCCACGCACAGGCCGGCCAGCGCCAGTAACCCGAGCGCCCTGCGCCACGGCGCCCCTGGCAGCTGTGCCAGCGCGCCTGCCAGGCCGGCCACGAGCAGCAGCGTGAGCAGCTGAATCATGCCGGCGAGGTTATAGAAGCTCAGCAGCCCGTAGCTACTCGCCAGGTTGTTATACAGCGCCCAGCCGTTCCGATTCTGGCCGGTGCGCTCGCTGAGATGCGCGACCACCTCGGCTACGTGCGGGTGGAGCGCGAAGGGCACGTAGAAGCTCGCCAGAAGCGCGCCGGCGGCGAGTGTCGGCCAGCCAAGAGCGCGTGCCCACTGCGCGCGTCGCCACTGGCGGCGGCGTCCTCCGGCGAGGACCAGCCAGAGCAGGGCCGGCGCCGCGAAGATGGCGTCGTAGTGGCCGAGGAGCGCCGCCGCGAGCAGGATCGCGGCTCCCGTCAGCAGCTCTTGTGAGCGTGAAAGATCCTCATAGAAGCGCCAGGCGCACCAGATGGCGCCCATCACGAGCAGGACGACGAAGCTCTGGTACTGGACGATCCGCGAGAAGGCGATCATGAAGCCGTCGAGCGCCAGGATGAGGGCCGCGATGAGGCCGGCCGTCGCGCTGCCGGCCATGCCCCGCGCCAGCACGAAGCCGCCCACGACGACGCCCAGCCCCGCCAGGGCGAACGGCAGCCGGGCCACCAGCTCGCTGAGCTGCCCGGTGAGGGCGAGGGGGCCGGCCGCGAGCAGAATCTGCGCGGGGCCCTTGAGCTGGGTCAGCAGGACCTCGCCGTCGCCCTGCACCAGGCGGGTCGCGGCGATGAAGACCGAGGCCTCGTCGTCGTGGAGCTCGGCGCTGCCCAGGGCGGGCAGGCGCAGACCCGCCGCCAGCACCAGGACCAGCGCCAGCAGCATGCCGACGCGCGGCCCCGTCCCGGGTGTCGGCCCTGGCGCTGCCGGGGCGCGCCAGAGCAGCGCGGCGCCGCACAGCGCCAGCAGGGTACACGTCAGCAGCAGCGCCCACGGGGCGAGGCCGAGGGGCAGCAGGGCGCCCGCCAGCAGCAGCACGACCTGCAGGCCGAGGGCTCCGCAGATACCGAGCAGCAGCCGCGCCGCCCCATCGGTCTGGCCGGCCGTCCACCGACGCGCCAGGAGCCACCCCGGCATCCACAGGATGAGCAACGCCGCGCCGCCGCGCCAGGCCGGGGGCAGCGGCGACCAGAGGACCAGGTGAGCGAGGGCCAGCACCATCAACGGCCAGCTGACCTCGCCGCGGGGGAGCCTGCCGGGCCACCTGAGCGGCTCGGGGCCCCACACGGCCCAGACCAGGCCCGCCGTGATCACGGTGACCATGGCCAGGGGGCCGGCCTGGAGCGGCAGCAGCCACAGCAGCGCGTAGGGGTCCTGCCAGGCCCACCAGAGCAGCCCTCCGGCGACGACACCGAGCAGCGCCAGGATGCGCCACCCGTGCGCCACAAGGGGCGTGGCCGGCGCCCACGTCCGCTGCGCGATCCACAGCGCCGCCGCGAGCAAGGCCAGCGCCCAGCCGAAGAGGAGCGCCTGGCCGAGGGTGGGCAGCAGCGCCCCCACACCCGGCAGCGGCTGAAGGCGCACCCAGTCGAGAGCCACCCCTAGCTCGCGCGGGTCTGACGCACCGGGCTGCACAAGGGCGGTCACCAGCTGAAGCGTCCGTGGCGCCTCGGCCGGGGTAGGCGGTGGGAGCAGAACATGGTAGACGCGCCAGTCCGGCTCTGCGATGAGCGTGGCAAGGGACGTGGAGGCTGAGGGTGCTTGCAGGTAGAGGGGCTGGCCGGCTGTCTGGCCGTGGAGCCGCGCGCTCAGGAGCACGGCCTGGGAGGCGGGGTGGGAGAGCTGTAACAGACTGTTGGGGCCGCTCCAGCGGAAGGTCAGGGAAGCGGCTCGCTCGGGCTGGTAGAAGTTGGCGGCCAGGTAAGCGTCGCCCGGCCCGCCAATGTCGATCAGGCGAGCAGGCGGGTTCAGCAGACGGGCGGCCAGCAGCACAACGACGAGCGCAATCAGTGGGGCTGTGCGTAGTATCACAGCGTCACTGGCTTTCTTTAGCGGCGCTGCGTCACCTCAGCGCGTCGGGGCGAAGCGGAGCGTATAGCTACCGGCCGGCAGGCCCGAGGTCGTGTAGACCTGACCCGCATGGTCGCGCGAAGCTCGCCAGCACATCGCCGGCTGGAAGAGCATCCAGCTGTACTGCAACGATACAGCGTAATACTTGTGGCTCACAACCGATGAAAAGCTAGAATGTACATCAACGAATAACCCCCTACATGTGTAGGGGTTTGCTGGAGCGCTGCCTGACCATTGCTCGGTGTGAGAACCTAACGTCACATTTTTCTGCGATGGCGTAGGTGTCTTTCAGGCTGTAGACTGACAATGGTCCCATCCCTATGCTACTATTTCCCGGACCCTCTGCAGCCTGCGCTCTTCGTCCAGACCGGCCGCGAGGCCGCCGAAGACGGCGACGGGGAGCGGGTCGTGCGGCTCAACGGCCGGCTCGAGCTATCAAGCACGGCTGGGGGCCGTGCCAGGCTTGAGGCGGCGATCCCAATCAGCCGGGGGGCTACACCATGAGCGAGCTCATTCGCGTCCTGATCGCCGACGACCACCACGTGGTGCGCCGGGGGCTGGCGACGCTGCTGGTGCCGCGTAACAAGATGACGGTGGTGGGCGAGGCGAGCGACGGGCGCGAGGCCGTCGCGCTGGCGCTCAGCCTGCGCCCCGATGTCATTGTGATGGACATGCTCATGCCGGAGCTGACGGGGACCGAGGCGATCCGGCAGATCAAGCAGGAGCAGCCCGAGGCCCGCATCCTCGTCCT
>CAZKTU010000401.1:0-3736 GCA_964555675.1 uncultured Oscillochloris sp.
ATAATTCCAGCATGGCAAGCGATAGGTACCTTAAGCGGTATTTGACGTTCGTACGGGGCACCACGGCCGCGCTGCTCCTCGCCGGGGGCGCCGCCCTCACCGCCTGCGGCCTCGCCCCTGCCGGCACCGCCGCCCCTGCTGGCACGACCAGGCCCGCCCCCGCCCCGCGCCCGAGGAGACGCGCACGCCCGAGCCGCAGTGGGTTGACCCCGCCGCGCTCCGGGCGACGACATAGAGCAGCGAGGAGATATGAACACCTACAGCTTCCAGCCCCTGGTCGGCATCAGCGGCGGGCTAATACAAACCAACGAGTGGAGCCCGCCGGTGGTCGGACACCGCCAGAGCTACGTCGAGGCGGTGCTCCAGGCGGGTGGCCTGCCGGTGGTGCTGCCGCCCCTGACCGACCCCCGCGCCCTGCGCGGGCTCTACGAGCGGCTCGACGGCCTGCTGATGGGCTTACGCCAGCCAGCCCGGCAGTGTAGCGTTCAGCGCATTGACAACCTTGCTCAAGACACGGCATTGGACGAGATAAAAGCTAACCCGTCATCGAGAGCGATCGCGCGGCCAGCAGCCCAGGCTGCGGCCAAGGCCTCATCACCCAGGGCCGCCTGCGCGACCTCCCGAACGTGCTCCTGACACTCCCGCCCCTAAAGGGTGCGGGGTTCTCGGTTCTGCGGTCTGCCCAACGGCAGAGCCTCCCCGAAAGCAGCGCCCCCGCCCTTCTGCAAGATGTCGTATTCGATCTCCGCGTCGAGCGGAAAGATCGGACGGCGGCAGTGTTTCCAAGGCAGCGCCCGCAGCATAGGGCTACAGACACCTGGCGCGTCCAGTACCCGGATCTCGGCGGCGAGCGGGGTGTAGGCCGCGCGGAAGGCGGCTGGCGACTTCACCACAACGACTTGTGCGTCGCGCGGCTCCAGCCCCACGGAACGGTACAGCTCGGGGTCCCACTGGATCACCGGGCGCTCCATAACCACGAGCGCCAGCGCGCCGAGCTGTAGCACCCCGGTCAGCCCGCGGTAGAACGTGACGCCCTGGAAGCCCCGTCCCTTGTTGACGAACGCGCCGTCGGAGAGCAGCCGTACCTGGCCCTCCACCGTGAGCGGCGCGTAGAACGACGCGCCCGAAGCGGCCCCAACGGCCAGGCGCACCGTCGCGCCGATACCCGCCCGCGCCATCGCCTGGGCGGCCTCCGCGTCGACGATGTTGTGCAGGCACAGCCGGGCGGGGCGCTCCGCCAGCAACGCCTTGAGCACCGCCGTGCTATCGCCTGGGGCGCCCGAGCTGGGCGCGTCGGCCGAGTCCGCGAGCACCCACGGCCCGCGCTCGCTCGCCAGTGCCTCGCGCAGCGTCGCGGCCGTCGGGGCGAGCTCGACCTCAAAGCGATGGCGGGAGCGCCAGAACTGGGCGCTGAGCGCATCCGCCAGCGCTTCGGCCGGCGCAGGGTCGCCGTCGCCGACCACGACCACGCTACAACCGACATCCTCGACGTCCAGCCAGGGCTGCACCGAGAAGACCGAGGCGTCGAGCACCCGAGGCTGCTGCGCCCCAGCGATCGCCGCCTCCATCACCTCGGCATACGGGCCCTCGGTGGTGCGGCCGTTCTCGGCAGGCAGGATCATCGGCAAGCGGCGCAGCGCCATGACCGGCTTGATCTCGCCGGCGACGGTGCGGGCCAGCAGCTCGATGGCGCGCACGCCGGTCTCGTAGAGGTCGGTGTGCGGCGCGGTGTGGTAGCCGACAAGGGCCGTGGCCTCGCGAACCATGGTCGGGGTGACATTGGCGTGGAGATCGAGCGTCGCGACTACGGGGAGGTCAGGGCCGAGCAGAGCGCGGGCAGCGCGCAGGATTACGCCTGTCGCGTCCTCGGCCCCTTCAGCGGCCATAGCACCGTGCAGCACCAGCAGCACACCGTCGACTGGGCCCGCCGCGCGTAGGCGCTCCAGCAGTTCGTCGAGCAGCGCCTGAAATACGGGCCCCTGCATCGGCCCGGCCGAAGCGGTGGTCATTGCAAAAAGCAGCGGGGCCAGCTCGACCCCGCGCCGACCCGCACCGTCTATCGCGCCGCCGATCTCCGTGCGTGTGTTCCTGCGCCCGGCGAGCAGTTCCTCGCCGCGGAGCAGTTGTCCGGGGGGGAAGTGAAGCCACGAGCCGGCCACCGGCGAAAAGCTGTTCGACTCCTGAACGATGCCACCGATCGCGAACCGCATACTCTTCCTCCCGCAAAGGGCGTAACCGAGGTACGCTGCTCACCGCTGCGCGTGCGTGGCCAAAGGGCTTTCACCTTGCTTCACAGGTCGCGCAGGGCGCCCTCGATGCCCGCGAGCGCACGGTCGAGCGCGGCCTCGTCATGGGCGGCCGAGAAGCCGTGGTGCGCGGCCAGATGGAAGTAGACCCCGCGCTCGATACAGCCTGCCACGAAGTGCCGCAGCAGTTCCCGGTCCTGGGCGGCCGCCTGGCGGTAGTTCGTCACCGCCCCGTCCAGGCCGAAGTACAGCCCGAAGCGCGGGCCGACGTACTGCAAGCGAACCGGGAGGCCCCGCTGGTCGATCAGGCGCTGGAAGCCGCCGTAGAAACGCCGGCCGAGCTCCTCTAGCCGCCGGTAGAAGCCCGGTTCACGGTAGCGCTCCAGCGCGGCGATCGCACCCAGGACGCAGGTAAGATGAGCAAGGTAGGTGCCGCTCATCTCGCTCTCGCCCTCGGGCCGCATGTGGCGCATCACCGCACGGCGACCGGCGATCGCGCTAATCGGCAGGCTCCCGCCGAACGCTTTGCCGAGTACGCACAGGTCCGGAACCACGCCGGTGAGTTCCTGGGCGCCGCCCGGGGCCATGCGGAAGGCGGTGAGCACCTCGTCGAAGAGCAACAGGGCGCCGTGCCGGTCGCACAGGTCGCGGCAGAGCTCGAGGAAGCCAGGCGCGGGCGGGATACAGCCCGAGTCATAGTTGATCGGCTCGAGGATCAGGCAGGCGGCCTGGTCGCCGTAACGCGCGAAAGCGGCCTCGAGCGCGGCCGGATCGTTGAACGGTACGACGACGACCAGTTCGCCCAGTTGTCGGGGCATCCCGGCCGACTCGGGGTAGGGCCGCGGGGCCTCCGGCGGGCCGGCCCGCGCGAGGGGCGGAGCCCAGCTGTAGTTAAGCGTGTCGGCGTAGCCGTGGAAGTGGCCCTCGAACTTGATCAGCAGCTCGCGGCCGGTGGCGGCCCGCGCGAGCCGCAGGGCGTGCATCACCGTCTCAGTGCCCGAGCCGGCGAAGCGCACCATCTCGGCGCAGGGCACGAGCTCGGCGACCAGCTGCGCCAGCGCGACGTGGTGCTCGGTCTCGTACGCGCAGACCACGCCGAGCTCGACCGCCCGCGCGACGGCTGCGGCGACCTGCGGGTCGCCGTGGCCCAGCAACGAAGCTCCGTGCGAGCAGCACATATCGACGTACTCGCGACCCTCCAGGTCGTACACATACGGGCCCTGTCCGCGACTCACATAAAACGGGCGCCCGATGGCCGGGTTGCGGCGCGCGCTGGCGGTGACGCCGCCGGGGAAGAAACGCTGCGCCTGCTCGTACAGTGCCTCTGCCGATGGCATGGGGTGGTCCTCTCGATTCTGGTGCCCTACCCAAAGAGCGTAGCTGTGCCGCATACTGTACTACACTTGACCCAACCGTGAGCCATTCTCACGCCCTCGCCGGACGGCGCGCTGCACTCAGACCCTTTCCGATGGCTTTGCAAGGCCATAGAA
>CAZKTU010000402.1:0-3726 GCA_964555675.1 uncultured Oscillochloris sp.
ACGGTGACGATCACCTCGGTGCCGCTGCCGACCGACGAGCGGAGCTCCATGGTACCGCCGATCTCGGCGGCGCGCTCGCGCATACTGAGCATGCCGAGGTGGCGGCCGTCGGCGCCGGGGGTGGCGGTCAGATCGAAGCCCTGGCCGTCGTCGGCGATGCGGACGCCGATATGGTCGGCGGCGAACTCGAGGGTCACCTGCACGGTGTGGGCGTTGGCGTGCTTGAAGACATTATTAAGGGCCTCCTGCACGATCCGATAGAGGGCCTGCTCCATGCCGCGGGCGAGGCGCTCGTCGCCGACCACACTGAGGCCGATGGCGATACCCTCGCGGCGCGAGAGGAGCTGGGCGTGCTGCTGGAGGGCGGCGACAAGGCCCTGGTCGCGCAGGGCCGGGGGGCGCAGCTGGAAGATCAGGGCGCGCATCTCGGCGAGGGCGGCGGTCGAGGTCTCCTGAAGACGCTCGAGCTGGGCGGCGACGCGCTGGGGGTTGCGCTCGAGCTGGGCGCGGGCGGCCTGGGAGGTGAGGGTCATGCTAAAGAGCTGCTGGGTGACGCTATCGTGGAGCTCGCGGGCGAGGCGATTGCGCTCTTCGAGGACGGCGGCCGATTGGGCCTTGCGGTAGAGGCGGGCGTTCTCTAGGGCGCCAGCGAGCACATCGGCGACAGTCTCGAGGAGGTTGACGTCCTCCTGGGTGAAGGCGCCGAGCTCGGGCGACTCGACGTTGAGCACGCCGAGGGTGCGGCCGCTGGCGATGATCGGCACGACGAGGGCCGAGCGGGTATCGTCGCGCCCGACGGGGGCGAGGAAGTCGGGGTCGGCGCGGACGTCGGCGAGGCAGAGGATCTGGCCCTGGCGGGCGGCCCGGCCGAGCAGGCCGAGGTTGATATGCTGCCTGTAGCCCTCCTCGACGGGCGGGTAGATGCCGTCTACGGCGCTGAGGCGCAGCTCGTGGGTCTCTTCGTCGGCGAGGAAGAGGTCGACCTGGGGGTAGGCGAAGCCGGCGCGGATCTGGCTGGTGACCTGGGGGAGGCTATGCTCCTGGTCGAGCGAGGCGGTGGCGGTGCGGGCGATCGCGTTGAGCACGGCGAGCTGGTCGGCGCGGCGCTGGACCTGGTCGGCGAGGCGCTGGGCCTCGGCATAGAGGCGGGCCGAGGTGATCGGGCCGCCGACCTGGGCGGCAATAGCCTCGAGCAGGTCGACGTCCTCATAGGTGAAGGCGTGGGTGGTGGCGGCGCCGACGTTGAGGGTGCCGATGATCTGGCCGCCGCTGCGCAGGGGCACGACGATGGCCGAGCGAGCGGCGGGGTTGGGCGGCGGGCTCTGGGGGGCGGCGTCGATGTCGTTGGCGAAGAAGGCGCGGCCCTGCTGGGCGACCCAGCCGACCATGCCGACGCCCGGGGCGAAGCGCGCCCCAACCAGGGTCTGCTCGCTGGGGGCCGCGGCGACGACGCTCAGGGCCCCGTCGGGGTCGAGGAGGGCCAGGGAGCCGCTGCCGAAGGCGGCGGCCATACGCTCTACTGTGCGGCTGAGGATGGCCTGGAGGTCGAGGGTGGCGCTGACGTCGCGGCCGAGGGCGGCGAGGAGCTGCTCTTTGGCGAGCAGGCGGGCGCTGCGCTCGGCGAGGCGCACATTCTCGACGGCCATGGCGGCCTGGCGGGCGATGGCCTCGATCACGACGATCGCGGCGGGGTCGACGGCGGGCGAGTCGTGGGGGAGGGCGATGTAGATGACCCCGATCAGGCGGTCGCCGCGGCCGCGCAGGGGGACGAGCAGGGTGGCGACGTCGGGCGTGGCGGCGTCGGCGGGGGCGGGCAGGCTCTCGCCGGGGGGCAAGAGGAAAGAGGCGCCGACGCGGTGCTCGGGGCGCAGCAGGCTCTGGTAGGCGCCGGGGGGCACGGGCTCGGCGCGCAGGCGGGCCTCGAGCTCGGGGTCGACCCCGGCGAAGGCGGCGGCCTCGAGGGCGTCGGTGTCGATATGGCGCAGGCGCACATAGACCTGGGGGCTGGCGACGACCCGGCGCAGGGTCTCGGCCACCTCGTGGAGCAGGCTCTCGGGGGTGTCGTCGGCGCGGATCTGGCTGCCGAGGGCCAGGAGGTCGCCGAGCGGGAGGCCGGCGACCCCCTCGGGGCGCTGCGGCTGGGGGCTCGTGTGGGGCGCATCAACGTCGGCGCCGCTCATACGTCATCCTCTTCGATCATGGCGGTCTCGAGGGCGGCGGACCCCCGGCCGATGCTGATCGTCCCGAAGAGCTCGGGCTGCTCGATCACGACGACGCGGCGCTTGAGCAGCTCGAGCACGGCCCAGAAGGTCACGATCACGTCCTCGCGGGTGACGGCGTCGCCGAAGAGGTCCTCGAAGCTGATCCAGCTGACCCGGGCGAGGCGCTCGCGCACGCGCTCGACCACCTGGGCGACGGTGAGGCGGGGGCCGAGGCTGATCAGCGTGGCCTCGTCGAGGGGGAGGGCCAGCTGGAGGCGCCGCTGCAGGGCCGCGATCAGCTCGGCGACGGTGTGGTTGACGGGCGGCGGGGCGAGCTCGAGCTCGACGGGGACGGGGGCGAGCCGCAGGAAGGTGCGGCGGTCCTCCTCCTGCCAGGTGCGCAGCAGGGCGGCCACCTGTTTATAGCGGCGGTACTCGCGCAGCTGGCGGGCCAGGGCCTCGGCGTCGGGGTCATCGCCGGGGCTGGGCTTGCCGTCGCTCTCGGGGCGGGGGAGGAGGGCGCGAGACTTGATCAGGAGCAGGCGGGCGGCCATGCTCACAAACTCGGCCAGGGCCCGCGGGTTGGGCTCGTCGAGCGAGCGCACGTGGGCGAGGTACTGGTCGGCCACGTTGGCCAGCGCGATCGTGGTCACGTCCAGCTCCTCGCGCTCGATCAGCCGCAAGAGCAGGTCGAGAGGGCCGCTGAAGGTTGGCAGGCTGACTTCGTACATGGTGCGCCCACTTTACCAGAATACCGGGTGCGCCGACAAGCCTGCCCCAATCCACCCTTCAAACTGCGTCACGGGTGGGTCAGGGAGGGCTGGCCCCCCTGAAAACGTTTATACGGCAACGAGCGCAAGCGAGTTGCCAAATCAATGCTGCTCGTCGGCCCACTGCAGGAGGGCGGCGCGGCCGCTCGGGGCGGGGTCGTGGTAGTGGCGGAGGGCTGCGACGAGCTCGGGGGGCGAGCCGGCGGCCGCGGCCATGGCGGCGCCGCGCCAGGCGTGGGCGGCATAGACCGCGACGGGGTCGGCGAAGCGGGCTGCGGCCAGGTAGAGCCCGGGGAAGCGTTTCAGGATGGTGGCGAGGACATACCAGGCGAGGGGCATGGGGCGGCCGCGGTCGTCGACCTTGCCGCAGTCGTGGAAGATCGCCGCGCGCAGCAGGATGGGGTCGGCGTGACCGGCGGCGACAAGGGTGGCGTAGACATCGAGGCAGTGGCGCTGGTCGTAGACCGGCATCGCCTCGAACAGACGCCGCTCGGCGGGGGTGAGGGTCCGGGCCACCAGGGCGAGCTCGGCGGAGCTCACCCGGGCGCCCAGGGCGGCGAAGAACTGGCGGGCCCGATAGGCGAAGGAAGCGGGATGCAGGGTATGAGGCGCAGCGGCGACCGGTCCGGCCCCCTGGACGCCGGCCTCTGGACGGGCCTGTCGGGCTTCATCCTTCATCCTTCATCCTTCATCCTTCCATTACGGCACCAGGGCGAGCACGCGGGCCGGGCCGCTCTGGGCGGCCTGCAGCTTGA
>CAZKTU010000403.1:0-3597 GCA_964555675.1 uncultured Oscillochloris sp.
GCCCGCGAGCCGCTCACGCTGATCGATGTCCGTCAGCCCGAGGAGTTCAAGAGCGGCCATGTGGCCAAGGCCCGTTCACTGCCCCTGCCGACACTCGCGACCAGCCTGGACGGGCTGGAGAAAGACTCCACCATCTATTGCATCTGTCTCTCGGGCAGCCGCAGCCAGACGGCTTGCGATCTGCTCCAGCGCCAGGGCTTCACCAATGTGACCAACGTCAGCGGCGGGATGAGCGCCTGGCAGCAGGCCGGCCTGCCCACCAAGCGCGGCTAGGCGTTCGCAATGCACACACGCCGTCGCCGTGGCCACCCTCATCCCGCTCAACGAGCTGGATGCGCGCCTGGGCGAACAGAAGCGGACCGTCGTCCCAGGAAGTGCGCCAGGGGAGGTTGTCTCCTGGTTTGGCTCACACGGGCTCCCGCAGCTTGAGCAGCCCGACCAGCATAAGGGCGAGCGCAACGACTTGGGTGGCGCGCACGCCTGCGCCGAGGGTGAGCGAGTCGGCCCGCAGGGCCTCGAGCAGCAGGAGGCTGAGCCCGTGGAGGATGAGGAAGCCGGCGGCCAGGATGCCCGGCGCCAACGGCCGTACATCGCTGGCGGAATACTCTGCGCGGCGTAGCAGGGCACCGACCAGCAGGGCGGCCAGGGCGCCGTAGAGCTGGGTCGGGTGGCGCTGGGCGCCGAAGAGCGGCACGCCCCAGGGCAGCGTCGTGGGCACGCCGAAAGCCTCGCCGCTGAGCAGCAGCCCCACGCCGGCCACGGCCAGCGCTGGCGGCAGGGCCAGCGCCGCCGCGTCGGCCAGGGCCCACGGGTCCGCGCCACGTCGCCGGCACCAGCCCCAACCGACGAGCGCGCCGCCCAGCAGCGCCCCGGGCCAGGCCAGGTCGGCCAGGCGCAACGCGAGGAATAGCTCTGGCGCGGGTCCGTAGCGGTCGAGGCTGAGCAGTCCCACCCACAGCCGCCCGCCGAGCACCGCGCCGAGGAGCGCCGGCAGGGTGCAGAATTCGGCGTGCGCGGCCAGCGCAGCCCCGCCTCGGCGCCGCGCCGCCCGCGCAAAGCCCCAGGCCCACAGGTAGGCCGCCGCCACCAGCAGGAGGCCGCCACTGCTCAGGCGCAGCGGGCCAAGCTCGAGCAGCGGGTACATCCTATTGCTCCGCCAGCAGTTGCTCGACCGTGCCCGCGATCACGCTCTGGGGGAGCGGGCCTTTGTAGACGGCCCGCACCACCCCGCGCCGGTCGACGAAGAAGCTTGAGGGCAGAGCGCTGGCAAAGTACGTCGCATGGATCTGCCCGTCGGTGTCGAGCAGCGCCGGGAAGTGTAGGTCGTGGGTGCGCAGAAAGGCCGCCACGGTGGCCGGATCCTCGCCTGCGGTCAGTGCCAACACGGCGAAGCCCTGGTCCTGGTAGCGCGCATAGGCCGCCTGAATGGCGGGCATCTCGGCGCGACAGGGCGGGCACCAGGTGGCCCAGAAGTTGATCAGCACGACCTGGCCCCGCAGATCGTCCAGGGCGACCGTGACCCCCTCAGGGGTAGTGAGCGTAAAGGGCGGCGCCAGGTGGTCGACCACGGGCGCGGGCGCGGCGGCGACCGGCGCGGGCGCGGGCGCCGCGTCTGCGGCGGGGCGCACCCGTGTGGCGCCAATGAACAGCACCCCGCCGAAGAGGGCCACGAGCATAATCAAGTTCGAGGTCGAGCGGCGCATCTCCATCGTCACTGCCTCCTGTTGTTGTCTGGCGCCAGTGCGCTGGTCACCTCTCTCTATGATGCGCCGGGCGCCCCTAAGGTTTCAGCGGTGCATGGGCGTGTCATCACTCATGGTCGGGGTGCTCCTCGCAAGGCTATGTCGGGGAGGGTCGCAAGCAGGGCTAGCATTTAGCTCAGCAGCACAAACAGCGCCGCCCATCACTGCTGATGGGCGGCGCGAAGCGACCTATGAAGGGGCGCAGGCCCGGGCGGCTTACCCGCGGGTCTTGTCGGCGGGCCGCTTGCAGGTGCTGATGCCAAAGGGCGCATAGAGCGGGCAGAAGCTCATCACACTGGTCAGCACGAACACCGCGGCCAGCACTCCCAGGACAATCGCCAGCACGCCGCTGACCACACCGCTCAGGATGAGGCCCGCCACCATCGCCGCCACCACGACCCGTACCACCCGGTCAACCGTGCCCATGTTCGCCTGCATTGCCGTGCTCCTACTCTGTGCTTACGTTCTGAACGTAGCATAGCAGGGCGCGAGCGGGCCATCCGTGACAATGTCACACAGGCGCAGCTAGGTGGTGCGCCGAGCCAGAGCGGTCCGGTCGAGGAGCGTAATGCTGCCTCGCGTAACCTGGAGCAGCCCGCCGGCGGCGAAGTCGGCCAGAATGCGGCTCACCACCTCGCGCGAGGTGCCGAGTTCGGCGGCGATCTGCTGGTGGGTGAGGGTGAGCGCGGCGCCAGTCGGCTGCTGGCGTAGCAGGAACTCGGCGATGCGCACGTCCAGGCGCCGGAAGGCGATCTCGTCCACGACGGCGAGCACGGTCGCCAGGCGCTGCGAGAGCAGCTGGAACACGTAGTCGCGCCAGGGCGGGTACTGGTCGACCCAGCGCTGGAAAACGGTATGCGGCAAGACCAGGGCCTCGACGGGCTCTTCGACCGTGGCAATGGCCGGGAACTGGCGGTCGCTGAGGATGCAGCTCGCGGTGAGAATGCAGCTCTCGCCGCGGCCGAAGCGGTAGAGCGTGATCTCGCGCCCGGTCTCGCCGATCTTGAACACGCGCACCTGGCCGCGGGTCAGGATGGCGAAGGCGCTACAGACGTCGCCCTCCTCAAACACGGTCGCGGCGGCGGGGAAGCGCATCAGGGTCGCCTGAGCGACGAAGGCCTGCGTCACCTCGGCAGCAGGGTCGGCCAGGAAGGGCAGCATCGCGGCGGCGTTGCGCCACTCGGTCTCGTTGAGCATGGTCGGGCTCCTCCCAATGCAGAGCGCCTATGGCGTTGCGGGATACTGGTCGCTGAGAAACTGGACAAAGGTGCGCGCCACCGGCCCGAGGGGCCACCCCGCCCGCCAGAGCAGGCGCAGGGTGCGTCGCAGCGGTCGCCCGGCCAGCGGGATGGCCTGCAGCAGGCCCAACTCTTCCTCGGCGCGCACGGTGTAGAGCGGCAGGATGGCCAGGCTCGCGCCGAGCAGCACCGTGCGCTTGATCGACTCGAGGTTGTCGAGCTCGGCCACCACCCGCGGCGTAACCCCGTGCTCGCGCAGGGCCTGGTCGAGCCAGAGGCGCGTCTGGCTGCCCGCCTGGCGCATTACGATCGCCTGGCCCGCCAGCTCGGCGAGCGCGACCTCGTCGCGGCCCCACCAGCGGTGCTTGCGGCCCACCACGACATACTGGTCGAACTCCTGGAGCGGCTGCACCCGCAGGTCGGGCGATGCCACGTCGTCCAGCTCGCCCTCGATGGCGGCCAGGTTCAGCCGGCCGCCTCGCAGCTCGCGGATAATCGCTGGGGTGATCGCGGTCTGGGTCGTCACCGTGAGGTTGGGGTAGCGCAGACCGAAGGCCTGGGCCCACTCGGGCAGCAGGTAGGCGCTCACCCCAGGTGTGGCGCCGATGACAAGCCGC
>CAZKTU010000404.1:0-1935 GCA_964555675.1 uncultured Oscillochloris sp.
TGGCAGCGTGAACCTGCGCGCGAGCTGATGCGCCTCTGGCGTCGACCCCCGAGTGTCGACATCTCCGCCCGGCTGGCCCCGCTCTTCGAGCGCGCCCGGGCGCGGCTCGCGGGAACAAGCGAGGCGGACCTGGCAGAGATTCAGGCTTGGCGACGGGCGTTTAGCCAGATGGGGCTGAAGCCGACCCAGTACCGCTCGGCGGCCGAGGCGTTGCTGCGGCGCTTCCGCAAGGAAGACCGCCTTCCCACGCTCCACCCGCTCGTCGACCTATGCAACGCGGTGTCACTCGCCTACGCCCTGCCGGTGGCCGTGATCGACCTCGACCAGGTCGCCGGCTTCATCCGGGTGCGCCACGCCGACGGCGATGAGCGGGCGCTCGCGTTCAGCGGCGAGGAGGAGCAGCCCGAGCCGGGCGAGGTGATCTTCGCCGACGCGGCGCGCTGGGTTCACGCCCGCCGCTGGACCTTCCGTCAGAGCAAGCATTCGACGGTCAGCGACGGGACACAGCGGGCCCTGATCGTCAGCGAGGGGCTGCACGCCACGGCCGCCGCCGATGTGGCCGCCCTGCTGGACACGCTGGAGGCCGAGCTTGTCTCCGCAGGCTTCGCCCCCGAGCGACGGGCGATCCTTTCCGCCGCAGCGCCGCGCTGGGCGTAGTCATCGCCGCGCGGCGCGACCACCGCGCCTGATTGCGGAGACGGGCGCCGCCCCCGAGGAGATCGCCTACGTGGGCGACCGGCTCGACAACGACGTGCTGCCGGCGCGGTCCGCCGGGCTGTGGGCGATCTTCCTGCGCCGCGGTCCCTGGGGATATATCCACGCCACCTGGCCCGAGCGCGAGCAGGCCCACGCCCAGATCGACAGCTTGGGCGAGCTTGCCGGCCTGCTCGGCCTCGGTCCGGCCTCTCCGCCAAGCAGTATGCGGGACCGCGGCAGCTCAGGGTGAGCCCAGCGGAAGGGTGTGGGCCACCCGGAAGATATCATCCGGCGGCTCGCCGCGCCAGATCAGCTGGATTGCCCCGGCAGTGAAGGTGAGCGGCTGCCAGGAGGACTCGAGCATCTCGCGCAGCACCTGTGCCTCCGCAGAGCTGCGGGCCTGCCCGACGCTCAGGTGCGGGGTGAAGCCGTTCGCGCGGCGGCGCGTGTCGTCATAGGCCGGCGCGGCCTCCCACAGCCGCCTCTGGAGCGCGACGAGCGGTGCGGCCGGCTCCGGCGCCAGGTAGATGGTTGACCCACGCGGGCCGCGTACAAACAGGTCAAAGTGGGCGAGGGTGATTGCGAACGGTGCGACCTCAGCGCAGGTAGCTGTCAAGGCAGGGAGTAGCTCGGCGAAGGAGGAGCGCGGCGCGAACGGGTAGAGCAGCGTGATGTGCGGCATCCAGCGGCGCGCGTTGCGGTCGTACTGCTGCCGGATCGTCTGGATGGGCCGCCAGACCTCCGCCGACGGGATGAGGACAACCGCGGTGGTGTGGGTCTTCGCGCTCACGCTGAGCCCTCATCGACGGCGATCTCAAGCAAGTTGCCGTCGGGGTCGCGCAGGTAGACCGAGCAGATCGGGCCGAGGGCGCCGGTGCGGGCGACCGGCCCCTCCTCGATTGCCACGCCGGCCGCCGCCAGATGGGTGAGCACGGCATCCATCGGGATCGCGGCCAGGAAGCACAGGTCGGCGCTGCCAGGGGTTGGCCGGGAAGGAAAGCAGAGAGCAAAAAGCTGAAAGCTGAAAGAGCGCAAGGCTTTCCAGTGTATCTGCAACGCCGCTTTCAGCTCTCTGCTTTCAGCTTTCATCTTTCCCTGGCGCAGGTCGCCTCGATGTCGGCCACGGTCAGTACCAGATGGTCAAGCCGGTCGAGCTGCATAGGTGCTTCCTCTGGCCCTATGCCATCGCGCCCGCCTCGACGAGCCGCGCGAGCTTCTGAAGCGACATCCGCCAGCCGA
>CAZKTU010000404.1:2035-3562 GCA_964555675.1 uncultured Oscillochloris sp.
CTCAATCACTTCGACCACCTCCTGGTCGGGCGCGAGCCGGATGAAGTGGCCGTGGTAGGTATCGGTGTGCGCCGTGGTCTTGCCGGTTCCGGTCGGGTCTTCGTAGGTGAGTGAGACGCGGAAGGCGCCGCCTTCGCGCGCCTCAAACTCGTGCACCTGGCTCGTCATGTCATCCGGAACCATCCAGACGGCAACCGCGCGGGCGTCGAGCAGGGCGCGATACACCGCTGCCCGCGGCGCCTTCACGTGCTGGCGGAGACGTGTCGAGGGGCTCGTCATACGGTCGTTCTCCCTATTTCCGTGCCGCGCCACTGCTGCGCATGGCGTGCGTAGATACCGCTTGGCTGTTCTTTCTGCTATAGTAGCAAACAATTCCCGCGTCTGTCTGTACCCAAGCAGCCCATCATCAGCCCGAGGAGCAAGCGCGCCGATGCCTGACGAGCACTACGAGAACCCGAAGCTCGCCGCAATCTACGACGGCTTCTGCGGCTGGGGGCGGGACCGCGACTTCTACCTGGCGCTTGCGGGCGACCCGCCGCAGCAGATCCTCGACCTCGGCTGCGGCACCGGGCTGCTCTGCGACGCCTACGCCGCACGGGGCCACCGTGTCACCGGCGCCGACCCCACCCCGGCGATGCTCGCCGTCGCCCGGCAGAAGCCGCATGGCGGCGCCATCGAGTGGGTGCAGGCCAGCGCGCAAGAGTTCCGCTCGGAGCGGCGCTTCGACCTGATCATCATGACTGGCCACGCCTTCCAGGTCATGCTCGGCGACGACGACGTGATGGCAACACTCACCACTATGTGCCGCCACCTCGCGCCCTCCGGCAGGGCCGTCTTCGAGTCGCGTAATCCGGTGATCGACTGGGCGGCCGAGTGGAACGGCACCGAGGAGTTGAGCATTCAAGACACGACCATTCGCTACACGACCGAAGTGCTCTCGCGCGTTGGCGACCGGGTGAGCTTCGAGCAGCGCTTCGCGTTCCCCGACGAGACGCTGGTCTCCTTCAGCGAGCTGCGCTTTCTGCCGAAGGAGGCGATCGAGGCGTGCCTGGCCGCGGCCGGGCTCGCGGTGGAGGCATTGTTTGGCGACTGGGACTCCTCGCCATTCGACCCCACATCGTCCCTTGAGATGATCTTCGTCGCACAACCTGTGGAGCGCTAACTGCCTGACCGCTTCGGGCAAGCGGAACGGGCTGAGCGACGAGCAGATCGCGGCGCTGAAGGAGCCGGGCGGTCGGCACGACCCCATCTTCAGCCCGCAGGAGCAGGCGCTGCTACGCTTCACTGACCTGCTGGCGAGCCACCCCGGCAACATCGAGCCGGGCGATCTCGACGCGCTGGCCGGGCACTTCAGCGAGGAGCAGATCATCGAGCTGGTGATGGTGATCGCCACAGCCGGATGGACCAATCGTGTGAACGACGGCCTCCAGACCCCGCTGCCCTGAGCGGCGGCCCCGAGTGAGCTGGTCATGTGACGGCAACAGTTCGTCCCGCCCACCCTGGTGACGCTATGCAGCGCTACCAGGG
>CAZKTU010000405.1:0-3542 GCA_964555675.1 uncultured Oscillochloris sp.
GCTGCAAGATCCTCAGCGGCGCCAATCGCTACGCGTTGCTGTTCCGCATTCAGACTACCAAGAAGCCCGAGACGCGTGCCCGCCGCATCTAGGAGTTCATTGCCATGCTGGAGCGTGGCGAGAAGCCCTATCCCTGAACCCACACCAGGTCTGGTTCGTCAACCTGGCGCCGCTCAGCTCGGCTGAGGCTGTCGAATCTACGAGCGCCGACACCTCCAAGTTGAGCGAGCTGGGAGCAGTCGATCAGGACACGCGTATTGTAGGAGTCTTTTTTGGAAAGGTGCATCGAGGGATATGCGACGGAGATGACTGCGACCAAGGCATCAAGCAGAAAGTGAGCGGTTCGATGAGCAACGTATCTCGCTCAGAAGGGCACACCAACTCGGCCGGGATGGGATTTACCGCAGGCGATTGGCTGGATCTCCACTACCAGGTCGCTCAGCCGGAGTATCTCACCCTACTGCGCGCAGCACGACTCCACGCCGGCTGGCGTATCCTTGATGCAGGCTGCGGGAGCGGAAGCTTTCTGCCGGCCATCGCTGAGCAGCTCGGTCCGGACGGCCATATCAGCGCAATCGATCTGGCCTCCGAGCACATCACGGCTATCCAGAAGCGCATCACAGCACAGCCGCTGGCTTGCCCCGTCGAGGCGCGCACCGGCTCGCTGCTGGATTTGCCCTACCCCAGCGGGAGCTTCGATGCCATCTGGAGTGCAAACGTCACTCAGTATCTTACCGACGATGAGCTGCGAGCTGCCCTAGCCGAGTGCATGCGGGTACTCAAGCCGAATGGGCTACTGGCAATCAAGGATGCAGATGGTACGCTTATGCAGTTTCTTCCTATCCCACCAACACTGCTCTGGCGGTTCCTCAACCTTGTGGCGCAGAACGGCCATGTCCAAACGCTCGGTATTTTGCGCACCCTACGGCTCGCGGAATACCTCTCTGAGGCAGGGTTTACGCAGGTCGCGCGCACGACGATCTGTATCGAACGCTCGTCGCCGCTGCACCCGGCCGAGGCGCAGTACCTTGAGATGGTAATCGCCACATTCGCCGCCGCCGCCTCGGCGTTGGAATTGAGCGAGGCAGATTATACTGCCTGGAGAACCTACGGTGACCCCGACTCACCCGGGTATATCTTGCGTCAGCCGGATATCTTCATGCGCGACGGCAATGTGCTGGTGGTCGGACACAAACCGGCCGCCTGATCTGCAGGCCTACGACAGCAGAGACTGGCCGACGCACCGTGGTATCGACATCCCCGCCGGAGCGCCGGTCAACACAGCGGACCTCGGTTTCGCCTACAGGCCCGCTCCGCTGGAGATCGAGAATAACGGCCACACCATCGAGGCGCTCTATGAGCCAGGGAGCACGATCATACTCGACGGCACCCGCTACACCCTGGACCAGTTCCACTTCCATACCAGGAGCGAGCACGCCGTGGCCGGGCAGCATACCCCGCTGGAGCTGCACCTCGTTCACAAGAGCGCCGCAGGCGCGATCGCGGTCGTCGGCGTGCTGTTGGAGGAGGGGCAGGAGAACGCGGCCTACGCGCCGATCTTCCGGCACATTCCCGCCCAGCCCGGCCCGGCGGCGCTGATCCCTGGCGAGCAGGTTGACGCCGCGGCGCTGCTGCCCTCCACGCGCACCTACTGGCGCTACGACGGCTCGCTGACCACCCCACCCTGCACCCAGGACGTCAACTGGGTGGTGATGACCGAGCCGGTCGCGGTCTCAGCTGCGCAGATCGCGGCCTTCACCGCGGCCTACCAGGACAACGAGCGCCCGCTTCAGGCGCTCAACAGCCGCACCTTCATCAGCACGCCGGCCACGCTGCCCGCCACGGGCGAGGCCGCTGTGAGCGGGAGCGAGGCTTTCGCCGCCGCTGGCCTCCTGATGATGGCGGCGGGGCTAACCCTCGTGCTCAGCCTGCGTCGCAGGGGCTGAGCCCGATTGCCGCCAGCGCTCCACCAGCTCGCGATTGGTAGAGCGCAATGGCGGTCGCACGCACCGCGATGAAGAGAGCATAGCCTACTCGGCGTAGCTCCCCACGGCCTCGATATACTCGAGGGACTGGTGGCGGAAGTAGGTCGTGTAGAGCTCGGCGTAGTGGCCGCCCTGGGCCAGCAGGGCGTCGTGGCCGCCCTCCTCGATGATGCGGCCCTGGCGCATCACGATGATGCGGTCGGCCGAGCGCACCGTCGAGAGGCGGTGGGCGATCACGATGCTGGTGCGTCCGGCCATCACCACATCGAGGCCGGTCTGGATCTGCTCCTCGGTGAAGGGATCGACGCTGGCCGTGGCTTCGTCGAGGATGAAGACCCGCGGGTCCTGGAGCATCACGCGGGCCAGGGCCACCAACTGGCGCTGGCCGAGCGAGAGGCGCGCGCCGCGCTCGCCGACCTCGCTCTGCAACCCCTCGGGCAGATCGTTGACCCACTCGGCGCCGCCAATATGGGCCGCCGCGGCCTCGACCTCGGCGTCGCTGGCCTCGGGTCGCCCGTAGCGGATATTGTCGGCCACGGTGCCCGTGAAGAGGAAGGGCACCTGGGGCACCATGCCGATCTGGCGGCGGTACTGACCCAGGTCGAAGTCGCGCACGTCGCGCCCGTCGATCAGGATGCGCCCGCCCTGGAACTCGTAGAAGCGCGCGATCAGGCGGGCCAGGCTCGACTTGCCGGCGCCCGTGTGGCCGACCACAGCCAGGCGCTGGCCGGCGGGCACCTGTAGGTTGAAGCCGCGCAGCACCCAGCCGGCGGGCTGCGGACTATGGCCGTCGGGCGCGGCGCCGTTGACGCCGGGGGCGGCGGGCTCGTCGACCGTATCGGGCCTGTAGGTGAAGTCGACCTGCTCGAAGGCAATCTCGCCGTGCAGCCGGGGCACGGGCTGGCTATCGCGCTGGGTCACGCGCGGCTCGGCGTCGATCAGGGCGAAGACCCGCTCGCTCGAGGCCAGGCCCTGCTGGAACTGGCTCCAGAACGAGGCGATGCTGGTCAGAGGGAAGTAGAAGAGGGCCAGGCCCTGGACGAACAGGTACCACTCGCCCGCCGTGAGCGAGCCGCCGAGCACGCGCACCCCGCCGAAGTAGACCACGGCCGCCAGGGCCAGCCCGGCGATTGTGTCGAGGATGGGGAAGATCGAGTCGAAGACCAGCCCGCGCCGCACGCTGACCCTGTAGGCCAGGTCGTTCGTCTCGACGAACTCGCCATAGACCGCGGCCTCCTGGCGGAAGCTCTTGGCCACGGCGATGCCGCTGATCGTCTCCTGGATGCTGCTGTTGACCTTGGCGACCGCCCGGCGAGCCTGCTGCGACGTGCTGCGGGCGATGCGGCGGAAGGCCAGGGCCACGGCGAAGACCACCGGCGCCGTGGCCAGGGTGAGCAGGCCGAGGGTCGGCTGGACCACCAGCAGGGCCACGGCGATCAGCACCACGAAGACCACCTGGCTGATCAGGTCGATGGTCAGGGTGACCACATTCGAGAAGTCCTGGGTATCCGAGGTGACCCGGCTGACGATCGTGCCCGAGGGGAACTGGTCGTAGAA
>CAZKTU010000406.1:0-3486 GCA_964555675.1 uncultured Oscillochloris sp.
CGGGGGGGGGGCGGGGTCGCGGCCCCCGCCACACTGCTTCTGGGGGGGCGTGGAGGGCCTGGCCCTCCACACCACCCGTCCTAAAGGCCGACGCCTCCGCCGCGGGAAGCGGCGAAAACCTTAACTCTTCGCGTCCCGGGCCACCCAGGCGGCGATGCGGCTGACGGCAAGGGCGGTCACGCCGCTCGAGAGGGTCATGGCGCCGATGGCCTGGGGCCACTGAACCGACTGCAGATCCTTGAGGGCGGGCTCGCCCGTGATCTGGCCCGCCAGGCGCAGGCTGCCCACGGCCAGCCCGAAGGGCACCACTGACCCGAGCGCCCCGCCCAGGGCCTGCAACGGTACCGTCTGCTCGAGCTGCCCGCTCTTGATCGACTCCTGGGCCTGCTCGGTGCTGCTCTTGCCGCGCGCCAGGGCCCCGATGGCGCTGGTCGCGGTTCCGCCGGCCACGAAGGCCGCGACGTGCAGCAGCAGCCCCAGGCCCAGGGTGGGCGCACTGACCCGCACCGGCTGCCGCTTGCTGGAGGCCACCAGGCTCACGCAGGCCAATAGATAGAATATCGCGCCCCAAAAGCCCGAGAAGGTGACCCAGCGGGCCACATCCTCGCCGCTGATCGGGGCTCCTTTGACAATCGGTGATGTCTGCATCTCCCGCTCCTTGCTACGAGATTCGCCGCTCCTGCTCTGGAGCTGCTCGACCTTTTCGGCGGCCTTCGTGTCGGCGCTGGCCGGGGCCACCTCGGGCTTGTCCTGAGGGTCGCGCCGCGCGCCGCCCGTGGCCAGGTCCTCGGCCACCAGCCGGCGCATGCGCTCGGTCGCGTTGTGGATGAAGCGCCGCTGCAGCCGCCGCCCGAACACCCTGAAGCCAAGCCTGATGAAGGGGTTCGGGATCTCGGCGGCGCTCGAGAAGGCGCTGATCCGGAAGGCGACCTTGCCGCTCTCCAGCCACTTGATCGTGGTGAACTCCATCTGGCCACGCTCGAGGTGGCCGCGCAGAGTCTGGTAGTTGAAGCCCCAGATCTGCCGCGTGCCGTCGGGGCCCTCGATGCGCTCGTCGACGACGGCGCCGACCTTCGTGCCGAAGTAGAAGGTCATCCAGAGGAAGCGCCCGCGCAGCAGCATGACGCGCCCCTCGAGGGGCTGGTCGGGGTAGAAGATCCCGGTGATAATCGTGGGGTCGGCGAAGCGGTACTCGCGCAGCACCCGCCGCGCCGCCTCCCACGCCCCATCCGGCTGGGGCGGCCCGGGCGGCTCGCTGGGCAGCTCGGTCTGCACATCGTCGACGTGCCAGCCGTTGGCTGCGGTGAACTCGGCCTGCCGCTCCATGTCGAAGTTGAGCGGCAGCTTGCGCAGGGCCTCGATCTGGGCCCGGTACTGCTCGTAGAGGGGCCGCTCACTCAACCGGGATCACCTCCCCGTCGAAACTGCGCTCCTCGGTCACCACCGTCACATCGCCGAGGCGCTCGCCGCCGCTGGCTTCGGCCACGCGCTCGCAGAAGGTGGCCCAGGCGTTCTTCTGCACCTCTTTGCCCACCCCGGCCTCTTTATAGGTCAGGCCGACGAGCATGTCGCGGCTGCGCGCCCACGAGCAGATCTCGAAGCGCAGCGCGTCGCGCCTGCTCGGGTGGGGGTCCAGGCTGAAGGTAATCTGGCCGGCCTCGGGGTGGCCCTCGAGGGTCACGAAGGTGAACGAGGTGGGCGTCGTCTCGACCACGCGCACCGAGCCGTTCCAGGGGCCGAGGATGGTAATGTGGTACTCGTCGCCCGGGCGCATCACCTTCGGGTCGCCCTTGCTTTTCTCGAAGTGGGCCAGCATGCGCGGCGAGAAGCGCTCGAGGTCCGTCTTGACCTGCTCCATCAGCGCCTCGGCCCCCAACTGCGCCGCTACGAAGTCGATCGTGTAACTCCTGAAGAAGAGCGGCCCGTGCCCGTCGCCGGGCAGCTGGATCTTCGGGCCGCCGCGCGCCAAGTGGGCGGGCACCGGCCGCGGAGCCCGCCGCCAGAAGGCGAAGCGCGCGAAGGGCCCGCCGGACGTACGCTGAGGGGAGGGCTCGGCCCTCCCCGTGAGCAATCGCTTCACTGCTGCGAACATGGAGTGCCTATCCTGATCAGCGTACTGTCCCGCGGCGGAAGAGGTTCACAATGCCCAGCAGTACCACGGCGCCGACGAACGAGACAATCAGCGCGCCGATGCTGAAGTCGTTGTTGTTGATCGTGCTGCCGCCGATGCCGAGCAGGTTGAACAAAAAGCCGCCGAGGAACGCGCCGACGATTCCAACCACAATGTTGAGTAGCGCACCCTGCTGGGCGTCGGTCCGCATCACCAGACTGGCCAGCCAGCCCACCAGAGCGCCGAACAGCAGCCACAGGATGAAGTTGATCACGGGCTCCTCCTTAATACGCCTGGCTCTTGCTCGCGCGGCCCATGCCGCGCCCCGAGCCTGCAAGCCCCTATGAGCAAGGGCCGTGCCAGCGCCCTCAATTCCAACCTGCCCGGTTGGGGTTGCGGGGAAGGGCCAAACAGCGCGGCTGTTTGTGCATTTGGCGCCCGTCGACTTTTGTCTCGCGAAACAGGGTTAGGCAAACCGGCCGCGGGCTGGTATAATCAGAGGACCACCGATACACTTCTCCGGCCTTCCCCCTTGCGCCTGCTCACCCCGGGGTATTTGAAGCGCGCCGCCCGGCTGCGCAAGAGGTTAGCATGACACTGAGGCTTGAAGGGAGCGTAATCCTTATCGCCGACGATGAGGAGCCGATCCGCGATCTTCTGCGCGATATCCTCGAGCCCGAGGGCGCCCATATCCGCGTCGCCAGGTCCGGCCGCGAGGCCCTCGCGGCCATCGAGGCCGATGAGCCCGATGTCGCCATCCTCGACGTGCGTATGCCCCCCCCAGATGGCCTGACCGTCCTCCAGGAGCTGCGCTCGAAGGGCATCGACCTGCCCGTGCTGATCATCACGGCCCAGGACTCGTCGACCATGACCATCGACGCGATGCAGCGCGGCGCCTACGACTACCTCGGCAAGCCCTTCGACCCCGACGAGATTCTGCACACCGTGCAGCGCGCCGTCGAGCACCGCCGCCTCACCAGGCGCGTCCACGCCCTCGAGCAGCAGGTCACCCAGGACCCGCGCGATATCCTGATCGGCCGCAGCGCCGCTATGCAGACGGTCTATAAGCTGGTCGGCCGCGTGGCCGGCAGCGACGCCACCGTCCTGATCACCGGCGAGAGCGGCACCGGCAAAGAGCTGGTGGCCCAGGTCCTCCACCGCAGCTCGACCCGCCGCGAGGGGCCCTTCATCGCCGTCAACTGCGCCGCTCTGCCCGAGACACTGCTCGAGAGCGAGCTCTTCGGCCACGAGAAGGGCGCCTTCACCGGCGCTGTGGTCCAGCGCAAGGGCCGCTTCGAGCAGGCCGCCAAGGGGACGATCTTCCTCGACGAGATCGGCGAGATCAGCCCGGCCACCCAGAAGAAGCTGCTGCGCGT
>CAZKTU010000407.1:0-3431 GCA_964555675.1 uncultured Oscillochloris sp.
GCCGTGCAGGCCGCCATCCGCGACGGCGACCGCCTGCTCTTCATCTCGACCCGCCGCAATGCGGTGATCACCGGCGGCAACCCGACCAGCGGGGTCGAGGTGCTGGTCGAGCCGGTGGCCGCGCCCACGGGCCCGCCCCAGCGCATCACCATTGATACGCCCCCCGATGACACCCTGGTCGGCAGCCCCGTGGTGCTCACCGGCCGGGCGGCCCGCTACCCCCAGCGCGGCGTGCTCAGCTACCGCTTCCGCGACGAGCGCGGCGAGCTGCTGGGCAGCGGCGATCTGCCGGTTAGCGGCGACTTCCGCGGCCCGGCCTCGTTCAACGCCTCGCTGAGCTTCACTCTGCCGCCCCAGGGCGGCCCGGTGCGGGTCGAGATCTTCGAGCGGGCCGAGGCGGGCGAGCAGGGCCTGGCTGCCCGCGAGCTATTCGTCACCAGACCCCAGGCCATCCGCATCACCAGCCCCGCGCCCGAGACCGTGGTCGGCAGCCCCGTGGTGATCGACGGCACCCTCGGGCGCCTGCCGAGTGGGGCGCGTCTGGTCTATCGCATCCTGGCCAGCGACGGGCGCCAGCTTGGGCAGGGCACCGTCCCCGTGCCGGGCGAGGTCGGGCGGCCGGCCCTCTTCCGGGCCGCGCTCCCCTTCGAGGCCTCGCCCGAGGGCGACCGCATCCAGGTGCAGCTCTTCGACCAGGAGCAGACCACGGGCGAGATTTTCGGCCAGGCCAGCGTGACCCTCGGCGTCGCCCCGCAACCCCAGCGCATCATCGTCGACTCGCCCGCCCCCAACGCCTACGTCGGCACGCCCGTGGTGGTGAGTGGGCGCACGGTGCGCTTCCCGCCCAGCGGCTCGCTCGGCTACGCGATCTACGACGGCGCGGGCGTCCAGCTCGGCGGCGGGGTCTTCCCGGTCAACGGCTCCCTGGCCGTCGGCGGCAGGTTCAGCGTGAGCCTCGGCTTCAGCTACCCGGCCCAGGGCGGCCCTCTGCGGCTCGACCTCTACGACCAGGACCCGGTGACGGGTGCCTTCCGCGCCACTGTCTCGCTCAACCTGCGCACGGTGCCGCTGCAGCAGCAGATCGTGATCGAGACGCCCGCGGTCGGCACACAGGTCGGCGTGCCCGCGGTGCTCACCGGTCGCACGGCGCGCTACCCGACGGGCGGCGTGCTGCAGTTCCGGGTGACCGGCCCCAGCGGCGAGAATCTGGGCACGGGCAGCTTCCCGGTCCAGGGCCCGGTGGGCGAGCCGGCCCGTTTCAGCGCGGCCCTCAGCTTCAGCCCGCCCGCCTTCTCGGGCCCGCTGCGCGCCGAGGTCTTCGAGGTTGATCAGTTCGGCAACCTGATCGCCCTCGCCGGCGTCGATCTGCGCTGGGCGACTACGGGGCCGGCCCAGCGCCAGATCGTGATCGAGACCCCGCCGGCGGACACCGTCGTGGGCAGCCCAGTCGTGCTCACCGGGCGGACCACCTTCTTCCCGACCGAGGGCAACCTGAACTACCGGGTGCGCGATAGCGCTGGCAACGAGCTGGGCAGCGGCTTCGTGCAGGCCCGGCCCGAGGCCGGCGGGGCCCGCTTCGTGCTCTCGGCCCCGTTCCGGCCCATCCCCGGCGGCGGCCGGATCACGGTCGAGGTCTTCGCCCAGGACCAGGCCACGGGCGCAATCGTCGCCCGCGCCAGCGTGCAGCTCCAGCAGGCGCCGTAGGGCGCTCGCCGTAGCTTGAGCACTCGGCTCGCATAACCCCGGCCCTTGCCGGGGTTATTCGAGCAGCTTGTACATAAAGGCCGAGCCCTCGAGCACCCCCTCGGTGCTGCGGGCGTAGGACGGGATGACCCCGGCCAGTTGGTAGCCCAGGCGGCGGTAGATCCGCTCGGCGTGGTCGCCGACCCTGGTGTCGAGCACGATCAGGGTGCGCCCGCTGGCGCGCACGATCGTCTCGGCGGCCTCCATCAGCGTTGTGCCCAGGCCCTGGCGGCGCGCCCAGCGCGGGACGATCAGCTTCTGGATCTCGGCGCGGTGCGAGCCGTTGGCCCGGCCCTCGGGGGCGACCTGCACCGAGCCCGCAATCCGTCCGTCGAGGCGCGCGACCAGCAGGGTCTTCTCCCCCGCCTCCACCGCCCTGATCACCCCAGCCCAGTAGCGCTCTAGCTCATTGTCGCCCAGGGGCAGCAGGAAGCCGATCGAGGCCCCGCCCTGTACCGCGTCCTCCAGAATCGCGATCAGCTCGGGCAGGGCCGCGCGGGCCGCCGCCGCGTCCAGGTGTTCGATCACTGCGCTCATAGCCCACACTCTCCTTGCTCAGCGCGGCGACCAGAAGCCCGCCAGGATCACCTCGGCCGGCGTGGGCAGGGCCGAGGCGAGGCTCGGCAGCGCGGCTGCGTCGGGCCCCTCGCCCGTGGCGAACACGAAGCTATCGTCGGCGCCGAGCTCGAGGGTGCCCCCGGCCGCGTTGACCCTGATCGCGCCCGTCACCACGTAGATGATCCGCACGACGCTTAGCCGGTCGGCGGCGCTCACCTGCGGCGGCGGCTCGAGCGTCCAGAGGCGCGGCTCCTCGCCCACATCGACCACGGCGGCGGCGGCGCGCACGCTGTGATCATAGATCAGGTTGAAGGCGCCGACCGGGCCGCCCTGGGGCTCGGCCACCACCGGGCGTCCGCCGTCGAACTCGCGCTGAGCGCGCCGCTCGAGCAGCACCACCTCGTCGGGGTCGCCGAAGCTGAGCTTGACCCCCCCGCCGTGGATGGGGAGGTGGAGTCGGGTGAGCCCGCTGAAATCGCTGTAGGGGGCGGTTCGCTCGATCAGGGCGGTGCCGACCCAGCGCCGCGCCCGGGCGGGGGCGGCGATCGTCTCGGCGGGGTCCGCCCAGATCCCGCGGATGGTGCCGCCCGCCCAGGTGCCGGGCGTGTAGGCGGCGTGGCCGATACGGGTGCTGAAGGGTTGGTCAGTCATCGTCACTCCACAGGCTATACTCGCTCCGACGTGGGCGCATCAGGGGCCGTCGCCCACCACACCCAGGCGATTAGGGCGGCCTGAAGGGGCAGGCGCAGCCAGAGCAGGGCGGGCGGGATGGCCCGGAAGCGCTCGGCGTGCAGGGCCATATTGAGGTTGGCCGGGAAGATCGCGACCAGCAGCGCCGTGAGACCCCAGCGCGCCAGCCGCTCTTGCCCCGGGACCAGGGCGAGGGCCCCGAGGGCGATCTCGGCGTAGCCGCTGGCCGCCACCAGGGCCCCATGGGCGGGCAGGTAGTCCGGCATGATGGCTTTGTAGAGCCGCGGCCGCAGGAAGTGGTTGAGACCCGCCAGGATGAAGACGGCGCCCAGCAGGCCGCGCCGGGGGGTGATGCTCATGCGATCGCCTTCCGAACAATACGATAGTGGAGGGTTGCGGGGAGGGTGAAGCCTCCCCGGCCCTCCCATGACCAAACAGCT
>CAZKTU010000408.1:0-3431 GCA_964555675.1 uncultured Oscillochloris sp.
GCGACATCCTGGCCCAGTTCCTGGTCGAGGCCCTGGTGCTGAGCCTGATCGGCGGGGTGGCGGGGCTGCTGCTCACCGCCCTGCTGGTCAACGGCGGGGCCGTGGCGGTGCAGCTGATCAACCCCGACCTGGGCATCGCGCCCTACCTGACCCTGGACCTACAGGCGATCGCCCTGGCCCTGGGCTTCGCCTCGGCCGTGGGCCTGGTGGCGGGCATCTACCCCGCCTTTCGCGCCAGCAGGCTCTCGCCGATCGAGGCCCTGCGCACGATGTGAGGGCGGGGCCGGCGGCGGCGTGGTACACTAGGGCCCGTACCGCGACAGAAGAGCCTGCCACCCTATGCTCGAACAGCGCACGCCCGGCGAGGGCGAGGGCGCGGCGGGCGCGCCGCCCTTCGTCCGCACCAAGCTCACCCCACCCCAGCTGCTGCCGGGCGTCCTGCGCCGCCCGCGCCTCACCGAGCGTCTGGGCGAGGCCCTGCGCCGCCGCCTCGTGCTGATCTCGGCGCCAGCCGGCTACGGCAAGACGACCCTGCTCGCCGACTGGCTCGGCGATCTGCCCGAGCAGGCGACGCCCCCACGCATCGCCTGGATCTCGCTCGACGGGGCCGACAACGACCCGCGCGTGCTGCTGACCTATGTGCAGGCGGCCCTGCGCTCGCTGGGCGGCACGCCCCTGCCCATTGGGCTCACGGCCGAGGTCCCGGCCGCCGCGGCCGAGAGCTTCATCGCCGACATGCTGAACGACCTGGCCGAGCTGCCCGCCGAGGCGGTGATCGTGCTCGAGGACTACCACGCCATCGTCGAGCCGAGCATCCACAGGGCCGTGGCCTTCATGGTCGATCACCTGCCGCCGCGGGCGCACCTGGTGATCGCCACCAGGGCCGACCCACCCCTGCCCCTGGCCCGCCTGCGGGCCCGCGGCCACCTGGCCGAGCTGCGGGCGCCCGACCTGCGCTTCACCAACGAGGAGTCGGCGGCCTACCTGCTCGAGACCATGGGCCTGCCCATGACCCGCGACCAGCTGGCCGCCCTGATCGAGCGCACGGAGGGCTGGGCGGCCGGCCTGCAGCTCACGGCTGTGGCCCTGCGCGACCGGCCCGACCAGCCGGCCTTCGTCGAGTCGGCCCTCGCCAGCAACCGCTACATCGTCGACTACCTGGTCGAGGATGTCTACGCCCAGCTGCCGACCCACATCCAATCCTTCCTGCTCCAGACCAGCATCCTCGAGCGCCTGACCGGGCCTCTCTGCGACGCCGTGGTCGGCATGGCCGCCGAGGCGCAGCCGAGGACAGGGGGCGAGCAGCGCGCGCCCGCCGACTCGTACAGCCGGCTGATCATCGAGCGTCTCGAGCGCGACAATATCTTCCTCGTGCCGCTCGACAGCGAGCGCCAGTGGTTCCGCTACCACCATCTCTTCAGCGAGGTGCTGCAGGACCGGCTGGTCGCCGGCACGCCCCCCGAGCAGGTGGCGACGCTGCACCGGCGGGCCTCGGCCTGGCTGGCCGCCCACGGGCTGGTCGCCCAGGCGGTGGGCCACGCCCTGCAGGCCGGCGCCATCGACGACGTGGTGGCGATCATCGAGCCCGTGGGCCTGGCCATGGCCACCAGGGTGGGCGAGGCGACCCTGCGCTCGTGGCTCCCGGCCATCCCCGACGAGCTGGTGCGCGCGCGGCCGCGCCTGGCCCTGCTGCGGGCCTGGCTCTGCCTGGCCGACTACGACCAGCCCGGGGCCGGCGCGTGGCTCGGCCTGGCCGAGGCGGCCCTGGCCCGCGTGGCCGCCGGCGAGGCCGAGGGCATCGGCAATGTCACCAACCTGCGGGGCGAGATCTGCGCGGTGCGGGCGCGCCTCGCCACCCTCGCCGGCGACGCGCCCACGGTGATCAGCAGCGGCGGCGAGGCGCTACGGCTGCTCACCGGCGACAGTCTAGCCCTGCGCACCCGCGTGGCGAAGGACCTGGGCTACGCCCACATGGCCCTGGGCGACCCGGCCCGCGCCGAGCGGGCCTTCGCCGAGGCCATGGTCGGCGGCTTCGTGGCCGGCTACCCCTACATCTCGTTCATGGCCGCCAGCGACTACGCCTACGTCCTGTGCCTGCGCGGCATGCTGCGCCAGGCCGCCGCCACCTGCCGCGACATGATCGGCCATGCCACCCAGGGCGGCGCCCTCGGGGCGCCCGGGGCCGGCCTGCCCTTCCTGGCCCTGGCCGACATCAGCCGCGAGCGCCACGAGTTCGCCGGGGCCCTGCCGGCCCTGGGCGAGGCCGGCGCTCGCATCACCCCCAGCAACACCACCAGCTTCCTCTGCCTGCTGATCGTCGAGGCGCGCGTCGCGCGGGCCCAGGGCGACCGGGCCGCCGCCCTCGCCCACGCCAGGCGCGCCCGCTTCATCGCCCAGCAGCGCGGGCTCGACTGGGCCTGCGCCGTGGTCGACGCCTTCGAGGCCCAGGTGCTGATCGAGCAGGGCGACCTCGCCGGGGCGGCCAGCCTGGTCGAGCGCGCGGCGACCGGGCACGAGCCGGCCGAGTTCCGCTACTTTCCGCCCGCCGTGGCCTTCGCCGCCGAGCACTGCCTGCCCGTCCCCGCCCAGCTGCGCCTCGCCCAGGCCCAGGGCGCGCCCGGCGCCCTCGGGCTGCTCGCCGCCGATCTGGAGGACCAGATCGCCGCCGCCGACAGCTCGGGCAGCTTCTGGCCGCGGCTCAAGCTGCGAGCGATTCAGGCGGCGGCCCTGGCGGGCGCGGGGCGCGCACAGGCGGCCCTGGCCGTGCTGCGCCGGGCCCTGACTATGGCCGCCCCCGAGGGCTTCGTGCGGGTCTTCGCCGAGGAGGCGCAGCAGCTGGGCGAGCTTCTCGCCCGTGTGGCAGACGACGACCCCGCCGACGAGGCGGCCGCCCACGCCCGCCGCGTGCTGGCCGCCGGCGCGGCCCCCGAGCGCTCGCCCGAGGGGCCGCGGGCCGTCAGCGCGAGCGGCGAGGTGCCGCCCGAGGAGGGTATGGCCGCCGCCGCGGCCCTGCCCGAGCCGGTCAGCGCGCGCGAGCTCGACGTGCTGCGCCTGATGGCCGACGGCATGTCGAACAGCGAGATCGCCGCGGCCCTGGTGATCGCCATGAGCACGGTCAAGTCCCACGTCAACAGCATCTTCGGCAAGCTGGGCGTGGCCACGCGCACACAGGCCGTGGCCCGCGCCCGCCGCCTCGGGCTGATCTAGCGGGTCACATGAAGGGGATTCGGCAGGGCCAGGCCTCTCTGAAATGCCCCTTCGCCTATTGGCGATGTCACCCTCCGTGGCCGACCAGCCTGGCCAGCTCCTCCTCGCTCTGCGCGATCTCCCCGGGGATGCCGAACTGGCGGAAGCTGGCCAGGGCCTCCTCTAGATGCTGACGGGCCGCCGCTCGCTCGCCGACGGCCAGCAGGGCCTGGCCGAGGGCGCGC
>CAZKTU010000409.1:0-3403 GCA_964555675.1 uncultured Oscillochloris sp.
CCGAGATCGAGGCCGCCGCCCTGCAGTTTGTGCGCAAAGTGAGCGGCTACCGCGCCCCCGCCCGCGTCAACGCCCAGGCTTTCGAGGCCGCCGTCGCCGAGGTCGCCGCCGCCACCCGGCGCCTGCTGGTCTCCATCGACGCCCTCGCCCCCGTCGAGCCGGCGCCGGGCGAGTAGGCGCGCCCCTTGACAGGGGCCAGCCGACCTGCTACATTAGAGACCGAATGGTCTCTTTTTTAGGAGTGAGTGTGAGCAAGGGCCAGGAGACACGCGAGCGGATCGTAGCGCGGGCCGCCGAGCTCTTCAACCAGCACGGCTATGGCGGCACCGGCATCGCCATGGTGATGGAGGCCGCCCACCTCGAGAAGGGCGGCATCTACCGCCACTTCGCCAGCAAAGAGGCCCTGGCCCTGGCCGCGTTCGACTACGCCGCCAACACCGTGCGCCGGCGCATGATCGACGCCGTGACGAGCGCGAGCAGCGCCCCAGAGGTCGCCCTGGCCGTGGTCGAGGTTTTCCGCGGCTACGCCGGCAACCCGCCCCTGGCCGGCGGCTGCCCCCTGCTCAACACGGCCATCGACAGCGACGACGGCAACCCGCTGCTGCGGGCTCGCGCCGCGGCCCTGCTGAGCGAGCTCGAGGGCTTACTGACGCGCACACTGCAGCAGGGCATCGCGCGCGGCGAGATCCGCCCCGAGGTCGCGCCCGAGCAGCTGGCCGCGCTGATCATCGCCACCATGGAGGGCGCGGTGATGATGAGCCGCCTACGCGACGACCCCCGCCCCCTGCAGTGGGCGGCCGAGCACCTCCACGCCCATATCGCCGCCAACGTCCGCCTGCCCCGCCCGTAGCGCGTCGCCCGCCACGACGCGCTCTCTTTTAGCCAGAATTGAGACCGAGTGGTCTCTTTTCCCCCGAAGCGCTGCCTGTAAGGAGGCCCACTCATGGCCCAGGATCTCAAGAGCCACCCGACCGTCATCCGCCTGCAGGCCCGCGCCGCCGAAGGCCCGCGCCCGCTCGACCCGACCCTCGACGCCGCGTGGCTGCGCCAGCTCTGCCTGGAGGCGGGCGCCGACGACGTGGGTTTCGTCGCCATCACGCGCCCCGAGCTGGACGATCAGCGCGACGAGATCCTGGCCCTCTTCCCCCGCACCCGCACCCTGATCAGCTATGTCTGCCGCATGAACCGCGAGCCCATCCGCAGCCCGGCCCGTTCGTTCGCCAACCTCGAGTTTCACCACCGCGGCGAGCAGGTCGACGAAGTCGGCAGCACGATCGTCGCGGCCCTCGAGCGCCGGGGCATCAGCGCGCGCAACCCGGCCATGGGCTTCCCGATGGAGATGTCGCGCTTCCCCGGCAAGACCTGGATCGTCTCGCACAAACCCGTGGCCGTGGCGGCGGGCCTGGGGCAGATCGGCATCCACCGCAATGTCATCCACCCGGTGTTCGGCAACTTCATCCTCCTGGGCACCATCCTGGTCGACGCGCCGGTCGACGAGGCGAGCCGGCCGATTGACTATAACCCCTGTCTCGAGTGCAAGCTCTGTGTGGCGGCCTGCCCCGTGGGCGCGATCAGCCCCGAGGGCGCCTTCGACTTCAGCGCCTGCTACACCCACAACTACCGCGAGTTCATGGGCGGCTTCACCGACTGGGTCGAGCAGGTCGCCGACAGCGGCAGCGCCGTCGACTACCGCCGCCGCGTGAGCGACAGCGAGACCGCCTCGCTCTGGCAGAGCCTCTCGTTCGGGGCCAACTACAAAGCCGCCTACTGCATGGCGGTCTGCCCCGCCGGCGAGGATGTGATCGCGCCCTTCCTCGACAACCGCAAGGGCTTCCTGGCCGAGGTGGTCAAGCCCCTGCAGCAGAAGGTCGAGGCCGTCTACGTGACCCCCGACTCCAACGCCGAGCGCTATGTACAGAAGCGCTTCCCCCACAAGACGGTGCGGCGCGTCGGCAATGGCCTGCGCGCCGCCTCGATCGCCACCTTCCTCGGCGGCCTGCACCTGATCTTCAACCAAGAGCGGGCGGCCGGGCTCGAGCTGACCTACCACTTCAGCTTCACCGGCGCCGAGCCGGCCCTGGCGACGATCGTCATCAGCGACGGCGCCCTGCGCGTCGAGCGCGGCCATACGGGCAAGCCCGACCTGCACGTCACCGCCGACAGCGCCGCCTGGCTCGCCTTCCTGCGCAAAGAGGCCAACCTGCCCTGGATCATCCTGCGCCGCCGGCTGCGCTGGAAGGGCCCCATCCGCCACCTGCAAACCTTCGGGCGGTGCTTCCCGACCGGCTAGCTCTCCGCGCCAGGACTGTTATGGCCAGACAGCCAGGCTGGTTGCAGACTAGACCGCCGCCTCGGCGGCCCGCTTGAGGGCGGCAAGCCAGGACGTGAGGGCGTCGTCGAGGAAGCCCGGCATGACCAACTTTAGGGCCCGGATCAGCCAGCCCGACATCGACTCGGCGGTGGTGACCAGGGTTCCGCCCTCGCTCGCCTCGACGTTCCAGATATGGATGGTCGCGGTGCCCAGGGCGCGGCCCGTCCAGCCGAGGCGCCGGCCCGCCTCGAGCAGCTGGATGGTCGAGACAATCGCCGTGCCGCCCGAGGTCCAGCGGAACACCGTGCCGGAGGCGAGGGGGCCCTCGAGCTGCGCGCGGGTGATCGCGGCGTGCCAGCTCGGCCAGCGCTCGATCTCGCTGAGCAGCCGCCAGACGGTCGCGGGGGGAGCCTGGATACTGATACTATGGCTGGCGACAAGTGGGGCCTTGGGGTCGATCTCCACGGAAGTGCTCCTATTGCTGTCTCTGTCGGGCAAGGTTTTGCCTTGAGGCTCTGTACGAACGTTGGTTAGTCACGGGTCGGCTGGCGCCAGCCGCGCAGATAGGCGTCGATGCTCTGGGCGAAGGCCTCGTTCAGGTCGCCGCCACGACGCAGCTGCTGGTTGATCTCCAGCATGGCGAAGCCGTGGGTCAGAGCCAGGGCGCCGCGCAGGGCGGCCAGAGCCCGCTCGGGCCCGCTGATCGCGGCCATGAGGGACTGAATGGGCCTCGCCAGGTCGGCGAGCATCTGGTCGGCGGGCCGCTCGGCCGGGGCCGCGGTGGTGAAGGCCAGTGCGTAGGTCACCGGATGTGCGCCGGCGAAGGCCCGATGGGCCTGCATAATCACGCGTAGCTGATCGTACGGATCGCCGGGCGCATCCTCTGTGGCCTGCTGGTAGGCGCCGAAGAGCAGCTCGAAGGTGCGGGCATTGACCAGCTGGATCAGGGCGGCCTTGTTGGACACGTGGCGGTAGAGCGAGGGCGCCTTGATCCCGAGGCTCTCGGCCAGCTGGGCCAGGGTCAGCTGCTCGACGCCGTCGCGCTCGATGAGCGCGTAGGCGGCCGCGGTGATCGCCTCGCGGCTGGTCTGG
>CAZKTU010000410.1:0-3396 GCA_964555675.1 uncultured Oscillochloris sp.
TAGGACGAAAGAGGGGTTTTTCAGGGAGGGCTTGCCCTCCCTGCGACCCTCCCATTGGGCGGCGGGTGGGGCGATAGGCCTCGCCCGCCGCCCTTTGTCTACTCGGCGGCGAGGGTGGCCGCGGGGACGGCCGGCGCGCGGTTGATGCGGACGAAGCCGGGCACGTCGACCCTGATGATCAGCAGGGCGCAGGCGGCCAGGCCCACGGCCTCGAGCAGGAAGACGCTGGCATAGGCCACGCTGTACGAGCCGCTGGCCAGGTAGGCCAGGTCGCGCACGAAGCCGCCCAGGAAGACCCCGATCCCGCGGAAGAGCAGCTGGGCGACCGTCCAGAGGCCCAGGTAGGCCCCGGCGCGACGGTCGGCAGTCATAGCCATCAGCAGCGACACCGCGCCGACGGTATAGATACCGAAGCCGAGGCCGAAGAGGAAGAGCACCGGGATCAGCAGGGCGCGGGCCTCGGCCAGGGCGACGCCCCCGAGCAGGGCCAGGGGCAGGGCGGTGAGCAGCAGGCCGATCACCGTCGTCGTGGTCTGCTCGTGGGCCTGGCGGCGGCGGGTCAGCACGACAGTGCCGATCAGGCTGAAGAGCACACCCACGCCCCAGTAGGCGTTGAAGCGGGTCGTCTCGCCCGCGGGCATGCCGAAGACCTGGCCGCCGAAGGGCTCGAGCACTGCGTCCTGGGCGAAGGCGCTCATGGCGCCGAGGGCCAGGAAGAGGAAGAAGCGGCGCGTGCGCCGGTCGGACCACATCTCGCGCAGCAGGGCGGGGAAGGGCAGCTGCTCGGCGGGGCTGTCGGCGACAATCGTCTGGCCGCGTCGCTCTTCGCCGAAGAGCGAGACGGTGAAGAAGAAGCCGGCGATCGCCATGCCCGCCAGGGTGATCTGCCAGAAGGTGGCCGGGTCGTAGACCGGCATCATCAGGCCGTAGAAGACCCCGGCGATCGGGAAGCTGACCACCAGGAAGATCTGCACGATACTGAGGGCCTGGCCGCGCTTCTCGGGCGGGGCGCTGTCGCGCACCAGGGCCAGGTAGGTGCTGCCCGAGATCAACGTGCCGATGCCGTAGACCAGGAAGGCCAGGGTGGCCAGGCCCCAGCCCAGCAGCGAGGTCGGATTGCCGGCCAGGATCACCGTGATGAGCGGTAGCAGCGGCAGCGAGAGCACCATGGGCAGGCGGCCGGCCCAGATGTAGGGCAGGCGGTGCAGGCCGAAGATCGGGCGCGTGTCCGACCTGTACCCGGCCCAGATGCTGAGGGGCGCCAGCAGGTAGCGCAGGGCCGAGAGCAGCGCGACGGGGGTGGCCCACAGGTTCAGGTCGGTGATCAGGACGCGGTTGAGCACGCCCGAGGTGAGCAGGTCGACGAATGATGACCCGATATGAAAGGTGCCGATCTTCATCGTCCGCAGGACGCTGAAGCGGCGCGGCTCTTGCTCGTGCACTGAGCGCTCTCTCTCTACAGGGCGGCTTCGTAGGCCGCCGCGACGGCCAGATGGACCTCGTTGGCGACGCGGCTGATCCGGCGCATGAGGCGCGCGCTCTCCTCGGGGCGGGGGTGGACGTCCTCGGAGAGCTGCATGGCCGACTCGACCAGGGAGTCGCGGAAGAAGAGGGCGGCCTCGAGGGCGGCCGTGAGGGGCATGCCGGTCCGGCGGGCCTGGGCGGCGTAGTCGACGCCGATGCGGCGGGCCTCGCCGAGCAGCTCTTCGTCCTCGCGCGGGCTGTTGATATAGTGCAGCACCACCCCCATGAGCTGCTGCCCGATGCGGCGCCAGGTGGCCCGCTCGGCGTCGTCGATGCGCGCGATCCAGGTGTTGCCCGATGCGGGGGCTGTGGCGAGGCTATGGCGCGCCTGGGCGAGGGCCCGGGCGGCCCAGGCGCTGCCCAGGGCCCTGGTGCTGAAGGGCTTGCGGGCGGCGAGGGTCTCGATGTCGCCGCGGGCGAAGCGCCTGTGGCCGCCGGGGGTCACATAGACGGGGATGGCCCCCGCGTCGGCCCAGCGGCGCAGGGTTGTGCTATGAACGCCGAGGAGCTGGCTCGCGGCAGACAGCGAGAGATAGAGCGAGCTATCGTCCGTCATTGGAAGAATCCCGGCAATTCTATGCAAAGCTGCCCGAATTATAGGGCTCGCCGGGGAGATGTCAAACCGAGGCCGCGGGGCTGACTGGGGCGGGGCGTCGAACCTGAGTCCAGGTACAATAGCGAGCGTCGAGGCCTGAGCCCTTCCAGAAGGAGCATCTATGACCCAGCCCGAGCGACCCGCGATTGGGGCGGCCCTCACGACGGCGGACCTGGCGGCCCACAGCGAGTGGTTGCTGGACGGCCAGCGCGACATCGAGATCCAGGACGCGATCATGCCGATGGTGCTCGACGGCGACTGGCGGGCGGTGGTCAGGCAGGCCCGCGGGCTGCTGCTCGGCCATACGGGGCGCCTGGGCATCCACGGGCCTTTTCTTGGCCTGAGCCTGGCGCCATACGATCCCAGGGTGCGCGAGCTGACTATCGCGCGCCTGCGCCAGGGCCTGGCCTTCGCCGAAGAGCTTGGGGCGACCCATATGGTCGTCCACAGCCCCTTCATGAGCTTCGGCCATCCCGCCCACACCTACACACCTGCCTCCAGGCGCAGCTACGACATCGAGGCCGCCCACGCCGTGATCGAGCCCCTGCTGCCCACGGCCGAGGCGATCGGCTGCGCGCTGGTGATCGAGAATATCGCCGACGGCAGCCCCGCGCCCGTGCTCGATCTGGTGCGCTCGTTCGGCTCGCCCCTGGTACGCGCAAGCCTCGACACGGGGCACGCCGCGATCATGCAGGGCATCGGCGGCCCCGCGCCGGACCAATGGGTGCGCGAGGCCGGCGAGCTGCTGGCCCATGTTCATCTTCAGGATACGGACGGCCTGCTCGATCGGCACTGGCCGCCCGGCGATGGCACGATCAGCTGGTTCGCCGTCTTTCAGGCCCTGGCCGAGCTGGAGCATCGCCCGCGCCTGCTGCTCGAGCTGGATGACGCCGCGCAGATCGCCCGGGGCGCCGCGCACCTGGCGGCGCGGGGGCTGGCCCGCTAGATTCGGTGGAGGGTTCGGGAGGGCCATGCCCTCCCAAACCCTCTGCTTGGCCCTACACTGAGCTACGCCCCCTGGATCAGGGCGTGGAAGGCCCCGTTGAACTCGGCGGGCTTCTCGAGGTAGGGCGTGTGGCCGCACTCGGCCAGTTCGAGCTCGCGGAAGCTGCCGCCGGCCGCCTCGTACTGCTGGAGGAAGCGGCGCGTCTGGCGCTTCATGGGCTGGGGCGGGTAGACCTCGTCGCCGGGCCAGCCCGGGATGGCCCCAAGCTTGCCCAGCGTGCCGATCTCGAACAGGCTCATATCGCTGACGATCTGGTCGTCGGCGCCGTGGA
>CAZKTU010000411.1:0-3366 GCA_964555675.1 uncultured Oscillochloris sp.
TGAGCTGGCTGTGGGTGGTGGTGGCCGGGTGGATGGCCAGGCTGCGGGCGTCGCCGATATTGGCCAGGTGCGAGAAGAGCTTCAGGCTATCGATGAAGGTCTTGCCCGCGGCGCGGCCGCCCTTGATCCCGAAGCCGAGGATGCCGCTCTGGCCCTTGGGCAGGTACTTCTGGGCCAGGGCGTAGGTCGGGTGGTTGGGCAGGCCGGGGTAGTTGACCCAGGCCACCTTGCTGTGCTCGCTGAGCCAGCGGGCCACGCCGAGGGCGTTCTGGCTGTGACGCTCCATGCGCAGGGGCAGGGTCTCGAGGCCCTGGAGGAAGAGGAACGAGTTGAAGGGGCTGAGCGAGGCGCCGAGGTCGCGCAGGCCCTGGACGCGGGCCTTGATGATATAGGCGATGTTGCCGAGGGCCTGGGTGTAGACCAGCCCGTGGTAGCTGGCGTCGGGCTCGGTGAACTCGGGGTAGCGGCCGTTGGCCCAGTCGAACTTGCCGCTGTCGACGATCACGCCGCCGATGCTGGTGCCGTGGCCGCCGATATACTTGGTGGCCGAGTGGATGATGATATCGGCGCCGTGCTGGATCGGCTTCCACAGGTAGGGGGTGACGGTGGTCGCATCGACGATCACGGCCACGCCGGCCTCGTGGGCCACGGCGGCGATCTTCTCGAGGTCGAGCACGTCGAGGCGCGGGTTGCCGACCAGCTCGAGGAAGAAGGCCTTGGTCTTGCCGTCGATAGCCTTGCGGAAGCCCTCGTAGTCGCGGCCGTCGACGAAGCGGGTGGTAATGCCGAGCTTGGGCAGGGTGTGGCGGAACAGGTTGTAGGTGCCGCCGTAGAGGTCGGTCGAGGCCACGATGTTGTCGCCGGCGCCGGCCAGGTTGAGGATGGCCAGGGTCTCGGCGGCCTGACCCGAGGCCAGGGCCAGGGCGCCCACGCCGCCCTCGAGGGCCGCGATGCGCTTCTCGAACACGTCGGTGGTCGGGTTCATGATCCGGGTGTAGATGTTCCCGAACTCCTGGAGCCCGAAGAGGCGCGCCGCATGGTCGCTATCCTGGAACTGGAACGAGGTGGTCTGGTAGATCGGCACGGCCCTGGCGCCCGTGGTCGGGTCAGCGGTCTGCCCGCCATGGAGGGCCAGAGTCTCGAAGCCGGTGAACTGCGGTTCGCTGGACATAGCTTGGTGCTCCTTGCTGAGTTGGCTTGCCGAGGGCAAACAAAAAGCCCTCATCGTCGTTGATGAGGGCAGACACATGCGATTCAGCTACTGGATCGACAAGGCGTGCCGCTCATCTTCCAGTTGTTTTCTGACGGAATTGGCACCATCCCCTAAAAAAGGGGGGTTGCCGCGGTTTCGTAGGGCCGTTCCCTCCACCGCTCTGGATGAGCCGCGCGTCTGGTTGTTCGTGTGCTGCGACAAAGATAGCAGAGCCGCTACGCCTTGTCAAGTACGTGACAATCCCGGTCAGCTCGCTCAACTACTCTGCGGCGGCCACATACTCCTCGACCAGCAGCGACATCATCTTCGAGGCCCCGTCGTCGCCCATGGTGACACCGTAGAGGGTGTCGGCGGCCTCGATCGTGCCGCGGTTGTGGGTGATCAGGATGAACTGGGTCTGCTCGGTCAAGTAGCGCAGGGCGTCGCGAAAACGCCCGACGTTCGACTCGTCGAGGGCCGCGTCGGTCTCGTCGAGAATGCAGAACGGGCTGGGGTTGACCTTCAGGATGGCGAAGAGCAGCGCCGCTGCCGTGAGCGTACGTTCGCCGCCCGAGAGCAGCGAGATGCTCTGCTGCTTTTTGCCGGGTGGCCGCGCGATGATCTCGACGCCCTGGACCTTGCCCACCGGCGCCGCGCCCTCCTCGCCCTCGCCACCCTCAGCGCCATTATTCTGAGCGCCGCCGGTCAGCACCAGCTTCGCCGAGCCGCCGCCGAAGAGGCGCGTGAAGCTCTGCTCGAACTCGGCGGCCACGGCGTTGAAGGTCGCGGCGAAGCGGCTGTGCATGGCCGCGTCAAGCTCGCCGATCAGCTCCATCAGGGTCGCCCCGGCCTCGCGCAGATCCTCCAGCTGCGAGCTGAGGAAGCGCTGGCGCTCGGCGGTCTCTTCATACTCTTCGAGGGCCAGGGGGTTGACCACGCCCAGGCGCAGGATGCGGGTCTTCATGCTCTCGATCTCGGCCTGGAGGGAAACGATTGAGGGATTGAGCGATTGAAGATTGGGGGCTTGCGCGCCTGGAGTCTCGCCTGATAGCTTAGCCAGCCCGTCGGGCAGCAGAGCGGCCTCGAGCTCAAGCGCCAACGCGTCCAACCCCGGCGCGGCCAGATCGATCCCATCGGCGGCGGCGCGCTCGAAGAGGGCCTCCTGGCGATCCTCGGCCCGCTGGGCCTCGAGCGAGGCGCGGCCCTGAGCGGCCTCACGCTCGAGCAAGGCGGCGGTGGCCTGCTCCTCGCGGGCCTCGAGCTCGGCCAGACGCGTCTCTTCGTCGCGCAGGGCGGCCTCGGCCGGGTCGATGCGGGCGCGCAGGGCGTCGATCTCGCTCAGCAGGGCGTTATTGAGCGCCTCGGCGCGGTCGTGCTCGCCGGCCAGGGTCTCGCGCTCGCCCACCAGGCCGGCCTGCGCCCGGTCGATCTCGCCCTCCTGGCGGGCGACCAGGGCCAGGGTCTGCTCGTGGGCGGCCAGCAGGCTGCGCCCCGCCCGTAGCTGACCCTCGGCCGAGCCGGCCACGGCCCGCAGGGTGGCGAGCCGCTCCTGGGCGGCCCGGTCGGCCTGGGCCTCAGCCTCCTGACGCGTACGCAGCTCGGCCAGCCCCTGTTCGGCAGTCTGGGCGGCGGCCTGGGCGGCGCTCAGAGCGGTTGTCGCCTCTTCGCGGCGGCCGGCCAGGGCCTGAGCGTCGCGGTCCACGGCCTCGCGGCGGCCGGCCGACCAGGCGCGCTCCTGCTCGGCCTGGGCCAAGCGGCGGCCCGCGGCGTCGACGGCGGCCCGGGCGCTCTCGAGCTGGCGCTGGCCGTCGCGGGCGCGGCCCTCGAGCTCGCGCACGCGGGCGAGCAGGGCCTGGGCGCGGGCCTCGAGCTCGGCGCGACGCGCTTCGGCGGCGTCGAGCGCGGCCCTGGCCGCGGCCACCTGGCCCGGCAGCTCGCGCAGCTCGCGCTCGCGGCGCAGCGCCCCGCTCTCCTTGGTCCTGGCGCCGCCGGTGACCGAGCCGCCGCTATTGACCTGCTCGCCACCGAGGGTCACGATTGTCCAGCCGCCGCCCAGACGGCGCAGCTCGGCCCTGGCCGTGGGCAGGTCACGCACGATCAGCACCCGCCCGAGCAGCTGCTGGACGACCGCGCTGTAGTGCTCGTCGTAGTCGACCAGCTCGGCGGCGACCCCG
>CAZKTU010000412.1:0-3308 GCA_964555675.1 uncultured Oscillochloris sp.
TCAGCCTTCATCCTTCCCCTACGGCGTCAGCCGGGTCAGGTCGCGCGGGAAGAGGGTCACCTCGCGGATGTTGGGGAGCTCGCAGAGGCGCATGATCAGGCGTTCGAGGCCGATCGCGAAGCCGCCGTGGGGCGGCATGCCGTGTTTGAAGGCCTGCAGGTAGCCGCTGAACGAGTCGGGGCTCATGCCGCGGGCGGCCAGCACCTCTAGGTAGTCGGCGTGGCGGTGCAGGCGCTGGCCGCCGCTGACCAGCTCGACCCCGCGGAAGATCAGGTCGAAGGCGTTGGAGTAGAAGGGCCGGGCCGGGTCGGGCGCGGTGTAGAAGGCGCGCTGGGCCGTGGGGTAGCCGGTGACGAAGAGGAAGTCGGAGCCGTGGCGCTCGCGGGCCCACTCGCCCAGCAGCCGCTCGTGGGCCGGGGCCAGGTCGGGCTCGCCCCGCAGGTCCTCGCCCAGCATCCCGCTGAGCAGCTCGAGGGCCTCGCTGAAGTGCAAGCTGGGGATGGCCGCGGGCACTTCGGGCAGGCGCGCCCCGGTGAGGGTCAGTTCGGCCGGGCTGAGGCACTCGGCGACCGCGCCCATGATCCCGCCCAGGGCCGTGGTCAGGGTGGCCATGACGTCGCGGTGGTCGCCGATGAAGCCCTGCTCGACGTCGAGGCTGGTGAAGGCGTTGATATGGCGCGGGGTGTCGTGGGGCTCGGCGCGGAAGGCCGGGCCGACCTCGAAGACGCGCTCGAAGACCCCGACCATAATCTGCTTGTAGAGCTGGGGGCTCTGCGAGAGGTAGGCGGGCCGGCCGAAGTAGTCGAGCTTGAAGACGTTCGCCCCGCCCTCGGTGGCGGCGCCGACGATCTTGGGGGTCTGGATCTCGGTGAAGCTGTGGGCCCGCAGCGTGGCGCGGAAGCCCTCCATGGCCGCCGAGGCCATGCGGAAGAAGGCCCGGTTGCGCGGGTGGCGCAGGGCCACGGGCGCGTGCTCGAGCACCGTCGGCAGCTGGGCCTTGAGGCTGGGCCGGAACAGGTCGAAGGGCGGCTGCTCGTCGGCCCTGCTGATCACCTCGATCGCGGCTTGGCGCACTTCAACCCCGCCGGGGGCCTGGGGCTCGGCCACGGCCAGACCGGTGACGGCCAGGACCGACTCGGCGGGCAGGGCATCCAGTTCTGCGGCCAAGGCCGGGTCGTCGATCGCCACCTGGGCGGTGCCCTTGCCGTCGCGCAGCACCAGGAAGCTGACGTGGCTCAGGCGACGCAGGCGGTGGAGCCAGCCCTTCAGCAGCACGCTCTCGCCGGCGTGGGCCGGCAGCTCGGTCGTCCAGATCCGTTCGGTCACGTTGCACCTCCAGAGAATCAAACGCCCCCATCGTCTTGCGGACGAGGGGGGATTCCCGTGGTGCCACCGCAGTTCGCCGGCGGCCCTGGAGGGGGGCCGACCGGCCTTGGCGCCCGGTAACGGGGGCTGGCCGGGGGAGCTTAGCAGGCGCGGCGCGCCCTTCTTCTCTCCACTCAGGAGGGTCTTCGCGCGGTCTCGGATGCCGCCTTCACAGCGCCGGCGACTCTCTGGGATCCGTAGGGCCTCGCTACTCGGCTCCGTCTTCGCTTTGAGCAGCAGGGTACCAGGGCGGCGGCGCCCTGTCAACAGGACCTTCGACCGATCAGGGGGTCGCGGCGTCGCGGCCGCGGGTGCGCCGGTCGATCGCCGCCTCGTTGGCGAGATTGGCGAAGGCGATGCCCTCGGCCTCGAAGCGTTCGAGCAGCGCCATGTTGACCGCGTGCTGGATGGCGATGTAGCGGGCGAAGTCCGGGATCGTGACGAAGTAGACCACCTCGTAGAAGAGGCCCACGTCGTCGAAGCGCAGCAGGCTGGCCCGGTCGAAGCGCACGTCGTCGTGGGCCTCGATGAAGCTCTGCACGATGCTGGGGATGGCCCGCAGCCGCTCGGGCGGGGTCTCGTAGGCCACGCGGAAGCTGAAGACAATGCGGCGCTGCTCAAGGCGCTGGAAGTTGCGCACCCGGCTGCCCAGCAGGTCGTTATTGGCGAAGATCAACTGCTCGCCCGAGACACTGCGCACCCTGGTAGTCTTCAGGCCGATCCGCTCGACTGTGCCCATATCGTCGCCCACGGCGATGAAATCGCCCAGCACGAAGGGCTTGTCGAGGGTGATCGAGAGCGAGGCGAGGACGTCGGAGAGGATGTTCTGCACGGCCAGGGCGACGGCGATGCCGCCGATGCCGAGGCCGGCGAGCAGGGGCGTGATCTCGACCCCCGGGATGTTGTCGAGGATGAGCAGCGTGATCAGGGCGAAGAGGCCGAAGCGGACCAGGACTGAGAGCAGGCGCGCCGTGCCCACGTTGGCGGCATTGGTCTCGCGGTTGCGCTCTTCGTAGCGCGTCATCCAGCGCTCGATCAAGGCCTGGCCCCAGATCCCGATCTGGATGAGCACGAGGATGAGCGCCAGCGAGCGGAGCCAGAGCTTGGCCAGCGGGTCGAAGGCGAGGAAGAGGCTGCCCACGTAGATGGCGAGCAGCAGCACGATCGGGCTGGCGATCTTCTCGACCAGCACCACGCCGACCTCGTCGAAGAAGGTGTTGGTGCGGATGAGGTTGCGCAGCCGGCGGCCCACGATCCAGCGCCACAGGCCCACGGCGGCCATAGTCGCCAGCGCGACCAGGAGGGAGATGAGCCAGCGCGTCAGCGAGTTGCCGAGGATGACGGTACTGTTGAGGAGCTCTAGCACGCTATCCCTCGAGCTCTGCCAGGAAGGCCCTGATCAGGCCGAGCAGCTGCTCGGGCTGGTCGTCCTGAATGCTATGGCCGCTCTGGGCGACGATCACGGCCCGCGCCCGGGGGATGCGGGCGGCGAGGCGGTCGAAGTCGCTGCGCAGGTTGTTGACCTCGCCGTCGCCGTTGATCAGCAGCGCGGGGCAGCGAATGGCGGCGGCCCGCTCGTAGACGATGTCGCCGCCGGCCGCGAGGATGGCCTGGGCGGCGGCGGCCCACCCCTCGATCTGGGGGGCGAACTGATCCGCGCCCTGGGTGGCGATAATCTCGTCGCGCCAGTCGGCCCGCCGGTCGCCCCAGCCCGCGACCGGCAGCCAGGCCTGGGCGGCGGCGGCCATCTGGGGCGAGATCACGCCGGCCACGCCCCACGAGACGACCCCGCGCACGAGGTCGGGGCGCTCGGCGGCGAGGATCAGGGCGCTCTCGGAGCCGTCGCTGAAGCCCATGGCCACGACCGGGCCGGGGCGCACATGGTCGAGCAGGGCGGCCATGTCGGCGGCGTCGCGCTGGTAGAAGTCGGGCGGGAAGTCGCG
>CAZKTU010000413.1:0-3305 GCA_964555675.1 uncultured Oscillochloris sp.
CAGCACTAATTTCTTCAGCGCTGAGGGTCACTAACTCGCCAGTCTGAAGGTTGAGATACGCAACGTGATCGTCACTCAATCCATCGATCTCATCAACGACGGCTTTAAGCGAGACAGGTGCCTTCATAACGCTCACCGAATAGTTGACGACAAGCTTGGGCGATGTGCGTGTCGTACTCTGGTTTGCCAAGTCCGGTTGATTATAGCCCGTCCAGGGGGGAATGGCCTTGATGGCCTGCACCCGACTTGGGATTGACCCACACGATTCAAGCCGCGTTAATGCTCGGCGGGAACGTGTGGCTGGAGCGGGGGAAGCGCCAGGTCGCGCCCGCGCAGGGCCGCCTCAGTGCGTGTAGCCACACGGAGCTTGCTGAGGATGCTCGCGACGTGATGCTTGACGGTGAAGCGGCTGATCATCAGGGTGTCTGCGATCGCCGCGTTGCTGGCTCCAGCCACGAGCATCCGCAACACCTCCACCTCGCGCGGGCTCAGGGTTTCTCCGGTCTCGGCGACAGTGAGCCCGCCGCCAGTGACGTGTTGCGGGTGCTCGGGTGTCGCGAGCGCCTGGGGCGAGACGACGGGCCCAGGCTCGCGTGCACAGAGCGCCTCAAGCCAGGGCAGCACGTCCTCGGCGAGCGGGGGCTTCCACGCAGCGGGCGAATGCGGGGTGCTGCGGCTATTGATCGCGGTCTGGAGGGCAGCGGCCTGCCGCAGCGTCGCATGCTCGCCAGGAACGTGGTCGAGTGCGACTAGGGCTTGCGCGGCCTCGTCGTCCCGTCCCTCTGCCACCCGTACCAGCGCCAGGCCGTACACGACCTCGGCTAGCGCCAGCCGGTTGCTTTCCCGTGCGATCTGCAGCAGCTCTCCACAGCTCCGCAACGCCGCCACCAGCTCGCCCCGGCGCACCTGCGCCTGCACCAGCAGCGCACAGCTCCGGCCATAGCTCCACCAATCCTCCAGCCCACGCAGGATCGCGCAGCTTTCCACAAGCATGTAGGTCGCCTCGTCGCTATCGCCGCGCTCAAGTGCCACGGCGCCAAGCTCGCGCAACCCACGGGCGATCGTCGGCAGATCGTGGGTCACGCTCCCGAGCTGCAGGCACTCACGGCCATACCGCTCGGCGTTGTCCAAATGTCCGCTCTGCCGGGCGACCTCGCTCAGCACGGACAGTGCCGTAGCTGCGCCCCGTTGGAAGCCGCGGCTGCGCCAGACGGCCAGGGAGCCGGTGAACTGCCGCTCGGCGGCAGCACGATCGCCACTGAACAAGGCCAAAACCCCCTGGAAAAACGCAGCCCACTCGTGGGTGTAGGGGTCGCCCGCTGCGCCGAGCCTGGCGGCAGTGGCGTAGTGGCGCTGCGCCTCGGCGAGCTGGCCAGCGTAGAGCGCCGCAGTGCCGAGCTGGAGACACATGTAGCCATAGCCGTCGGTCTGTTCGCCAGCCTCCAGCAGCGCCACACCCTGCGCCAACAAGGCGGCCCCGTCAGACGCTCGGCCGGACCAGAGCAGGAAGTAGCCCTGGTAGCCAAGGGCCAGGCCGCGCGCCGTGCCTGCGGCCTCAGCCGTCGCCAAGGTCTGGGCCGCCTGCGCGAAAAGGGCCGCGCCCTCGCGGAGCCAGCCGCGCATGCTGTAGAAGAACGCCAGGCCCCGCGCCATCGCCAGCAGTGTCGCCTCGTCGGCCATGGCGACGGCGCGCATCCACGCGGTGCGCAGATTGTCGGTGTCGCGCGCAAGGGCCGCCAACGCCGCGGATGTGTGCCCACTCGTTTGCACGTCAATTGAGCGCCGGAGCAGGTCAGCGTAGGCGACGGTGTGGCGCCGCTCCGCCTCCTGTTGTGCGGCCGGATCTGCTGCAAGGCGCGCTGCGGCGTAGCGACGAACCGGTTCGAGCAGGGCGTAGCGCGTGATCCCATCGGCAGCGGTGTGCCGCAGGAGCGACTTGTCGACGAGCGCAGCCAGCACCGGGAGCGTTGCACCTGCCACGCTTGCCGCCACTGCGCGCTCACATCCGCCGTGAAACACCGACAGACCAGCCAGCGCCGCGCGCTCTGCGTCGGTGAGCAGCCGCCACGAATGATCGAGCGCGGCACCCAGGCTACGATGGCGCTCAGGGCCGTCGCGGCCCGCGCTGGCCAGCAGATCGAGCGAGCGGTCAAGCTCGGCGGCGATCTCCTGCGGAGTTAGCACCCGGACCCAGGCGGCGGCGAGCTCAATCGCCAGCGGCAGCCCCTCTAGCTGCCGGCACAAGCGCACCACGGCAGCGCGGTTGGCGAGGGTCAGGACGAAGGTCGGTTGCACGCGCTGCGCGCGGTCAACGAAGAGCCGTACCGCCTCGGTGCGGTCGGCGCGTGGCCCACCAGCGGCGTTGGGTACCCCCAGGCCCTCAACCACGACCACCTGCTCGTCACGCAGGTTCAGCCGCTCACGCGAGGTGGCGAGGATACGCAGCCCCGGCACGCCCTCCATCAGCCGGACGAGCAAGGCCGTGAGCGCTGGCGCTTCGATGGGGGTGAGCAACTGCTCCAGGTTGTCGAGCACCAGCAGCAGACGGCGCCCGCGCAGCGCGGCGAGCAGCTGCTCCTCAGCGGGGCGGGCTCCGTGCAGGGGTACACCGAGGCACTCGGCCAGAGCCGGAGGAACCTCGTCGGCGTTGGTCAGCGGCGCAAGCTGCGCGACACCGACGCCGTCGGGGAAGGCCGGGTCGGCGGCGAGATCGGCGGCGACCCGGAGGGCCAGGCTGGTCTTGCCAACGCCACCTGGACCCACCAGCGTGACGAGCAGGCGCGGGCCGTCGCGCAGTCGGCCCAGGAGCGCGGCCCGCTCGGCGTCGCGGCCGATCAGCTCGACGGCAGCAGACGGCCGCCGTGGCGCAAACGACGCAGTGCCCTCCCCACCCAGCACGGCTTCGTCCTCGGCGTAGGAGTAGGGCTGCGCTGCTGCGGCGCCGCTGCGCTCGGGCGTCGTGCTCATCGTGGCGTTACCGGACCGGCGAGTAGCTCCATGGGCCCAGTGTACCACGGCGGTCGCGGCGCAGCCAGGAATGACAATAGCCCCGGCAATAGCTCTGTGGATCCATTGTCGCACACGGCTGCCCCGGTATGCTCATCCTTGTTCGCTGTGCTGTTCGGGTCACAGCGGCCGACGACATCAAACATGACACGAGGGAGCGATACGATGGCGCGTATTTTGATTGGCACGGTGCCCATTCTTGGGCACATCAACCCATTTCTGCCCCTGGTCCGTGAGCTCGCCACGCGCGGCCACGAGCTGCGCTGGTACACCGGCGCGAAGTACCGCGGCGTCGTCGA
>CAZKTU010000414.1:0-3298 GCA_964555675.1 uncultured Oscillochloris sp.
CGCCCTCGGCTACAGGCTGTGGTGCCTGACCATGGCCCGTGATCTGGGTTAGTACAGCTTTCCGAAAGTGCCTGCCCGGTTGCGACCAAGGACGAACAAAGACCAATCGCTCAGGCCGTAGCCCAGCCTTGGTCCTTGGTCCTTGGTCTTTGGTCAGAGCCGTGCGCCTGTGCCAAGCGAGAGGCGTGCATCTACGGCGCGCAGTCTTCGTAGATCAGCAGCTCGAAGGGGCCGTAGAGCCCCTGGCTTGCGCCGCTGCAGCGGGCGGCGATCCAGGCCTGGGCCGGCTCGGGGCGGCGCGTGTCGGCGATGAGCAGGATGCGCGGGGCGGCCAGGGTCTGGTCGGTGGGCACGACTACGCCGTGTCCGGGGGGCGCGTCGGCCTCGAGGTAGGCGCCGTCGAGGTTGGGCGCGCCGTCGGGGGCCCACGAGGCGTAGGTGAAGTAGGGCTCGCCCGGTCTGTAGAAGTCGAAGATCAGGGCGGGCGAGTAGGTGAGGAAGACGCGGGCGTCGCCCGGCGCCTCCAGGGCCTCTAGCGCGCGCACCGCCAGACCCTCGGGGCTCTTGGTCTGCCCCCAGGCGTGCCCCGCCGAGGCCAGCCCTGCCACGACGGCGGCGGCGCAAAGGCCCGCCGCCATGGCGCGCCCGCCAACGCCGGGCAGCAGCGCGGCAACCCGTTCGAGGCCCACGGCCGCCAGCACGAAGAGCGAGGGCAGCAGCACCATAAACTGCTTGGCTTCGTTGAGCGGCAGCCCGAGGCCAAGCAGCCCGACGAGCACGAGCCAGAAGCCGGCCAGCGGTAGCGCGACCTGGGCGGCGTGATAGGCCAGGGCCCGGTCGCGCCGCGCTGCCGGCAGGGCGAAGAGGGCCAGCCCGCCCACCAGGGCCAGCAGCAGCGGGTGCCACCAGCCGAAGCCGAAGCGCACCGGCTCGCCGCCCAGCAGGGCCTGGGCGAAGGCGAAGAACTGGGGGGCCTGCTGGTCGTGCTTGGCCGCGATATTCGGCACGCCGCGCAGGAAGAAGAAGGCCACCGGCGCGCCGAGCAGCGCCAGGCTCGCACAGTAGGCCAGGGCGGGCCGCCAGAGGCGCAGGGCGATCAGGGCCAGAGCCTGCACGCCGGCCACCAGCACGAAGAAGTAGCCCAGGTAGAGCCCCGCGAGGGCGCAGAGGATCAGCGCGAGCAGGGCGCGCCGGTCGCCCGGGCGGGCGAGCACATGCTCGAAGGCCAGAGCCGACGCGGCTGCGGCCAGCACGATCATCGCCGGCGGCCTGGCCTCCTGGCTGAAGAAGAGGTGCAGCGGCGCGGCCGCAAAGAGCAGGCCGGCGCCGAGGGCGGCGGGCAGGCCGACGTGGCGGCGCGCCGTCAGGGTGGTCAGGGCCACGGCCCCGGCCCCCGCCAGCACGCTCGGCCAGCGGGCGCCCCAATCGCTGTGCAGCGACCCGAGGCCCGTGGTTAGCCAGAAGAGCAGGTACCAGCCGGGCGGGTGGGGGTCGCGCAGGCTGTTGGCGACAATCGCCACGGGGCCCTGACGCACGATCCACATGCTGACCGCCTCGTCGAGCCAGACGGGCGAGCCGGCCAGCTGGTAGCAGCGCAGGGCCAGGGCGGTCAGGCTCAGCAGGCCAATCCAGAGCCAGTCGCGGGCGGGCAGGCGCTGCGAGGGGTTGCTCATGGGCACAGATCCCGGGGGCGCCTCCGGTAGGAGACGCGCTCGCTCGGACACGGCTCGGGCCAGGTCAATGCCCAGGCGCTACGCCGGGGCCGTCAACGGCCCGGCTACAGGGGGACAAAGGCCACCTGCGCGGCCTCTTGAGCCCGGCGATTCACCGGCCGGGCGTGGGGGGCGAAGCGACTCTGACGCGCCCGCTCTGGCACGGCGCGGCGCGATTGTACCATAGCGCCGCCGTGCTATAATCGCGCCCTATGACGATCTTCAGCATCACCGCCCGCGACGAGGGCTCGCGCGCCCGCGCCGGCCTGGTCGCCACGGCTCACGGCGTGGTCGAGACGCCGGTCTTTATGCCCGTCGGCACCCGCGGCACAGTCAAGGCCCTGACCCCCCACGAGCTGCGCGACCACGGGGCCCAGATCATCCTCGGGAACACCTACCACCTGTATCTACAGCCGGGCCACGAGCTGATCGCCCGCCGCGGCGGCCTGCATGGCTTCAGCGCGTGGGACGGGCCGATCCTCACCGATAGCGGCGGCTTCCAGGTCTTCTCGCTGGTCTACGGCGGCATCGCCGACGAGATCAAGGGCCGCCGCCCGCAGCACCCCGCGCGCATGGCCGACATGGTCAAGGTCACCGAAGAGGCGGTGATCTTCAAGAGCTATCTCGACGGCTCGCGCCATATTTTTACGCCCGAGCGCTCGGTGCAGATCCAGCACGGCCTGGGCGCCGACATCATCCTTTGCTTCGACGAGTTGCCGCCCTTCAGGGCCGGCTACGACTATACGCGCGAGAGCATGGGTCGCTCGCACCGCTGGGCCGAGCGCTGCCTGACCGCGCACAACGAGCGCGACCCGGGCGCCTTGCCCAACCCGGGCCAGCACCTGTTCGGGATCGTCCACGGCGGGGTTTTTCCCGACCTGCGCAAGGCTAGCGCCGAGACGATCGGCGCCATGGGCTTCGACGGCCTGTGCATCGGCGGTTCGCTGGGCGGCGAGAAGGCGCAGATGTACGAGGTGGTCGACATGACCGTCCCCCACCTGCCCGACACGATGGCGCGCCACCTGCTCGGCATCGGCGACGTGGACGATCTGCTCGAGGGCGTGGCCCGCGGCATCGACATGTTCGACTGTGTCAGCCCGACCAGGCTTGGGCGCCACGGCACCGCCCTGGTGCGCGACCCAGGCCGGCGCTGGAAGCTACATGTGCAGAACGCTTCGCTGCGTGAGGACGATGGCCCGCTGCAGGAGGGCTGCGCGTGTTACGCCTGCCGCCACTACTCGCGGGCCTACATCCACTATCTCTACAGGGCGAAGGAGATCCTGGGCCTCAGGCTGGTCAGCCTGCACAATGTCGCCTTCCTCCTGGCCCTTATGGCCGAGGTGCGCAAGGCGATCGTCGCCGGCCGCTTCGCCGAGCTCTACGCCGACTGGCTCGGCAAGCCGCTGGTGGGCCGCCTGGCCTGACTATTGGGATAGTCGTGCCTGGCGCCGGCCTGGCGGAAATGGGCATTTATCAGAGGGGCAGAGCCCCTCTGGCTCCCCGCGAGAGCCGGCGCCGTAAGGGCATCTAACAGAGGGGCAGAGCCCCTCTGGCTCCCCGCGAGAGCCGGCGCCGTAAGGGCATTT
>CAZKTU010000415.1:0-1463 GCA_964555675.1 uncultured Oscillochloris sp.
AGACCAAAGACCAAAGACCAAAGACCAAAGACCAAAGACCAAAGACCAAAGACCAGAGCTGAAGTCAGCGCTGTGACCGGCCTTCGTCGCTGGCGGCGCCATTTCGGGGGAGTTGGAGGGGCCAGGCCCCTCCAAACCTTCTCTTTCAGCCAATGGCAGGGGTCGCGCCAAATGACCCACGAGCTTGCCAAAGATAGGGGGAGGGGGTATGATGATCCGTCGCCGGCCAGCTTGGGCGGCTGGCGCATCCGAGAGGAAAGAGGTTGGTGTGAACAAGAAGATTCGGGTAGCGATCATCGGCGTGGGCAACTGCGCCTCGTCCCTGGTGCAGGGTGTGCACTACTACCGTGACGCCAAGGAGGGCGACGACATCCCTGGCCTCATGCACGTCAACCTGGGCGGGTACCATATTAGCGACATCGAGTTTTCGGCCGCCTTCGACATTGGCGACACCAAAGTCGGCAAAGACCTCTCGGAGGCGATCTACGCCGAGCCGAACAACACCTACAAGTTCACCTCGGTGCCGCACATTGGCGTGCCGGTCTCGCGGGGCATGACCCATGACGGCCTGGGCAAGTACCTGAGCCAGGTGATCACCAAGGCCAAGGGCAGCACCGACGACATCGTGGGCATCCTGAAGGACACCAAGACCGACGTGGTGATCTCGTACCTGCCCGTGGGCAGCGAGATGGCGACCAAGTGGTACGTCGAGCAGGTGCTGGAGGCGGGCTGCGCCTTCATCAACTGCGTGCCGGTCTTCATCGCCAGCCAGGAGTACTGGCGCAAGCGCTTCGAGGAGAAGCGGCTGCCGATCATCGGCGACGACATCAAGAGCCAGGTCGGGGCGACGATCACCCACCGTGTGCTGACCACCCTGTTCAAAGAGCGCGGCGTGCGCCTGGACCGCACCTACCAGCTCAACTTCGGCGGCAACACCGACTTCCTGAACATGCTCGAGCGCGAGCGCCTCGAGAGCAAGAAGATCAGCAAGACCAACGCCGTGACCAGCCAGCTGGACTACACCCTGCCCGAGGGCTCGGTCCACGTCGGCCCCAGCGATTATGTGCCCTGGCTGGGCGATCGCAAGTGGGCCTACATCAGGATGGAGGGCACGACCTTCGGCGACGTACCGCTGAATGTCGAGCTGAAGCTCGAGGTCTGGGACTCGCCGAACTCGGCGGGGGTGGTGATCGACGCGGTGCGCTGCGCCAAGCTGGCCCTCGACCGGGGCATCGGCGGGGCCCTGTACGCGCCGAGCAGCTACTTCATGAAGACCCCGCCCAAGCAGTTCACCGACTACGAGGCGCGCGACTTCACCGAGCGCTTCATCGCCGGCGAGGCGAACCCCAAGTAGGGTGTGTTTCAGGCGAACGTGACCGTTCGCCTCGAAACGGGCCCGGGAGGATGGTCGTGGAGGGGCCAGGCCCCTCCACACCTCCCCGCCGTTCATGCCGTGGGTGGCC
>CAZKTU010000415.1:1563-3297 GCA_964555675.1 uncultured Oscillochloris sp.
TCGTGGAGGGGCCAGGCCCCTCCACACCTCCCCGCCGTTCATGCCGTGGGTGGCCTGGCCCCTCCACACTAGCGTGTATAATGGGGCCCATGAAGCTGATCGTGCAGATCCCGGCGCTCAACGAGCGCGACACCATCGGGGCGGTGATCGCCGACATCCCGCGCAGCATCCCCGGCGTGAGCCGGGTTGAGGTGCTGGTCATCGACGACGGCTGCAGCGACGACACGGTCGTGGTGGCCCTGCGGGCCGGGGCCGACCACATCGTGCGCCACACGGCCAACAAGGGTCTGGCCACGGCCTACCAGACCGGCATCGACACGGCTCTGCGTCTGGGCGCCGACATCATCGTCAACACCGACGCCGACAACCAGTACCCCGGCTCCGCGATCCCCAACCTGGTGGCGCCGATCGTCGAGGGCCGCGCCGAGATCGTCGTCGGCGATCGACAGGTCCAGAATATCGAGCACTTCTCGCCGCTGAAGAAGGCCCTGCAGCATGTGGGCAGCTCGGTGGTGCGCTGGGCCTCGGAGACCGACGTGCCCGACACGGTCAGCGGCTTCCGCGCGCTCTCGCGCGAGGCGGCCCTGCGGACCTTTGTCACCACCGACTTCTCCTATACCGTCGAGGCGCTGATCCAGGCCGGCAAGCGCCGGCTGACCGTAGTCGCGGTGCCTATCCAGACCAACTTTGTCGATCGGCCCTCGCGGCTGCATCGTGGCAACTGGAACTTCATCAAGCGCCAGGCGGCGATCATCGCCCGCACCTACGCCACCTACGAGCCGCTGAAAGTCTTCAGCTATATCGCCCTGGCCTTCTTCATCCCCGGCTTGCTGTTCCTGGCCCGCTGGCTCTATGTCTTCATCGCGCGCAACTTCGGGCTCGAGGCCTCGAACGAGCAGGCGCTGCAGTTCGGCAGCGTGCTGGTAGTGATGGCGCTGGTCACCTTCCTGATCGGCATCCTGGCCGACCTGGTGGGGGGCGTGCGCCGCGTCCAGCAAGAGATCCTGTACCGGGTGCGGACCATGGAGGTCGCCGACGAGGCCTGGCGCCGTACGGCCAGCGCCCGGCTCGAGGCCCTGGAGGGCGTGCCCGAAGCCAAAGAGTAAGCTGAGAGCGCTTCCAATTTTTGGCGGAAACAGGAGAGCAGGCCGGGAGGTGTACCTCCGGGCCTGCTCTGCGTTGAGAGCAGCTGCGCCTGCCTGGCGCGACTAGGCGTCGAACTGACTGAGGGGCTGGCCCTGTAGCGTCGCCGGGCGGCGCTGCTGACCATTCAGCGGCGCGGTCCAGAGCGCGCGCAGGTGCTGGAGCGCCCCACCGGTGCGGCGGTCTAAGAGCATGACGAAGCGGGTTGCTTCAGCCGTGCCAAGCCGCTCGACCAGGGCGTCCCAGCCCTCTTCAATCAGTCGCATCTCCGCCTGAGTCATCGGTTCTGCTCCTTGAGTAGTCGCAAATCTGCGTCGACCATCATATGAACAAGGTCAGAAAAGCGGGTCTTTGGGGTCCAGCCCAGCTTCGCGCGGGCCTTGCCGGGGTCGCCGATCAGCAGGTCGACCTCAGCGGGGCGCATGAAGCGCTCGTCGAGCACGACGTACTCCTCGTAGTTCAGGCCGACCGCGCCGAAGGCCAGCTCGCAGAACTCGCGCACCGAGTAGGTCTCGCCGGTGGCTACCACGTAGTCATCGGGCTCGTCCTGCTGCAGCATCAGCCACATGGCCTCGACATAGTCGCCGGCGA
>CAZKTU010000416.1:0-3241 GCA_964555675.1 uncultured Oscillochloris sp.
CGAGTTGACGGGCAAGCCAGGCCGGCTCGACAATCAGCGCTTCGCCTGGCGAGGCTGAGGCCGAGGCACTGCACGGGGCAGCACTGGGAGTGACCATCGTGTACCTCAGCGCGCGGAGCCGCCGACGGCCCCGGCGCACTCCAGAATGTAGCGCAGCTCGCCGGCGGCCTGGGCCGCGCCGATCAGGCTGACCAAGCCGACGCCGAAGGCCAGCAGCGGCAGCAGCTCGCCGAGCGGCGCGCGAAGGGTGGATGTGATCGTGCGGGTCATAGTGCCTCCAAAGGATGCCTTCGGCATTCGAACAAGAAATGGGAGGTGGGGAAACCTGGTTTCCCCACCCCTCCTTACGCCTTCGCGACCAGCGCGCCGTACTCCTCGGTGGCCAGCAGGTCGGCGTGGTGGCGTTCGGCCACGTCGGGGTGCGAGCGCAGGCGGCTCTTGAGGTGGTTCTTGCCGGTGTCGCGGAAGAGCGGGTTGCGCGGGTCGGCGGTGGCGCCGCGGGCCAGGTGGGCCAGCTCGGGGGGCAGCTCCAGCACCGGCACCTGCGAGCCGAGCTGGGCGCTGTAGAAGAAGGCCACCGAGAGCCGGTCGGTGCCGGCCGGCGGGGTGACCACCCGGTGCACATTGGCCCGCAGGTAGCCGTTCGAGGCCAGCTCGAGCACCTCGCCCACGTTGACGATGAAGGTTCCGGGCACGGGCGGGGCCTTGAGCCACTCGCCCTCGTGCTCGACCTCCAGCCCCTCCTGCACATCCTGCAGCAGCACGGTCACGAAGCCGCCGTCCTTGTGGGCACCCACGCCCTGGTCGCTCTCGGTAGCGTCGCGGCCGGGGTAGCGGATGATCTTCAGCAGGTAGTGCGACACGGGGGTATAGATCGGCGCGAACACGTCGGGGTCCTGGCCGAGGGCCGCGGCGAAGGTCTGCACCAAGCGGGTCGCAAGCCCGGCGGCGGCGGCCTGGTAGCGCAGGATCACCTCGCGCAGCTCGGGCAGGGCGGCGGGCCACTGGTTGGGGCCCTGGATGCGCGTCCACGGCGGGGCCTCGGGCGTGCGGGGCAGCGGCTCGCGCTCGGGGCCGAAGTCGACCTGCTCGCGCCAGTCACGCTGGCCGCGCGTGTACTCCTGACCTTTGCGGTTGTAGCCGCGGAAGTGGGGCGAGTTGACCATCTCGATCGCCAGCTTGTCGGCCTCGGGCAGGCTGAAGAACTGACGTGAGAGGCCGAGCACCTGGCGCAGCAGCTCGGGGTCGACCCCGTGGCCGGTGACGTAGAAGAAGCCGAGGTCGTAGGCGGTGCGGCGCACCTCCTCCAGAAACGCGGCCCGCTCCTCGGGGCCGGCCTCAAGGCGCGCTAGGTCCAGCACGGGCAGGCTCGTGTAGGTCGTGGCAGTCAAAGCAAGCTCCTTGGCAAACGAGATGCGGGATGGCGACCGCCTACAAGACGAGCGGGGCATTGCCGCGGCCATCATCCTTCATCCCTCATCCTTCATCCTTACGCTTGAGCAAGGGCCTGGTCGAGGTCGGCGAGGATATCGTCGATGTTCTCGATGCCGACCGAAAGGCGCACGTACTCGTCGGTCACGCCGGTGGCCTGCTGCTGCTCGGGGGTGAGCTGGCGGTGGGTGGTGCTGGCGGGATGGACGGCCAGGCTGCGGGCGTCTCCGATGTTGACCAGGTGCGAGAAGAGCTTGAGCTGCTCGATGAAGCGGGCGCCGGCGGCGCGCCCGCCCTTGATGCCGAAGCCCACCAGGCCGCTCTGGCCCCTGGGCAGGTACTTCTGGGCCAGGGCGTAGCTCGGGTGGTCGGGCAGGCCGGGGTAGAGCACCCAGTCCACCTTGCCGTGCTCCTTGAGGAACTTTGCGACCGCAAGGGCGTTATCGCTGTGGCGCTGCACGCGCAGGCTCAAGGTCTCGAGGCCCTGGAGGAAGAGGAAGGCGTTGAAGGGGCTGAGGGAGGCGCCGATGTTGCGCAGCAGCTGCACACGCACCTTGGTGATGTAGGCCAACTCCTTGAAGGCGTCGACGTAGACCAGGCCGTGGTAGGCCGGGGTGGGTGTGGTGAACTCGGGGAAGCGCCCATTGGCCCAGTTGAACTTGCCGCTGTCGACGATCAGGCCGCCGATGCTGGTGCCGTGGCCGCCGATATACTTGGTGGCCGAGTGGACCACGATGTCGGCGCCCCAGTCGATCGGCCGGTTGAGATAGGGCGTGGCCGTCGTCGCGTCGACGATCACCGGCACGCCCTGCTCGTGCGCGATGGCCGCGATCTTCTCCAGGTCGATGATGTCGAGCCGCGGGTTGCCGATCAGCTCGAGGAAGACGGCCTTCGTCCGCTCGTCGATCGCCTGGCGGAAGCCCTCGTAGTCGCGCCCGTCGACGAAGCGCGTGGTCACCCCGCGCAGCGGCAACTCCTCGTGGAAGAAGGTGTAGGTGCCGCCGTAGAGGTCGGTCGAGGCGACAATGTTGTCGCCGGCGTTGGCCAGGGCGAGGATGCTAAACGCCGTGGCCGCCTGCCCCGAGGCGAGGGCCAGGGCGCCTGCGCCACCCTCCAGGGCCGCGATACGCTGCTCGAGCACGTCCTGGGTTGGGTTACCGACGCGGGTGTAGATGAAGCCCAACTCCTCGAGGTCGAACAGGCGCGAGGCGTGGGCCGAGTCTTTGAAGACGAAGGAGGTGGAGGCGTAAATCGGTACCGCGCGGGCGCCGGTGGTCGGGTCGGGCACCTGGCCGGCGTGGAGCGAGAGCGTGTCGAAGCCGCGGTAGGGGAAGGGCTCGGGGGTGGTCACGAGTTAGCTCCTTTCAGCAGTGGTGCAGGGCGCGGGCACACCGGCCCAGCCTGCACCGGTACGATCGGCGCATGCAACTGAATGGCTTTTGATGAGCGGGCTAAGTGAGGGTGGAGGCGACCCGGCGCGACGCGGCTGAGGGTCAGCGCGCGCCGGCCGGGCAACAACAGCAGCTGGTTGGCTGGGGAAGGCTGAGGGATGAAGGCTGAAGGATGAAGGCTGCACGTTCCATGAGCACGGTTCCTTCCCAGCGCCTGCGGGGCTCACATCGGTGAATATATCCTAATATATTGACGCTGGATTGTCAAGTACATGCAATCAGGTAGGCTCTACCGCGCCCGCGAGCCGGAAGAGCGCGTCTGGCGCCGCTGTCCAGCCTACCGGTTGGTAGCTGCCCCGGCACGCGGGCCAGATCGTCGAGGGCGTAGGCAGTCAGGGGGGGCCGTGCTCGACGCTGTG
>CAZKTU010000417.1:0-3226 GCA_964555675.1 uncultured Oscillochloris sp.
TCGCCACCTCGCTCTTCAACACCGTGATTCTGCTCTGGCTGGGCCTGACCGTGCTGCTCAACGCCGAGCGACGGGCCTGGGGCACCTGGGTGGCGGGCTGCGGGCTGCTCTTCGGGGCGGCCTTCTTCGTCGGGCATACCGCCGTGGTGGGCCGGGTCCTGGGCACCTTCAGCGGCGAGATGGAGCTCTGGTGGCGCCTGGGCTGGCTGGTGCTGCTGGCGGCGCCCTACCTCTGGTACCTGGTGATGGCCTGGTACAGCGGGGCCCTGGGGCGGCCCGTCGCCCGCCGCTGGCTGGTCGCCGTCAGCGCCCTCGGCCTGCTCGCCCTGGCGACCTTGCTGCTGGCCGACCCGCTGCCCGACTACAGCGACGTAGTCACCCGCGGCACAGCCCCGCTCTTCGCGGCCGGGCCGTTGCCGGCCGTGGCCCTGGTCTACCCGGTCTACAGCGTGCTCTGTACGCTCTTCGCCCTGGCGGTCCTGCGCGCGCCGGCGGGCTCCGAGCGCTTCATGGGCGACGAGGCCCGCCGGCGGGCCCGCCCCTGGCTGACGGCGGCCACCTGGGCTCTACTGGGCGTTGGGCTGGCCGTCGGCGCAGCCGCCACCTGGGTGCTCCAGCAGGTCCGGCAGGGCGAGTTACCCGGCCTGAGCGGGCGGGTTCTGGCGGCGATCGTGGTCTTCGACCTGTTCGTCTCGCTGCTGATCGCCGTAGCGACGGTGCTGATCGGCCAGGCGATTGTGGCCTACGAGGTCTTTACGGGCAAGGCCCTGCCGCGCGGGCAGCTGCGCCGCGCGTGGCGGCGGGCGCTCATCCTGGCGGCGGGGTACGGCCTGGCCGTCGGTTGGAGCCTGAGTGGGGCGGGCATCCCCCAGCAGCCGATCTACCAGCTGCTGATCGCGACGGTGCTCATGACGGTCTTCTTCGCGCTCCTGAGCTGGCGCTCGTTCGAGGAGCGCGAGCGAACCCTGGGCGGGCTGCGCCCCTTCGTCTCGGGCCAGCGGCTCTACGATGGCCTGGTGGGCGCGGGGCCGGCCAACCCGGCCCCGGGCGCCGAGGGGCCCTTCAGAGCCCTCTGTGGCGATCTGCTGGGCGCCAGCGCGGCCTACCTGGTGCCCCTGGGGCCTATGGCCGCCCTGGCCGGGCCGCCCCTCGCCCTGCGCCACGGCATCGCCCCGGAGTCTGTCCAGGCCGCCGTGGGCCTCGCCGCGGGGCTGTCCGGTCCGCCGCCCCTCTGCTTGCCGGTCGAGCCAGAGACCTTCGGTGGCGCTCAGTGGGCCGTGCCCCTCTTGGGCGAGCGCGGGCTGATCGGCCTGCTGCTGCTGGGCGCCAAGAGCGACGGCGGCCTCTACACCGAGGAGGAGATCGTCCTGGCCCGCGGCGTCGCCGAGCGGCTGGTCGACGGTGAGGCGGGCGCCGAGATGGCCAGGCGCCTGGTCGCCCTGCAGCGCCGCCGTCTCGCCGAAGACCAGGTCCTCGACCGGCGGGCCCGCCGCCTGCTCCACGACGAGGTGCTGCCCCAGATCCACGCCGCGATCCTCGAGCACGGGCATGAGGCGCGGCTGCGCGAGCAGCTCAGCGCCATCCACAAGCAGATCTCGAACCTGCTCCACGACCTGCCGCCCGCCGCCGGCCCCGAGCTCGAGCGCCACGGGCCCCTCGGGGCCCTGCGCCGCGCCGTGGAGGGCGAGCTGGCCGAGGCCTTCGACGAGTTGACCTGGCAGATCGACCCCGAGGCCGAGGCCGCCGCGCGGCTGCTCGACCCGTTGCGCGCCGAGGCCCTCTTCTACGCCGCCCGCGAGGCCGCGCGCAACGCCGCCCGCCACGGTCGCGGCGGCGAGAGACCTCGGCGGCTGGCCCTGCGCATCGCGGCGGGCTGCCGGCCTGCGCCCGGCGGGCCGCCCCTGGTCGAAGTGAGCGTGGAGGACGACGGGGTGGGGCTCGCCGGCGCGCGCCAGGAGGGGGCCGGCGGGGCGGGCCTGTCGCTCCACGGTACCATCCTCGCCATCCTGGGCGGGGCCCTCAGCGTCGAGAGCGCCGCCGGCCGCACCTGTGTCACTGCGAGTGTGCCGCGCGCCTGAGCCGGCGCCTACCCGACCGGGTAGGGGTAAACCGTACCCCCTGCCGTCACTGCCGACCGGTGTGAGGGCTATAATGAGACTGAGAAGCCTCCCAACGAAGTTGGTGCTATGGAGCAGCGGCCCGTCATTCTGGCAGTCGTCGGCGACAGTGCGGCTGGCAAGACCACCCTCACCGCCGGCGTGTCCGCCATCCTGGGCCCGGGCCGTGTCGTGACCCTGCGCCTCGACGACTACCACCGCTACAGTCGCGCCGAGCGCGAGGCCCGCGGCCTGACCCCGCTGCACCCCGACTGCAACCACCTCGACCTGATGGAGCAGCACCTGCGCCAGCTGGCGGCGGGCGCGCCCATCGTCAAGCCGGTCTACAGCCACACCACGGGCGACTTCGAGGGTGGGCGACAGCGCCTCGAACCGGCGCCCTTCGTGGTCGCCGAGGGGCTGCTCGCCCTGGCCACCCCGCGTCTGCGCGAGCCCTGCCACGTGCGCGTCTTCCTCGACCCCCCCGAAGATATCCGCGAGCGCTGGAAGGTCCGACGCGACAGCGTGCTGCGCGGCTACACCCCCGACCAGGTCCGCGCCGAGATGGCGCGCCGCCGCGCCGACGCCGCAGAGTTTATCCAGCCCCAGCGCGGCTGGGCCGACATCGTGGTGCGCTTCTACCCCAACGGCAGCGGCCCCGACGGGCAGCTCAGCGTGCGCCTGGTGCTGCGCCCCAGCCTCAGCTACCCCGACCTCAGCCCGGTGATCGCGCGCCAGGGCGACCCGCCGGCCCTGCGCCTGCGCGTCGGCCGCGACGACGGGCGCCTCACCGAGATCCTCGAGATCGACGGCCGCCTCACCCCGGCCCAGGCCGCCGCCGTCGAGGAGGTAATCTGGGCCGACCTGCCGGGCCTGAGCCACCTGCGCCCCGAGCAACTCGGCACCTACCTCGACGGGGCCGAGCTCCGCCAGAGCCACGTCCTCGGCCTCGTGCAGCTGCTGATCGCCTACCAGCTCCTTCGCGCCGCTGATGGCGCGCCTCGCGCGTAGCTGAGGAGGGATAGTTGGGGCGCTGCCCCAGACCCCTGGTTGGGGCGCTGCCCCATGCCCCTACTTTTTTCGGGGGACCCCTCGCCGGGTCCCCCGGGCCCCCTGGCGCCAGGGGCTGC
>CAZKTU010000418.1:0-3198 GCA_964555675.1 uncultured Oscillochloris sp.
TGTGGAGGGGCTTGGCCCCTCCACGACCACCCTCCCGGTCCAGTTTCGAGGCGAATGATCAAGTTCGCCTGAAACATGCCTCAGCGCAGGGGCGCGACCCAGATCGCCCGGGCGAAGGCCGCGACCACAAACGCGGCCGTAAACTGCATCCAGGCCTCCTTCAGCACGAAGAACGAGCCCACCAGCAGGGCGGCCAGAACGGCGATCGCGATCAACTTCTGGGTACGTGTCATCGGGCCCTCCCTCAGTTAACGGATAGTTATTGTACATTGCGAGACCGCCCTGCCATAGGGGAAAGGGCGATGGTATAGTCGCCTCACCTTGCTGCCGACGCGCCATAAGCAATGCCGCTATCCGCTCTGGAGCCGCAATGGAGGTGCTCATGCTTTCCCCTGAGCTACTGTGCCGCTACCCATTCTTCGCGGGGTTGGGCAACGACCAGATCAGCAGCCTGGCCCAGCTCTCCGAGGAGATCACAGTCGAGCCGGGGCGCTACCTCTTCTACGAGGGCGTGGGCCTCACCCGGCTCTACCTGGTGCGCGAGGGCAGGGTCGCGATCACCCTCAGCCAACCCGAGGTCAGCAGCCGCTACATCATCCCGCCCCCCGGCGCCCGCACCCGCGAGGTGAGCGTGAGCCTGGTCGGCGTGGGCGACATCTTCGCCTGGTCGTCCCTGGTGCCGCCCTTCAAGGCCACCTCGAACGCGCGCGCCGTCGCCCGCTCGAAGCTCCTGGCGATCAACTCGGCCGAGCTGCGCCAGCTCTTCGAGATCGACCCGCGCTTCGGCTACCAGGTGATGCTGCGCGTAGCCCAGGTCGCCCGCGACCGCCTCCAGGACCTGCACTGCGAGTCTCTGGCCAGGGCCGTCGGCGAGCCGGGCGCGTAGAATCGGCGCCTGCACCCCCGGCCGCCTCGCCGTAACGAGGGGGCCGGGGGCGCGCCGCACGCGTCACGCATCCCCGTAGGGGTACCACCAGCTCTTGCGCTCCATGCTGAAGTCCCAGTGGACGTGCTTGGTCTCGAGAAACTCCTCGAGGCCTTCCTCGCCCAGCTCGCGGGCCCCGCCGCTGAACTTCATGCCGCCGAAGGGGCCGGCGTCATTGTCGGTCAGGGGGTCATTGACCCAGCAGGTGCCGGCCTTGACCTCTTCGTAGTACTGCTTGACCTTGCGCGGGTCGCGGGTGTAGAGGTTCGCGCCCAGACCGTAGTCGCAGTCGTTGGCCAGGGCGATCGCCTCGTCGAAGCTGTCGTAGGGCATGATCGGAATGGTCGGCCCGAAGGTCTCCTCGCGCATGATCCGATGGCTATGGTCGACCCCCACCAGCACAGTGGGCTCGTAGAAAAAGCCCCGCTCGAACTGGGGCGGGCGCCGCCCGCCGGTCAGGATCTGGGCACCCCTGGCCCTGGCCTCATCGACGTGGTCCTCGACCTTGGCGCGATATTTGGCCCCGACCAGGGGGCCGATGTCGGTATCGGGGGCCAGGCCGGGGCCCAGGCGCAGGGTGCGCACGAACTCGACCAGGCGCTCGGTGAAGGCTTTGGCGATGCTCGCCTGAACGTAGACCCGCTCGGTCGAGGTGCAGACCTGGCCGGCGTTGAGCAGGGCGGCCCAGGCCACCCCCGGCACGGCCACATCGAGGTCGGCGTCCTCGGCGACGATGAAGGCGTCTTTGCCGCCGAGCTCGAGGTGGGTCTTCTTGACCCGCTCGGCGGCCAGGCGCGCGATCTCGCGGCCAGTGGCGAAGCTGCCCGTGAAGGCGATCATGTGCGTATCGGGGCTGACCACCAGCTCGCGCCCGGCCTCGGCGTGGCCGGTGATCACATTGAGCACCCCGGCCGGCAGGTGGTCGCAGCAGAGCTCGGCGAAACGCAGAGTCGAGAGGGGGGTCATCTCGCTCGGCTTGAGCACCACCGTGTTGCCGGCGGCGAGGGCCGGGGCCACCTTCCAGGACATCAGCAGCAGCGGGTAGTTCCAGGGCACGATCGCCGCCACCACGCCATAGGGCTCCTTGAGCACCATGGCCAACTGCGAGGGCTCGACCGAGGGGATGACCCGGCCGCGGGTGTTGCGCTGCAGCTCGGCATAGTAGTCGAAGCAGGCCGCGCACCAGCTGATCTCGTCGCGGTTCTCGAGCAAAGGCTTGCCGCCCTCGAGGGTCATCAGGGTGGCCAGGGCCTCGCTGTGCTCGCGCATCTTCGCGGCGATCTCGTGCAGCATATGGGCCTTATCGTGGGCCGTAGCCCGCCGCCACTCTTTGAAGGCTACGTTGGCCGCCGCGACGGCCCGCCGCGCGTCTTCGGCGCCGCCCTGGGGGACATGGTCGAGCTCCTCCTCGGTGGCGGGGTTATACACGGCGAACGTCGCGCCGCCTGCTGCGGGCACAGCCTGCCCGTCGATCAACATCTGCATCGTTGGTCGCTCCTATCAGGGCGTTGTACGCTTACGGGTAGGACTATTGTACCATGGGCCGCTGCAGCGCAACCGAATTGCACAGCAAATGCGTCACGTAGCCCGTCTTGACGCGCTCGGTGCACAACGCTATCATAATTTTCGTGAAAGCCTGCACAAGAGAGCGAGGGGACATGATGATTATCGAGCTGCGACCGAGCCACCGCCACGCCCACCGGCGGCGCAGCAGCTTCGCCCCCGAGTCGCTCCACGTCTATCGGCGGGCCCTGGTGCGCCGCATCGGCCTACCCGCCGGCGAGCGCCCCGCATGCGTGCTCGACGCCGTCGCCCGCGCGCTGCTGCGCGCCCGCGTCGCCTAGCGCTGCGGCAGGGATTTTCGTGAAGGGCCGCCGCCGGCCCCTCACACTCCCCCCGCCAGGGGCTGCGCCCCTGCCAACCCCACCTTCGTGAAGGGCCGCCGCCGGCCCCTCACACTCCCCCCGCCAGGGGCTGCGCCCCTGGACCCCTTAAAGATCTAGCTCTGCCGGCGCGCTTGGCTGTGCGGTCATGCCGCCTGGGGAGCTGCAGGTGGGTCATATTGGCGCCGACAGACCACCAGTGCTAGCAGCCCCACAGGCCCCACTGGCAGGCGGAGAACTGCCCATCAGCGATAGCCCCGCTGGCATGACAGCAGGGCTAATTGGCATCGCAGAGCTATATTCCAGTGGGGTCGAGGGGCGTAGCCCCCGCGCCGGGTGGGTGTCGGGAGGGCCGCAGGCCCTCCTGACAAAGTCGATTCAACCCCGCAT
>CAZKTU010000419.1:0-3167 GCA_964555675.1 uncultured Oscillochloris sp.
CTCGGCGATCTTGTGGGAGCTGGCACAGGCGATCATTGAGGAGGCTGTCGAGCGCAGCTTCTTGCCCGAGTCGCCGTCCACCTCAGTCCGGGGGCTACGGCCGCGATACCGATGACGCCCTCGTCCAGTCCCTGGGCCAACTCCAGCTGGCGGCGATGGTATCTACCGCTCCCTGAAGGCATGGCAGAGTGGCGATGAGCTCGGGGCTCGCCTGCAGGCGGCAGAGTCCGTTATGCACCTGGCGCGCACGCTTTTCGCGCTCGGCGGTTGCTCGCCTCTCTGCGCTCACGTGATAGCAAGCCGGTAGAGCGACCAGGCGGCGAGCAGCGAGCCATTCTCGAACGCGCCGCTCCGGATCTGCGCTTCGACCTCGGCCGCGCCAAACCACTCGAAGGCGATAAACTCCTCGGCGTCGGGCGACGCCTGCCGCTCCTCGAGCTCGGTCGCCACCACCACGTGACAGCGCCCTGACCAGCGGCGGTTATTGAGCAGAAAGGCCCCAATCCGCTCGATGCGGTGGGCGTAGAGCCCAATCTCCTCCAGCAGTTCACGCCGGGCACCCTCCTCGACCGTCTCCCCTGGGGCAATGCCGCCCCCGGGGAACTCCTCGACCACGCGCCCCGGGGCCGGGTTGTACTGGAAGGACACCAGCACCCTCCGCGCCTCATCGACACAGATCACGGCGACAACATCGCCGCTGTCGGCGTAGCGCAGCCACTCTGTCTCCTGGCCCGAGGGGAGGCGAACAGTATCTTCTATCAAGGTGAGCCGCGGGTGGACGAAGATCGTCCGCGATGCGAGCACCGGCCAGATGGATAATGGAGGAGGCATGCGGGACCTTCGTCGTAGGGTACGCATCACTGCTGCGACGATGATAGCATGCACCTACTCCGCGCTTCACGAACGATACGAGGGCGCCCCCATAGCGAACCGCCCTCGTATCACGTCCCTCATTCCGCGGCTTGCCCCGTGTCGCCGGCGTTGGTAGAGCCGCTGGCACGGTCGCTCGACCTACCGGCGACGGCCCTCGAAGGCCTGCGGGAGCGAAAGCTGAGCGGCGAGCCGGTCGACGACCACGGCGCGGCGGTGGCCTGGTGCTGGGCAGGGGAAAGCTGAAAGCTGAAAGCAGAGAGCGAAAAGTCTCACTGCGGCCCATGAGGGCACTGCCGTTTCAGCTTTCAGCTTTTTGCTCTCAGCTTTCCCTTGCACTGGTTCCCGTCGGTCGACCACGCCTTCTGGAGCCGGCTGACCATGCCCGACATCTACACCCTCACGCTGCGCGACGAGGGCCCTCCGGAGCTTGCGCGGTTGTGGGACGCCGAGAGCCGCTTTGTGCCGAAATTACGGGGGAGCGATGATGTCTGACCCGCTTGCGGCCGCCCGCGCATTTCTCGAGCGCGACCTGCTCAAGAACATCGTGCCGCTGAAGATGCTGCACGCCTATAGCCCGGCGCTCACCTGCCACTATGCGGAGCGCGGGGCGGAGGCAGGGGTGCTGGTGATGCTCCCACCGACGGTCTTCTCGTACGACGCGGAGGACTACCCGGACGCCGATTGGATCGTTCTGCTCTCCACCACTGGCCCGGCGGCGGCTGAGGCACTGCTCGACCTTGTTCCGCCGAGCAAGGCGCTGGTGTTTAAGCTGTTCGACCCGGCCGACCGCGAGATCGTCGCACGACGCTTCCCGCTTCGCCGGGTCACCGGCTTCGTCTCCTACACCAACCTGCCGGGAAGCATATGGCCGCCTATCGCTGGCGTCGCCGTGAGCGAGCGGCTCGACGAGCGCAGCCTGGCGATTTTCATCGCCCGCGGCCACGACCGCGCCGATGTGCAGCGGAGGTTCGAGGCAGGGCAGGCGGTGTCGTTCACCATCACACGTGCGGAAGAGATCGCCGCGGTCTGCTACGTCTACCAGAACTTCGGCCCCGTCTGGGAGATCGCCGGCGTCTACGTCGCACCAGAGGCGCGACGAGACGGGTTGGGGCGGAGGATTGTGGCGGCCGCCCTGCACACCCTGACCGACCGGGGCCTCACACCACGTTATCACGTCAACGAGGACAACGCCCCGTCAGTCGGGCTGGCTGAGGCGCTCGGCCTCGTCCCCTTCGTCACCATCGAGCATTTCGTGCGCGCGTCGTGAGGCGTTGTCGCGCCTGATGCGCTGCAGCGCTCCGTTTGCCGATGCCAGGCGCTGGCGCCCCATCAGCGGTCGCGCTTGGCGAACGCCAGACCCTGGGCGGCGAGCGCCTCGCGGAGCAGCCGGGTCGCCCTGGGGCCGACGCCGTGCAGCCGCAGCAGCTCGGCCTCGCTCACCGTGGTGAGCTGCGCCAGCTGGGTGTAGCCGGCCGCCGCAAGCGCTCGCCGCGCCGGTGCGCCGATACTTCGTGGCAGGTCACCCTCGGACTCGTGATCGGCATCGCTGGTCATCTGCATACTCCCGCTGTTGTAGGCCAGTGGGGCCGCCGTCTCGCCCATCGACCTCAAGCGCCGTTGGCGCTCAAATCCTTGTCCTCCATCTCCCAGGCGTGATCGAGCGTGTGGAACGCGGTGTGCCGGATCAGGTAGCGCAGCGGCCACTTGCCGGCCAGTCTACCGTGTGCGTGATAGTCCTGAATTGCCTGGCAATAGGCAGCGCGGTGCGCTTTCAAGCCCTCGGTCGTCGGCATCACATCGTCGGGGGCGTGCACGCCAAGCCCCTTCGCCCAGTCCTGCTCGTTGGCAAAGACATGACGGACGATGCGCTCCCGATCGCGCCCGCCGCCGCGCGGCCCCTTCCGCAGCTCCGCCGACACGCGCGAGCGCACCGCGTCGAAAAACGCCCAGCAGGCCTTCAGCAGGGTCAGCTCGCGCTCCAATGCGTCGCCCGACAGGGCCTGCCGGTCGACACTCGAGAAGGCGAACGAGATGCCCCAGAAGTCGGTTGAGCCCGTGCCTGGGTAGCGCTCAACGACCTCAATGTCGGCAGTTGTCACAAACCCGGCCTCCATCCCTGCCAGCTTCGCCACCGGGGCATACCGTAGCACGTAGGCGCGGAGGCGGTCGAGCGCAGCCTGCTCGGTCGCTGCCCCGCGTGCGAGGCCAGGCCAATCCGGCGCCACGGCCACTACCTTCTTGCCCTTCGGTCCGAGCTCCAGCGTTACGCGCATCTGCTCCATCACAGCTTCTCC
>CAZKTU010000420.1:0-3164 GCA_964555675.1 uncultured Oscillochloris sp.
TGTGCTGCTGGGCCTGCTGGGGAATGAGGTCCGCGCGGGCAGCGCGCCGCCGCAGGCCCCGGCGCCGCCGCAGGCCCCGGCGCCGACCCCGGCCCCCGAGGCCGCAGCGTGCGTAGGGGTGCCGACGGCGCCCAACGGCACGATCACGCCGGCCTGCCCCCTGGCCGGGCGCGCCTTTGACATCGTTGGCACGGGCTTCCGCGCCGACGAGCGCGTCGACTTCTCTGTGCTCTACCCCGATCGGTCGCGCCACGATCTGCCCGTGATCGCCGGCCCCACCCAGACGAACGCGAACGGCGAGTACCGTATGCGCGCTGCGATGAGCGCTCAGACGGCCCCGGGCGACTACGTGATCCACATGAAGGGGCGCGAGGGCCGCCTCGACGTGTTCATTCCGTTCCGCGTGCTCGCGCCGGACCCGAGCAACCCCTCGGTCGACGAGAGCGAGATCCCGCGGGGGGTGAATGCCATCATCGACCCGCCCTATGCGCCGCGTGGCTCGCGGCATCGCATCATCACCACCGGCTTCACGCCGGGCGAGCGGGTCACCCTCTCGGTGACGGCGAGCGATGGGACTCTAAGCTACGCGCCATTCCAGCGCACAGCAGACAACGATGGGAACGTGGGGGAAAACTTGCGTTTTGTGACCCACGAAGATGACCCGGTCGGCATCTTCAAGGTTACCTTCCAGGGGGCGAGCTCGGGGCTGACCGCCTTCGCTTATCTCCGGGTGTTTCCGTAGGGCGCGGCGCTCGACGTCGCTCTACGTTACAGCCATGCGCGAGGCGTGGAGGGCCAAGCCCTCCACCGCCACCCGTGGCGGGGCGCGCCCTAGCTCTGGCGCGGGCCCTCCGCCACACTCTCGCCCTCAGCGCTGCGCGCAATCACGATCGCCTGCGCGAGCTTGGTCACCACGGCGACCACGAGCCCGACGCCCAGGACGATATAGAGCATCGTGAAGATCTTGCCCGCGTCGGTCTGGGGGCTGAGGTCGCCGTACCCGACCGTGGCGAGGGTGACCACACAGAAGTAGAGGCTGTCGAGCCAGCGCCAGCCCTCGACATTGCGGTAGAACAGAGTGCCGGACGCGAGCAGCATCAGGACCGTCAGCGCGAGGGTGCGGAACTCGGCGTCCCGCAGGGCAATCCGCGAGGCCCGGGTGAACATGCGCAGGGCGATGAGGAGGCCCAACATGGCGTAGCCTTTCCGGACGGGCCAATGCGACATCGGCCAAGGGCGGGGCTCACGACGGGTGGTTCGCCTGGGCGCTTGTGAGCTGCTTGAAGGCCTCTACGGCACTACGGTTGGTGTTGAAGAGGCGCTCCTCGCCGATCTGCTCGAGCAGCTCGTAGCGGGCCAGCAGCGCGGGCACAGGCGTCTCGGCCCTGCTGATCGCGAACGTGATCCCCTGGGCCTTGAGGAATGTGACGGTCTGGGCCAGAGCGCGGGCCCCACTGGTGTCGATGTCGGTGATCGCCTGGGCGTCGAGGACGAACCAGCGCACGGGCGGCGTCGGCTCTGTCGCCAGGGCCTTCACCTCGTCCTGGAAGCGGCCCGCGTTGGCGAAGTAGAGCGGCGCGCCAAAGCGATAGATCACCAGGCCAGGCATGGTCGTGCTCACGGGCGGGCCCGCCGGCGCGTCGAAGCCCTGCCCGGCGGGCAGCTCGGCCAGAACCGCCGTGTAGGGTTGCGAGGCGCGCCAGATCAGGTCGATCAAGGAGAGCACGAAGGCGATGATCACGCCCTGCAGCGCGCCCAAGACCAGCACCGCGACGCAGGCCACCGCCGCGACCCCGAACTCCGAGCGCCGCACCCGGCTCAGCTCGCGGAACTCGCCCAGCTCGATCAGCTTGACCACGGCGTTGGCGACGATGCCGGCCAGGGCGGCGTTGGGCAGCAGGGCCAGCAGGTCGGTGAAGAAGAGCAGAATCACCGCCACGACCAGGCCCGCCACCAGACTGGGGATCTGGGTGCGGGCGCCGACGCTGTCCATCGCCGCCGTCCGCGACGCGCTCGAGCCCACCGAGAGTCCGCCGAACAGGCCCGCCGTCGCGTTGGCGGCGCCGAAGGCGAAGAGGTCCTGGTCGACGTCCAGCTCCTCGCCGTACTGCTCGGCGTAGCGGCGGGCGATCAGGGGCGCCTCGGCCAGGGTGACTGCGGCCAGGGCCAGGGCCCCGGGGAACAGGGCCATATATTCGCCCAGGCTCACAGCGGGCAGGGCGAAGGCGGGGAGGCCGGCCGGAATCTCGCCGAGCACACTCACCCCGCGCTGGTCGAGGTTGAGCAGCGCCACAATCACCGTCGCCAGGGCCAGGGCGATCAGGGCGCCGGGCAGCTTCGGCGCAACGCGCTTGAGCACCCGGATCACCACGATCGTGCCCACGCCGATAGCCACGCTCCAGAGGCTCGCCTCGGGAATGGCCAGCAGGGTGCCCCATGCCTCGCGGAAGAAGCCCTCGGCCTCGACCGAGACGCCCATAATTTTGCGGACCTGGCTGACCAGCACCTCGACTCCGAGGCCGGTGATGAAGCCCACCAGCACGGCATGAGAGAGGAAGGTGGCCAGGAAGCCCAGTCGGAAGGCCCAGAAGGCCACAAAGATCAGGCCGCAGAGGAGGGCCTGGGCGAAGACCAGCTGCACGTAGCGCGGGTCGTCGGGCGCGGCAAGCGGGCTCACCAGAGCGATGATCATGGCCCCGATCGCGGCGTCGGGGCTGGCCACCACGTGGCGCGAGTTACAGGTCAGCGCCCAGATGATCGAGGGCAGGATCGCCGCGTAGAGGCCGACAATGGGCGGCAGGCCGGCCACCTGGGCGTAGCCGATGTTGAGCGGGATCATCAGCGCCGCGAGGGTGACGCCGGCGAGGATTTCGCGCGATAGGCCGCCGGCAGATACGCCACGCACCGCCTGCAGAAGGCGGGGCGGCGCCAGGCGTCGGGGCGTGGCTCGGGTGACGGGTGACACGTGACCTCCGGGTAGCCGGCGCAGAGTGTTGGCACAGAGAACCAACGGAGACGGGTAGTTAAGGGACGCCTCAGGCAGGCAGGAAGTCACCGTCGAGACGGTATTCGCGTCGCCCTTTCAGACACAAACAAACCCCCCGAGATGTCGGGGGGTTTGCTACTGCCTCAAAACGTGGTGCCAAGGACCGGACTTGAACCGG
>CAZKTU010000421.1:0-3152 GCA_964555675.1 uncultured Oscillochloris sp.
ACCTCGACCGAGGGCAGCTCGTCGCCGGCCTCGACGCGCAGGCTCAGGCCCTGGGCCTCGGCCTGCACCATATGGGCGAGGGCGGCCCGCTCGATCAGCGCAGTCGGGTCGACCGGGCGCCGGTTGAGGGTCAGGGCGCCCGCGTCGGCCAGCGAGAGCAGGCGCAGATCGTCGACCAGGCGCTGTAGGTGCACCACCTCGCCGTGCATGGTGGTGAAGAGGGCGGGCGAGCCGGCGATGCGGCCGTCCTGCAGGCCCTCGGTGTAGCCGCGCAGGATGCTCAGGGGCGTGCGCAGGTCGTGGGCCAGGTCGGCGGTCATCTGCTGGCGCGCCTTGATCGCCTGGCCCAGGTCGGCGCTCATCTGGTTGAACGAGTGGGCCAGCTGGCCGATCTCGTCGCGCGAGCGGACCGTCACCTGATGGTCGAGGTCGCCCGCCGCGAGGGCCCTGGTGGCCGCGGTCAGCTCGCGCACGGGGCGGGCCAGGGTGCGGGCGAGCAGACTGCCGACCAGCAGCGCGATCAGGGCTGCGACGGTCGCGCTGATCACGGTGGCCTGAGTCAGGCGCTCGACGAACTCGGCCTCGGGCGAGGGGCGCTCAGCGCCGTCGGGTGCGCCGCGCTCGGGCAGGAGCAGGTAGGCGACCACAGCGTCGCCGGCCCGCACCGGCCGGCCCGCGGCGATGACCGCAGGCGAGACCTGTTCGCCGGTCTCGAAGGGGCCATGGCCCATGATGATCGTGCCCTGGGCGTCGGCAATGGCGACCGCGCGGCTGTAGTAGCTGAGGGGCGGCGTCGCCGCGAGCATCGCTGCGAGGCCCTGCCAGTCGCCATTGCCGGCATAGTATGTCCCGACCGCCTGAGCGAGCACGGCCTGGTCGCGCTGCGAGAGGAAGCGGTCGAACTCGTTGCGGGTGCGGACGCCCAGGATCAGGGCCACCAGCAGAGCGCCGGTGACTCCAACCAGCAGGAAGGCCAGGGTGAGTTTAACCGTGAGCGAACGCATAGGCTCTGCCTACTGGCCATTAGGCCCGGGGGTGGGGCGAGCCGCCCTGAAGCGGTAGCCCATCCCGTAGACGGTCTCGATATACTGGGGATGCTTCGGGTCGGGCTCGATCTTCGCCCGCAGGTTGCGAATATGCACGTCGATCGTGCGCTCGTAGCCCTCGAAGGCGTCGCCCGACATGCGGTCGAGCAGGTCGAGGCGCGAGAGGACCTGGCCCTGGGCGGCCATCAGCGTCGCCAGGATGGCGAACTCCGACGGGGTCAGGTCGACCGAGGCGCCGGCGACGGTGACGACGCGGCCGGCCCGGTCGAGCACGATGTCGAAGGCCCGCAGCAGGTCGGGCTCGACGGCGCCCTTCTGGGTGCGCCGCAGCACGGCCCGCACGCGGGCGATCAGCTCGCGCACATTGAAGGGCTTGGTCACATAGTCGTCGGCGCCTAGCTCGAGGCCGAGGATCTTGTCGGTGTCGTCGAGCTTCGCGGTCAGCACGATCACGGGGGTGGCGGCCTCGCGCCCGAAGGCCCGCAAGAACTCGTAGCCACCCATCTCGGGCATCATCAGGTCGAGCACAATCAGGTCGGGGCGCTCGACGCGGGCCACGTAGAGCGCCTCGCGGCCGTTGCCGGCCTCGACCACGCGGAAGCCCTCCTGCTCGAGGTAGAGCTTGATCATCGCCCGCAGCGCGGCCTCGTCGTCGACCAGCAGGATGGTTGATGTCGCCATAGTGCCCCTAGTATCGGTCACTCGCGGGCTGCGGGCAAGTCCGCTCGGCCGCGAACGGTAGCCAGCAGGCGGGCGCCGAGCACCACCAGGGCGATGATGATCCCGATCTTCACCAGCTGTTTGGCGACCTCGGCCAGGCCGAACAGGCTGGGGCCGTGGCGGTCGCCCCGCCCGCCCTCGGGCCTCCCGGCGAAGCCGCCCTCGGGGCGCTCGGCGAGGCCGCCCTCAGAAACGCCCCCGCGCTCAAAACTCCCGCGCGCTTCCCCGTGGCCCTGGCTGCGCATGGTATCGGCGAAGCCCGAGCGGCCAAAGGCGAGCATGGCCCCGACAACTACCAACGCCGCCGCCAGCAGCACCGCGATCCGTGTGAACAGCTTCATCAATGGGCCTCTTTCTTGAGCGGGCTCACCGTCGGGCTGCCGGCCAGGTCGAGCTGGGGCGCGGCCCGCAGGCCGGGGCGGCGGGTGAAGATCCGGCGGACGACATTGACGATCCAGCGCCAGTGGACCGCGACGTGCAGGCCGACCAGCAAGACGGTGGCGTCTGAGGCCACGCGGTGCAGGTTCTCCCACAGCCGGTCGTTGGCGAAGCTGATCCCGAGCAGGGGCATGGCCACCTCGGAGATCAGCACCCCGGTGACGATGATGATTGTGAAGGCGATGAAGAGCAAGGTGTTGAGCACATAGTTCAGGCGGGCCGACCAGGCGACCTTGCCGAAGAAGCGGCGGGTCACCCCGACGAGCCAGCTCCAGTGGAGCAGCAGATGGGTGAGCAGGGCCGCGCCGAGGGCCAGGCCGAGCCACTCGTGGATGGCGAGCCCGCTCAGGCGCGGGGCGGTGGCGACCAGAAAGGCCACGAAGATACTCAGGTCGACGGCCATGTTGACCATCGTGCGGTTGCTGCGTTTCGCTTGCATTGATCCCTCGCTGACGACGTGTGCGGTGTTCCGATGCCATCAGCCTATCAGCCAATTCTTCAGGCATTGTTAAGGCGGGATGTGCCCATTGTGTAGTCGCCGCGATCCGCTCCGCTTCTGGTATCCTATGGCCACACAGCCGAAGAAAGGAGGCCCCCGTGACCCAGCAGCCGCTCCCCGCCGAGACCCGCATCGGGCATGTTCACCTCAAGGTCGCCGACCTCGATCGCGCGATCGCCTTCTACCGCGACACCATGGGCTTCGACCTGCTGATGAACTTCGGCACGGCCGCCTTCCTCTCGGCCGGCGGCTACCACCACCACCTGGGCCTGAACACCTGGGAGAGCCTGGGCGGCGCGCCGCCGGCCCCCGGCACCACGGGCCTCTATCACTTCGCGATCAACTACCCCACCCGCCGCGACCTGGCCGTGGCCCTGACCCGCCTGCTCGACGCCGGCTGGGGCATCGACGGGGCCTCCGACCACGGCACCCACGAGGCGATCTACCTG
>CAZKTU010000422.1:0-3104 GCA_964555675.1 uncultured Oscillochloris sp.
GAAAACCCCCTTTAGCCCTTTGGCATGCCGCAAGCATGGCTTGCGAGCATTTAGACCTCGCGGATCTCCAGGTAGGCCGGGGTGGCCCGCCGGATACTCCAGAGCAGGCCGAAGGCGCTATACATCAAGCCGTACTTGCGCTTCAGGGCCTGGTTGCCGCGCTCGCCCTGCTGGGTGGTCAGGATAGTGGCCTGGCCCTCGACGGTCGGTGCGCCGGGCTTGACCTTGCCCTGGGCGTCGCTGGGGGTCATGGATACGCGCGGGTTGTTACGGATGCGCTTGACCTTGCCGGCGTCGGCCATGGTTACGACATACAGGCGGTCGCCGTCGACGGCGAACCAGACCGGGGTGCTCACACCCTCGCCGCTCTTGCGGTAGGTGGTCAGATTGACGTACTGCTGGCCCTGGAGCTGCGGGAAAGCCTGAGTGACTGCCATAGGTTGGTTCCTCGTGAGATGATCGTCGGCGCTCTACGTTCCAGTGTCATGATAGCCGATCTGCGGCCGGGCGCAGCGTCAGAACGGGCAATCGGCGATGGCCGCGAGATCGACGCGGCCCTGCTCCGAAAGGACTAGGGGCTCACTGCTGTTGCACGAGGGCGCCCTGGGCCTCGATCGCGGCGTCGTAGAGCGCGGTGGTGATGTCGACCTCGGGCTGGGTGATCACCGTCTCGAGCAGCTTGGCGAGGGCCGGGTCGCCGCTGCGGCCCCAGGTCGGCACGGCGGTGTAGGCCCGCGGCACCAGGTGATCGAGCTCGCCGAGCCACACGCCCTCGATCGGGTCCTTATCCAGGCCGGCGGCCTCGGCCACGCTGCGCACCGTCGGCAGGCCCCAATCCTTCCAGACCTCGCCGCCCTGCGCGCCCACATAGAAGCGCAGGAAGCGCCAGGCCGCCTCGCGGTTGGGGCTCAGGGTCGAGATGCCGAAGCCGCCCCAGAGCAGAATATTCGCCTGGCGCACCTTCATCGGCATCCCCACCACGCCTAGATCGATGGCCTGGTTCTGGCGCAGGTCGGCCTGGGGCCAGCGCCCGAAGACGCGCATGGCCGCCGCGCCGCGGGCGAACTCGTTGTTGCTCTCGGCGAAGGGGCTGAGCTCGCTCGGGATTGGCGCGACCTTGTGGAGGTGGTAGAGATCGCGGAAGAACTGCAGGGCCTCGGCGCTCTGGGGCGAGTCGAGGTAGCCGAGGAAGCCGGCCCCGTCGGGGCTGACCAGGCGCCCGCCCGCCGCCGCGACCCAGTACTCGAAGCCGGTGGTCCAGCCGCCGGTCATCTGGACGCCCCAGAGGTCGGTCTGACCGTCGCCGTCCGTATCTCTGGTCAAGGCCTTGGCTGTACTGAGGAAATCGTCCCAGGTCCAGCCGTCTGTGGGGTAGGGCACGCCATACTGGTCAAAGAGCCGCTTGTTGTAGTAGACCGCCAGGGGCGTAAAATCCTTGGGGAGCAGGTACTGGCTGCCGGCCCAGCGGCCCGGCTCGAGCACGCCCGGCAGGTAGATGCCGACGTCGAGGGGGTACTGGGCGCTGGTGATGTACTCGTCGAGCGAGACCAGGGCGTTGCGATCGACGAAGGTCGGCACCGCGTCGTCGCCGATCTGCAGGATGTCGGGCGGGCTGCCCGAGGCGATCTGGTCGAAGATCTGCTGGTAGTAGTCGCCGCTGCCCACGGGCTCGAGCTGCACCTGGATGTCGGGGTTCTCGGCCTCGAAGCGGGCGATGATCGCCTGGTGCGGCGCAAGCCCCGCGCCCGAGTCGCCGGTGCCTACGCGCAGCAAGGTCTTCCCTGCGCCGAGCGGGCGCTGCGGCGTCGGCGACGCCGTCGCTGTGGGCCCGGCCCCCCCGCCCCCCTGGACCTGCCCCGCCCCGCACGCCCCGAGCGCTACGCATATCAGCAGCAGAAGCGCCAGAGTGGTCGTCGTTCGCTTCATTGTCATCTCCTCTGCCAGTGATTATACAGCGCTTCGCGCACCTGGAAGCTGGTCTTTGCACTCAGCTCGGGCTGCACCGGCTGGAGATTATTGGCTGGCGACCTTTGATTAAGATAATGTTATCCTGCTTAACAGAAAAGCCACGTAAAATACTTATATCCCAGACTACATCCTACAGACATGCGGGTAGTGACCCGTGCAAGGCATGGTTCAGGCGAACGGTCAAGCGCAAACCGCAGGTAGTGATGCGTGCCTGATAGACGAAGAGGACCTGATGAGTAGCAGACCTATGGTCACGACAGCGGCGCGTGATCTCTCGCAGGCTGTGCGAGCCGAGCTGAGCCGCCAGCGCGCGTTCATCAAGCGGCCGCTGCTGGTGGCGGCGGGTGTATCGGCGGCCGGCATCGGCCTTGTCCTCGCCACGGCGAAGCTGGCCGCGCTTCCGGTTGACGACCTTGTGCGAGACACCTTCGCCGTGACCAATGCGCCGATCTATATTGGTCTGCTCTCGAACATGGGGATCATGGCCTGGGCGGCCGCGGCGACCCTCTGGCTGTTCGGCTGGGGCCTGCTGCGGCAGTTCGCCCCCGCGCATCACCTACAGCGCTTCATGCTGGCCTCGGGGCTGCTGACCCTGACCCTGCTCGTCGACGATGCCTTCATGCTGCACGAGCTTGTGCTGCCCGAGGCGCTGGGCATCCCCGAGCGAGTCGTGCTGCTCGGCTACGTCGTGGGGGGGCTGCTCTACATCCTCGCCGGGTGGGAGGGTTTTCTGAAGACCAACTACCTCCCCGCGCTGGTGGCCGGCTTCTTCCTCGGGGCCTCGCTGGGGATCGACATGGTGGCCGACTTTGGGCCGATCGAGTCGCTGATCGAGGATGGCCTGAAGTTCGCGGGGATCATCTTCTGGCTGGTCTACACCCAGACCGTTGTAGCCCAGGTCGTCGTCGAAGTGAGTGAGGCGGGCCGCCCGGGGGCGCAGCGGGTCTAGAACGCGCGGACAGCAACGAGCGAGGCGTGGGTGCCGTCACCCACGCCTCGCTCTGCATTGATCAGGCCTCGAGCAGCAGCGCCTCGGGGTCCTCGACGAGCTCTTTGATACGGACCAGGAAGCGCACCGCGGTGCCGCCGTCGATCAGGCGGTGGTCGTAGCTGAGGGCCAGGTACATCATCGGGCG
>CAZKTU010000423.1:0-3077 GCA_964555675.1 uncultured Oscillochloris sp.
ACCGCGGCTATTCCAATCTGCATTCACTACTAAATTTTAACCACCAACGCTTTTTTCCGCCAAGCACAGCCTCATAGGCAGGTGAAGGAGGCCCAAGTAAGCATATTTTTGGCAAACCCGTTCCAGCCCTTCCCTGGTAGCGTCCACCCGCCGTCGTTTCTGAAGCTATACCGAGGAACTCAACCATGGCTCCTGCTCCTCACCGTCTAGCGGCCAGCGCCGCGTCCGGCACCCCGCCGGGGGCGCTCGCCCGCCTCGTCCGGCCCAACAGCCGATTCGCCCGCCTCATCCGCCTGTTCGCGATCATTGTCATGGTCTTTTCCCACGGCTTTATGGCTGCCATCCCGGCCCACGCCGCGGGCGAAATTATCAGCAGCAGCTCCTTCGCCGCCAAGGTGGATGTTCCCACGGGCCGCAGTCCTTGGAGCCTCGCAATTAGCGACCTTAATGGCGATAGCAAACCCGAGCTCGTGGTAGCTAACAGTAATGCTTCCAATACCCTTAATGGCCACACCGCTTCGATCCTCCAGAACATAAGTACAAGCGGCAGCCTGACTAGCGCCTCCTTTGACGCTAAGGTTGATTTCACTGCAGTCGATACGCCATTCGGCGTGGCGGTCGGCGACATTGACGGTGATGGCAAACCAGACTTTGTTATTGTCAACAACGGTGGCAACAACGTCTCGGTCTTCCGGAACACAAGCACGAACAGCAGTCTGACCAGCACATCCTTTGCTCCAAAGGTCGATTTCACCACTGGTATCGGACCGCGAAGTGTAGCGGTCGGAGACCTCGACGGTGACGGCAAGCTTGACCTCGCGGTGGCCAGTGGTAGCGGCAATAGTGTCTCGGTCTTGAGGAACACGAGCACAAACGGCAGCCTCTCCTTCGCCCCCAAGGTCGATTTCGCTGCCGGTACTCGGCCACGCAGTCTGGCCATTGATGATCTCGATGGCGATGGCAAACTCGATCTGGTGGTCGTCAACCAGAATGAAAACACCATCTCAATCTTCCGGAACACCAGCACGAGCGGCAGCCTGACCAGCACATCTTTTGACCCCAGGGTCAGTTTCGCCACGGGCACTAGTCCATACAGCGTGGCCATTGGTGATCTTGACGGCGACAGCAAAGCCGACATAGCAGTGACCAATTCCGGCAGCGCCAGCGTCTCGATCTTCCAGAACACCAGTACGACGGGCAGCCTTACCACTACTTCCTTCGCCCCTAAGGTCGACTTCACTGTGGGCAGCCTGCCACAAAGTGTGGCAATCGGCGACCTCAACAGCGACGGCAAGCGCGACATTACGACCGCCAATTCCGGCAGTGCCTCCATATCGATCTTACGCAACACGGGCACGAGCGGCAGCATCACCACCACTTCTTTCGCCGCCAAAGTCGACTTCCCTGTGAGTGTCTCCCCACAGAGTGTGGCGATTGGCGACCTGGATGGTGATGGCATGAGCGATATTGCGGTGGCCAACTTCAATAGCAACACCATCTCGCTCTTGCGCAACTTGATCCCCCCGGACAGCGACAGCGACGGTATCGCCGACACCACTGACAACTGCCCGGCGGTCGCCAACGCCAACCAGCTCAACACCGACGGCGACAGCCAGGGCGACGCCTGCGACAGCGACGACGACAATGACGGCACACCCGACGCCAGCGACGCCTTCCCGCTCGACGCGAACGAGAGCCTCGACACCGACGGCGACGGCATTGGCAACACCGCCGATACCGACGACGACGGCGATGGCGTGCTTGACACGGCCGACGCCTTCCCGCTCGACGCGACCAGGCCGGGCAACAGCGACCCCTTCAGCGACAACGCGAACTGGAGCGACCAGTTTGGCACGCAGGGGATGGACTCCTCTGTAGTTGCCCTGGCCAAAGGCCCGAACGGGGTCGTCTATGTCGGCGGCTACTTCACCAGCGCCGGAGGCGTGCCGGCCAACCACATCGCCAAGTGGGACGGCACAAGCTGGTCAGCCCTCGGCAGTGGCCTGAACGGCCCCGCCACCGAGCTGGCGGCCGACGCAAACGGCAATCTCTATGCGGTCGGTGAGTTCACGACGGCCGGTGGAACGAGCATCGACCGAATCGCCAAATGGGACGGCTCGAGCTGGTCGGCCATCGGCAGCGGGTTCACAGGTTGGGTCGGGTCCCTGGCGATCGCCCCGAACGGCGACCTCTATGTCGGCACCAATCACACGACTCAAATGACGGTCGATGGCGCCCCGGCCAATGGCGTCCTTAGGTGGGACGGCACAAGCTGGTCGGCCCTGCCCAACCTGCTTCACCCCGATTGTAACGACTACTCTGGCTGTGGGGTGCAGAGCCTGGTGTTTGATCGCAGTGGCAACCTCTACGCCGGCGGTGTCTTCAACTACTACTCGGACGAGGCGCTCGACAGCATCGCCAAGTGGGACGGCACCAGCTGGTCGGCCCTGGGCGCAGGGCTCGACCCCTACTGCTACTACAGCTGCGGCGGCGTCTTTGACATGGCCGTGGACAGCAGCGGCAACCTCTACGCCGCCGGCTGGTTCTACACCTCCGGCACGACCAGCGTCCCCAATATCGCCAAGTGGAACGGCAGCAGCTGGTCGGCCCTCGGCACGGGGATCGACGATGGCTTTGGATACATCAATGTCGTGGAGACCGACCGTGGCGGAAACGTCTATATCGGCGGGTATCTGAGCAGCATGAGCGGGACGCCGATGAACCATATCGGCGTGTGGGACGGCAGCCAGTGGCGGTCCGTCGGCAGCGGCGTGAACGCGGGCGTCCACGCGATGACGCTCGACAGCAACGGCGCCCTGTTTGTGGGCGGCGACTTCACCACCGCCGGCGACAAACCGTCGAGCTATGTCGGCCAGTGGACCGGAACTGCGGCTGGAAGCACGAGCGACAGCGACGGCGATGGCGTGGTTGACGATAGCGACAACTGCCCGGTCGATGCCAATGCCAACCAGCTCAACAGTGACGGCGACGCACTTGGCGATGCTTGCGATAGCGACGACGACGGCGACGGCACGCCCGACGCCAGCGACACCTTCCCGCTCGATAAGGACGAGAGC
>CAZKTU010000424.1:0-3056 GCA_964555675.1 uncultured Oscillochloris sp.
GACCAAGGACCATCCACCAAGCCGGACGTAGGTTTGGTCTTTGGTCTTTGGTCTTTGGTCTTCAGCCTTCATCCTTCATCCTTCATCCTTCATCCTTCATCCTTCATCCTTCATCCTTCGGCTCCGCTGCGGTATCATGCAGCCATGGAACACCTGCCGGCGCCCCCAATCTTGCGCTCGCTGCGGCGCTGTCGCGACGCCGGGCTCGGCACCGATCTGGCGCCGCCGCCGGCGCCGCCGCCAGACAGTGGGCAGCAGCAGCTGATCGCCCAGGCGCGCTCGTCGATCGAGGATCTCTACCAGCTGATCGAGCGGCCCGGCTTCGGCGTGCTGCTGGCCGACCCCGCCGGGATCGCCCTCGAGCTCGAGGGCGACGCCGAGCTGCTGACCCTGGCGAAGCGCTGCGGTCTCGAGCCGCCTGCCCACCTGCACGAAGCGCGGGCGGGCACCAACGCGGTCGATCTGGCCCTGCGCGAGGCCTTGCCCATTCAGACGGCCGGCGAGGAGCACTACAGCGTGCGCCTGCATCCCCTGGCCATCGCCGCGGCGCCCCTCTTCACCGTGGGCGGCCAGCCCCTGGGCGCCCTGGCGATCGTCACCGCCGCCGGGGCGGCCCACCCCCACACCCTGGGCCTGGCAATTGCCGCGGCCCAGGCTCTCCACAATCAGCTGCGGGCCGACCATCTGCTGGCCGAGGCCAACGACCAGCTGGCCGAGCTCTACGCGACCCTCGAGGCCATGAGCGAAGGGCTGATCTTTGTCGGGCCTGGCGACGAGCTGCGCCGGATCAACAGCAGGGCCGCCGAGCTGCTCGGCGTCAGCGGGCGGGCCGTCGCCGGGCGGCCCTTCGCCCAGACTCTGACCCCGCCTTCGCTGGTGCGCGAGGCCTTGGCCCGCCGCGAGGAGCTGGCCGAGCAGGAGCTAATCTGGGATGGCCGCAAGGGCTCTGTGGCCCTCGTCTGCGCGACGCGGCCCGTATGGGACCGCTCGCGGCGCTACCTGGGCGCCCTGGTGACCTTGCGTCTGGCCCAGAGTGTGCACCAGCTCGTGCAGCGGGTGGTGGGCGCCCAGGCCCGCTTCACCTTCCGCGATATCATCGGGCAGAGCCCGCCGATGCTGGCGGCCCTCCATCAGGCCCACCTGGCCGCAAATGCGGCCGGCTGCGTCCTGCTGCGCGGCGAGCCCGGGGTGGGCAAAGAGATCTTCGCCCAGGCGATACACAACGCCAGCCTGCGCTCGGCGGGCCCCTTCGTCGGGCTGAACTGTGCGGCGGTGCCCAGGCCCCTGCTGGCGGGCGAGCTGTTCGGCATCGAGGGCGACCCCTCGCGGGCCGGGGCGCCGAGCCGCCCGGGCAAGCTCGAGCTGGCCCAGGGCGGCGTGCTCTACCTCGAGGAGGTGGGGGCCCTGCCCCCCGAGCTGCAGACGGCCCTGCTGCGGGCGATCGAGATGCGGCGTATGCTGCGCACCGACGGCACGCGGCCTCTGCCGATCGACGTGCGGGTGATCGCGACGGCGGGCGACGACCTCGAGCGCCAGGTCAACGAGGGCCGCTTCCGCGCCGACCTCTTCGCCCGCCTGACTGCCCTGAGCGTGACCATCCCGCCCCTGCGCGAGCGGGGCGACGACCTGCTGCTGCTGGTGACCCACCTGCTGCAGCTGATCGGCGAGCGGGTCGGCCGGCAGGTGGCTCTGGCCCCGGACGCCCTGCAGGCCCTGCGGGCCTACCCCTGGCCCGGCAATGTGCGCGAGCTCGAGCTCATGCTCGAGCGCTCGCTGGCCGGCAGCGAGAAGAGTGTGCTCACCCTCGACGATCTGCCGAGCGGGGTGGCGCGCGTGGCCGCCCCCTTCGAGCTGCCCCAGACGGCGAGTCTCGACGAGAGTAGCCGTCTGAGCGAGCGTGACGCGATCCTTCGGGCCGGGCGCCAGGCGGCCGGCAATCTCGGGCGCGCCGCGGCGATTCTCGGGGTCAGCCGCGCCACCCTCTGGCGCAAGATGACCCGCCACGGGCTGGCCAAAGAGGATTTCTGGACGGGCCAGTGAGTGGGCCAGGGCCTTGCAACATGGTGCAACATCATGTTGCAAAGGTGAAACATTTCTCTGGGCTCTAGGGCGATTCGGGGCCTTGACGCTCCTCGGTCCTGCTGTTATCATTGCATCAACCCGAGCGGTTAAAGTTCATATACAAAACACGGTCGGACTGCAAAGGAGCCTCTCCGCCGCGTATATGACCAGGATCGGCAGCACCAGCCGTCCGCTTTGGCGCGTCTCTTTCTCATTTCCAGTGTCACTGGCTGCTCAATGGCGAGGGGCAATCCCCGCAACACTGGCACCGCCCCGCATGTCCCGGTAGTTCGAGCACGGATTATCCGCTGCCACGGCTTGTAGTCTTACACGCCGGGGGTGGCCTGATCTGTTGTGCCTTGCGCCACACTTTCGTCGCACAAGCATGTGCCCGAGAGGGGGTGAGACGCGCCTGTCGCCCGGCGGCCGCAGGCGGGACTGACCGGAGCTCTGAGGCTATACTCGGCCCTGCGCCAGGTCGCGCCGGGCATACCCATAGCCACACTCGGCCGCGCCACGGGGCGGCCCGAGCCGCGTACGTCAACATCGGACCAGTGGGGCCCCGGATTCGTAATGGCGCTGGCTAAGGCAGCCTGCGCGAAGGAGGAACTCAGTCATGTTCCTGGCAGAAATGTTCGGTGTGATGGTGCTCATCCTGCTCGGCGATGGTGTGGTTGCCAACGTAGTCTTGAACAAGTCGAAGGGCCAGAACTCGGGCTGGATCGTGATCACGGCGGGCTGGGCCTTTGCGGTCTTCTGTGGCGCGATGACCTCGATCGCCCTGGGCGGCCCCGGCTCGCTCAACCCGGCCGGCGTGATCGCCGGGATCGTCACGGGCGGCACGGCCTTCGGCGACGGCCTCGTGCTGATGGCCGGGCAGTTCGTCGGCGCCTTCCTTGGCGCGGTGCTGGTCTGGCTCGCCTACCTCGATCACTTCCGCGAGACGCCCGACGGCGGCGCGAAGCTGGCCGTGTTCAGCACCGGCCCGGCCATCC
>CAZKTU010000425.1:0-3051 GCA_964555675.1 uncultured Oscillochloris sp.
GCGCAGGAGCACCTGGCGCTCGTAGTGGCGCACGCCGCCTCGGGGCATTGAGGTAACACGCCGGCGGGTGACGAGCCGCAGCCGCAGGCGGGCCGCCACGTGCACCAGATGCTTACGTGTGGTGATGAGGCTGGCCTGTGCAGTGACCGCGAGGTCGCCCACCTCGATCACCCGTACACTCCGGTCGAGCAGCTGCTGGGCGGCGGCGCACAGCCGCGCCTTCGTCGCCTGCTCGCGGCCGCGGTTACTCCCTGGGCTCGCGGGCGCTTCGACGATCACGGTAGGGGGCAGGCCCGGTAGCGGCAGGCTGAACAGCAGTGTGATCTGTACGTCGGGGTGGTCGAAGGGCCGGCCGCGCAAAGCGCACTGGAGTAGCTCGGCCTCGCGCCGGTGCTGGAGTAGGGCGTCGAGTCGCCGGTCGGCGAAGGCCGGCACCTGCACACGCCAGCTCGCCCCGGTCGCGTCCCCCAAGACCCGTGTCTCGGTCACAACCCGCTCGTCGAGGGGCTCCTCGTCGTCGGCGAACAGCGCCCGCCCCTCGCGCACCACCGCCTCCAGGTTAGGATGGTAGACCTGGGCCAGGATCACGTCGTAGCCCTTGAAGTCGTTGGAGCCGCGCAGGGCGCCGTAGTGGGCTGTCGTCACATCGGTGTGACCTCGTTCAGCCAGGGCCGCTCGCAGCTCGTCCTCGTACTCCGAGGTGCAGACCACCAGGGTCTTGCGCCCTGGGCGAATGTGGCACGCCACATCGTCCACCCAGCGCTCGCGCCTCCGCTCGCTGGCCTGAGGCGAGCGGCTCCTAAGGCTGCTCTTCGCCCAGTCGCGCCCAACCACCTGGACGATGCGCGTGGCTCCAGCGATCATCGGCTGCTCAACCCGCACCGCTGTGCCGGGGAAGAGGGCCGCGAGCACGCCCGCGTTGGCCGTGGCGTCAAGGATAATTTTCGGCTGGTCGGCGCGAGCGAGGCGTTCGATCAGATGCTCCACGCGCAGAAACAACTCCAGCCGCCCGCCCCTGGCCTCGATTCGGCTGGTGACGCGCCGGCCCTCCACGACGAGGTCTCGCTCCTTCGCGAGCTGCGTGAGCAACGTCGCCGTGTGGCCTGGCGGGAGGGCCTGGTAGTCGGCGAGTGTCGCCCCGGTCGGCAGCCCACGCAGCATATTCAGCTCCTCGGGCGGCGGCAGCTCGGCCAGCGCTGTCTCAAGCGTCTCGTCGAAGCACGCGCCCTCGCTGGCCGCCTGCCGGTCGAGCTCGCTGAGCAGCAGGACGCCGCCCAGGCTGCGGTCGGTCGTGGTCGCGACAGCCTGGGCGACCCAGCGCAGGACGGTCTGGATCGCCGGGGCCCTGGGATGTGCCCGGCTCATCGCCGCGAGGTCGGCCGAGCTGAGCTGGACGTGGTTGATCAGCCGCGCCGGATCGAACTCGTCGAGCACGACGACGCCGGCGTCCTGCCACCAGCCGGTCGCCTTGAGCATTGGGGTTGCGGCGAAGAAGTCGCCCTCCTGCCTGAACTGACGCAGGTAGGCACAGCGGTCGATGAAGGGGCAGCGCCGCTGACATAGGGCTTCCTTCACGCTGTAGCCCTTCTGGGTCAGCGTCATCGCCTCGGCGACCTTGCGGCAGTTACCCTGGTGGCGGCCCTCCAGTGCGATCAGCTCGAGGCCCTGCTGGTCGTGAAGCTGGGCCTTGCGCTGCGCCGTCCAGACTACAAAGCCGCTGCCGTCGTCGCCGCTCGGGACGGCCTGCTTCCACCGCATGAGGCCGAGGGTCGTGTTGAAGCCTTTGCCGGTGCCCGGCGGGTGGGCCAGCACCAGGAAGCCCTCGCCGTCGGTCGCGTGCTGCTCGGCCAGCGCAGTAATTTGTGAGCGAGCCTCAGCAAGAGTCGCGCGTGCGGCCTGGGCAGGGGCCTCCTCGAACAGCGCCGCCGTCTCGCTGATGCTCAGGCGTGCCGGCCGTTCACGCCGCAGCGGGTAGGTGTTGGGCAGGGAAAGGTTGTGGCGTTCCAGCAGGGCCTGCCCGAGGGAGCGGTGGTAGTCGACGAGCAGCGGGGCGGTGGCGATCAATTGCTGGAAGCGGGCAACGCCGTGGCGAGGGATGAAGGTGTCGATCTCGGCCTTGTCCTCGTCGGGGGCGAGCGGCAGCCGGACTACCCGCACGCGCAGCCCGGCAGTAGTACAGGTCGCACCGTGGCGCAGACTCCACTGCTCCTCGGGGCTCAGGATGAGCAGACCGTCCTTGGCCTTGCGCGGCTGGCTGTCGTAGCACAGCACTACCTCCTCGACGCCCTTGGCCCGCAGCTCCTGCGCCCACTCCTCGCGGAAGACGTTGAGGCCTGGCTGCCCCAGCGTTGGGTAGGCAAGCTTACCGGCGTGAAAGGCCTGGAGGGCAGCAAGGGCCTTGAACTCGGCCTCGGTGATGATCACGGTCCGTGTGCCGGGGGTGACGCTGTCCCAGCCGAAGGGGGCGGTGGCGCCGCGCTCGGGGTAGGGGCCGAGCGAGCGATAGCCTTTCTGGCCATCGTAGGTGCGTGTGCGCAGGTCGACGACCTGGCCGCCGGCGATGTACGGGAAGACGATGCGGCCGCGCAGGTTCCAGTGGGTGCGCACCGACCCATCATCGTCAGTGATGACGAGGCCGGCCTCCTCGGCGTACGGGAATGCCTCAGGGCACGTCGTGCGGAGGTAGGCGACGAGACTCTCGGGGTCGTTGAGCGTGACGCCGAGCACGTAGTGGCTGATCGCCTCATGGGTGAGGCCGCGCTTGAGGAGGTAGGCGTGCGGGTCAGGGTTGCAGGGCTCCAGCAGCCAGGCGTGGGCCCAAAGCGCAACCGCCTCGTAGAGCTGGCGGTAAAAGGGGATGTGGGCTGGGTTGGGCTCGGCCCGCGGCCGGGGGCGCTGAACTGGGGCCGCTGCACGCTGACGCTCCGGCTGGCTCGGCCGCTCCTCGTCACAGCCGAGGTTCTTGAGCAGGCCGCGCCGGTCGCAGACGCGACACCAGTAGCGCTCGGCGGGTCGTCCGCCGCTCGCCTCCATCCAGACGTGAAAGCGGTC
>CAZKTU010000426.1:0-3048 GCA_964555675.1 uncultured Oscillochloris sp.
GTACGATCCTGGAAGAAGCCTACCCCGTCCTGAATCAGGCCGACGTAGAAGCCCATCTTCGTCTCGCGCTGCAAAATCTGGACGCGTCCGATGATCTCGACCTCCTCGCCGGGCATCAGGAAGTCTTCGACCCCCGGTGTGGCCCACTGCTCGGGCGGCCGCTCCGAGAGGGCCCAGCGGAAGGGGTAGCGCCGCGCTCCGCCGCCACTGTTGGCGTCCCAGTCGACGCCGACACGCCAGAAGCCGCCGGCCTGGGCCGTGTAGCGCCCACCCTCGACCGATGAGAAGACCTCGTCGGTGCTGTACTGGAAGCCGCTCGGCGGGCCGTAGGTGCGAATCGGTACATCGCCGGTGTTGCGCACGCGGATTGTCACCGTAATCACGTCGCCCAGCATCACCCGCTGCGGTGCGATATAGGCCGAGACGATGCGCGCCTCGGGCTGGCCGACGCTCTCGAGCGTGATCTGGCCCTCGCGCTGCACGATATTGCCCAGCAGATCCGCTGCCCGCACCGTGTAGGTGTAGACCCCCGCCGGCAGCAGCGAGCCGTTCGGGCGCTTGCCGTTCCAGACATGGTGCTGCTCGAAGGGCCCCTCCTCCTCGCGGGTCACCACCGGGATGACCTCGCCGGTCGGGGCGGTCACGTTGATGTCCACGGTGGCGCTGATCGGCAGCCTGTAGGTGAACTCGGCGATGTCACCGATTGCGTCGGCGTTCGGCGAGATCACGCCGGGCGAGACCATGAGGTTCTCGATGTCGGGCTTGGGCGGCTCGGCGCCCGTGATCGTCAGCGGCAGACGGCGCTCGTCGCGCTGCCCGTCGTCGCTCTCGGCCTCGACCACGATCGTGTACTCGCCCGGCGGCAGCAGGCGCCGCAGCACCACGGGGTCGGCCGTGGGCACCGTGCCGTCGAAGCGCAGCACGTAGGGGTCGTCGCTGGCCGGGCGCAGCTGCTCCTGGCGCAGGTCGTAGCGCGTGCCCCCGCCGTCGAGCACATAGACATTAATCCGGGCGTCGCGGCCCACGGCGTAGCTGACCGTCAGGGGCGTAGTGCTGGCGGCCGGATCGAAGCTGGCGGCGCTGGCGCTGACCTCGCCGAGCAGCGGACCGCCGGCGCAGCCGATCAGCAGCAGGGCCGCGGCGGCCAGAGTCACCAGCAGCAGCAAGGCGCGCCCGAGGGCGCGGTGAATGGTTGAGGAGCCTGATTGTCGCATAACGGCGCAATCCTACCAGGAGTTGCGCCGCGGCGCAAACCAGCCGCATCACGGGAGGGTCGCAGGGAGGGCTTGCCCTCCCTGAAAACCCCCTGTCCTACGGTGTGCCGCAAGCATGGCTTGCGAGCAATCAGTCGGCCCGCCCGTGGGCCGCCCGCTGCTCGGCGACGGCGCGTCCGCCGCCCAGCGAGGGCAGGATCGCCAGTAGGGCCAGGCTCGCCGCGACTCGCATCGCCAGGTCGAAGCCCCCGGCCAGGGCCTCGGGCGGGGCCGCCGTGATCGGCGCGATCGGCCCGCCGTTCAGGGCGAACACGCGCGAGGTCCAGACTGCGCCGGCCACAGCGATGCCCGCCGTCTGGCCAAGGGTGCGCATCACTGCGAGCAGGCCGCTGGCTACGCCGAGGGCCTCGGGCGGCGCGTTGCCCAGCACGGTGCTGTTATTCGGGCTCTGGAACATGCCTACGCCCGCGCCGACAATGACCAGGAAGGCCAGCATCTGGGCCGGGGGGGTCGTCACCTGGGTAAAGCTCAGCCCCGCCAGCCCCACCCCCGCCAGCACCAGGCCCGCAATGGTCAGCGTGCGCGGCCCGATGCGGTCCGAGAGCCGCCCGCTGAGCGGCGAGGTCAGCGAGAGGGCCAGGGGCAGCGCCATGAGCATCAGGCCCGTCGTCCGCAGGTCGAACTGGTAGACCAGCTGGAAGAAGAGCGGCGTGAGCAGCAGGTTGAAGGCCAGACCCAGGAACAGCACGAAGCCGGCGAGCAGGTTGAGCGAGAAGGCCGCGTTGCGAAAGATGCGCAGGTTGATCATCGGGCTGTGGAAGCGTAGCTCCCAGAAGATGAAGGCCGCCCCTGCTGCGAGAAAGAGCGCCAGCAGGCCCAGGACGCGCGGGTCGCCCCAGCCCCACTGTGGCCCCTCGGTCAGCGCGAGCAGCAGCCCGAAGAGCGATACCATCAGCAGCAAGGCGCCCAGCAGATCGAAGACCTGGCCGCTTTTGGCGGGTTGATCCGGCGCGATGCTGCGCAACGTCAGCCATGTGCCGATGATCCCGACCGGAATATTGACATAAAAGATTGCCTGCCAGCCGACACTGTTCAGCAGCAGCCCGCCGAGGGCCGGGCCAATCAGAATGCCCACGGCGACGAACGAGCCGATCGCGCCCAGGGCCAGTCCGCGTTCGCGAGGCGGGAAGGCCGTGACCAGCAGGGCCGGCCCGACCGACTGGATCATCGCCGCCCCTACCGCCTGCACCACGCGAAAGCCAATCAGGGCGCCCACGCTCCAGGCGATGCCGCAGAGAGCCGAGGCGATCGTGAAGATCACGAAGCCCGCCGCGTAGACCCGCCGCTTGCCGAACATATCGCCCAGGCGGCCCATCAGCAGCAGCAGACAGGTGATCGTCAGCAGGTACGCCAGCACCACCCACTCGACCACATTGAGATTGCTGTTGAAGGACGCGACCAGGGTGCCCAGCGAGATATTGACGATCGAGCCGTCGATCGTTGAGAGCAGCACGCCGCTGCCCACGGCCGCCAGCGCCCACCACTTGCGCGTGTCATCAGGTACGGTCACGGAAGCTCCTTGCCGGTCGAGTCTTTTGCCGTGACCATTGTACACCCGGAAATGCCGCGGGCCCCCTGGATATCCAGGGGGCCCGGGCCAAACAGACCGACGAAGAGAGCTACTTGAGGCCGCTGTTGATCTTCGAGAAGACCGTCGAGACCTTGCCGCCGAGCAGCGTCAGGATACCGATAACAACAATAGCGATGAGCACGAGGATGAGCGCGTACTCGACGAGACCCTGGCCCTCTTCCTTAGCGAAGAAACTGCGAAGCA
>CAZKTU010000427.1:0-2991 GCA_964555675.1 uncultured Oscillochloris sp.
CGGGCAGCGGCGAAGATCGTAACTCGGTTACGCGCCTCAGCGCATCTCGACACCTAGCAGGCCCAGCAGCACCTTGTAGGGGTCGGGGTTCTCGGGGTGCTCCTCGAAGCGGGCCCGCTCGAACCACTGCACCGTATAGGGCCGGCCCTCGACATTCTCGCTCTGGGGCTCGCTCAGTGGCAGGCCGAACAGCGCGATGCTCTCGGCCAGGCTGTAGCCGGGCCGCCCGTCGAACTCGAGCCCCTTGCCGCGGAAGTAGCTCAGGAACGGCTCACACAGGCTGTGGCCGGTCTCGGCGAAGTAGAGGCAGCCGCCGGGCGCGCCGCCGAGCTTGCCGAAATCCTGCCAGTTGCGGCCCTGTCGCTCAAGCACCTCGGCGCCCAGGCGGCCGAGCAGCACGTCGTAGGGTCGGCCGTTCTCGGGGTGCAGCTCGAGCCGGTTGCGCTCGAAGGGCTGGGCCTGGTACTGCCGGCCCTCGATCGTCACCGCCGCCTGCGGGCCGATCGGGTAGCCGAAGACCGGCAGGCCGCCATTCTCGCGCCAGTAGGAGAGCAGGCGCCCGCAGACCTGGAAGCCGGTCTCGGGGAAGAACTGACACTCGCCGCTCGGGGCCGGCGGTGGTGTGGTGCGGCCCACCTCGTTGCGGAAGCGGTCGCTCAGCTCCTTCGTGAGGCGCAGGTAGAGGTCGCCGAAGCGCTCGCTCGGCTCGATATGGCTGCCTTCGAAGAACTCGTTGAAGCTGGTCAGCACCACGGCCTGGGCCTGGGTATCGATCGCCGTCTGCCAGGTGCCGCGGTAGTACTCGCCGCCCTGGCGGTCGCGGGCGTGGCCGCCGCGCACCTTCAGGTCGTCGTAGCCGGGCATGACTGTCGCGACGAACGGCCGGCTCTGGCCATTGCGGCTGTTATAGTCGGCGAGGCGTCGCCCGTACGAGGCCATGGCCGCGCCGGGCCGGGTCTCCCAGGTGATATCGAAGTAGTAGAGCGCGTCGTAGGCCTCGAGGTAGCTGAAGTTGTCGGTGCCGCCGAACCAGTACTGCTCGCGGCCGGGGTCGGCCCGGTTGCGCAGCTCTTGCCAGGTGCCCACCCCGCCAAGCGAGGGCGGGTTGAACCAGAAGACCGCCGGCTTGCCCTGGAAGCGCAGGTAGTTGGGCTGGCCAAAGAAGTCGCTCTTCAGCACGGCCAGGGCCTTGCTCAGGCCGTCGACGCTCTTGAGCGGGCCCCATGCCGACTGGTCGGGGATGATCGCCACCTGCAGGTCGCGCCCGCCCTCGCGGGCCAGCTCGATCAGGCGCCGGCAGCGCTTGTTCAGGCGCTCTTCGTCGGGGCCGTACCAGGTGCAGATCAGCGCGTCGATGCCGGCGTCGTCGGCCTGCTGGATGTGCCGGCGGATCGTCGCGTCGTCGCCGCCCGAGTAGCGCGGCGCCGGCAGGTCGCTCATGCGGTCGTAGCTCCAGTCCGACTGCTCCCACCAGGGGTAGTAGAAGGCCATAATCGGTCTGTCTGAGACGGCGCGAGCGGCCGGGGCAGGGGCGCTCGCCAGGGCCACGAGGGCCAGCAGGACGAGCAAGGGAGCCAGGCGTCGCGCGAGGCTGGTGGTCATAGGGCGCTCTCCTTCACAGATGGCGGGGACGAGCACATTGTACCCTGCGTGGGTCGCCCGCCGCCGTAGGCGAACAGTCCCGCCGTCTGCTGGTACCCGCAAATAGTTGCCTAGTCAAGTATGTGGTATAGTAGCGCGGGGCGGCGTCGCCCCTACTCATCGCCGACCCAGCAGAGGAATCGATGGCCACCCTCGCCACCCGCGCCGGATTCGCCCGGCTGAGTCCGCCCGTCTGGCGCATTCTGATCCATAGCCTGCTGTACGGACTGGCTCTGAGCATCGCCGACCTGCTATTCAATTTTTATCTGGTGAGTCTGGGCTACGCCGCCGATACCGCCGGTCTGCTCTCGACCGTCGGGCGCGGCGCGGGCATGCTGCTCGGCATCCCCGCCGGCCTGCTGATCGACCGCCTCGGGCCTCAGCGCTCGCTCCTGGCGGGCCTGGCGGTCTTCTGCGGCGCGTGGGTGCTGCTGCTCCAGGCGCGCGAGCTCTGGGCCCTGATCGCGGCCCAGTTCTTCGTCGGGGCCTCGTTCAGCCTCGCCACCACTGCGGTCACTCCCCTGCTCACCGGCGTCACCACCGACGACGACCGCGCCTCGGTCTTCGGCCTGAACGCCTCGGCGGCCCTGATCGTCGGGTTGCTCGGCAGCGCCCTCGGCGGCGTGTTGCCCACCCTGAGCGCCGGGGTGCTCGGCGTAGATGCGCAGGACACCGCGGCCTATCAGCTAGCCCTGGTCTCGGTGATCGTGCTCTCGGTGGCGGCCATGCTGCCGATCATGGGCCCCTTCCCGCTGATCGAGGAGAAGCGCCGGGTCGGCCTCGATGGGGTCGAGGCTCCGCCGCTGCCGATCAGCATGCTGCTGCGCTTCGCCCTGGCCGGGCTGCTGCTCGGCCTCGGCGGCGGGGCGCTGCTGCCCTTCCAGAACCTCTTCTTCCGCGAGAGCTTCGGCCTGAGCGACGCGGCCGTGGGCATCGTGCTGGCCGTGGCCTCGCTCGGCATGGGTCTGGGCGCGCTGATCGGCGCCCCGGTGTCGAAGCGCACCGGCCTGCGCACAGGGGCCTCGGGCCTACGCATGCTCGCGGCCGCCGGGGTGCTGTTCATGCTGCTGCCCGCCCTGGCCCCCGCGATCATGGGCTTCTTCCTGCGCGGCCTGTTTGTGGCGGCCAGCTTCCCCATGAACGACGCCCTGATCATGCGCCACACCCCGCCCCGCCAGCGCGGCATGGCCGTCAGCCTGATGAGCGTCATGTGGGCCGGGGGCTGGGCCGCCGCCTCGCTGGTCAGCGGCGCCTTCCAGGTGCGCTACGGCTTCGCCCCCCTGATCGTGATCGTGGCCATGACCTACGTGCTCTCGGCCATGGCCATCTACACGCTGCCCGTCGACGAGT
>CAZKTU010000428.1:0-2979 GCA_964555675.1 uncultured Oscillochloris sp.
AGGGCGTAGCCGGCCGCCTGCGCGGCCGCCTGGCGTAGCTCCTGCTCGCCCCTGATCTGGCGCTTGCTCTCGACCAGGGTCACTGGCACGCCCGCCGGGCGATCGAGCACCAGCAGGTCGATCCGCCCGCGCTGCGGCCCGCCCTTGCCCTGGACGGCGCAGGCCACCTGGCGCTCGACGGCGTAGCCCCAGGCCGCGAGCTGGGGGATCATCACCGTGTCCTCGAAGCGCTCCTCGACCGGGCTCCAGAAGCCGTCGCCGCCGATGCCGCCGCCCGCCGCCTCGTCGGCCAGCAGGGCGAGCAAGCCTGCGGGCAGGAAACCGACCACCTGGCTCTGGCGGTCGCCGTGGGCGAAGACCATGAGCGTCGGCGAGGCGACGATGCCGAGCTGCTCGGCGAGCAGCGGGGCCCGGTCGAGCAGCACGCCGGCGACCAGCAGGCGCCCCTGGTGGGCGGCCGCGGCGCGCTCGAGGGCCGGCTGCATGGCCTGGCGACCCGGGCAGGCCCGCGTGCCGAAACAGGCGAGCACGGGGAGCGGGGCGCGCAGCACCAGGCGGGCGAAGGTTCCCTCGGACGCGGTGATCATGCCTGGGTTGCAGCGCGCTCGGGCGGGGGCGCCTCGGCCTGTGCCGCGGCCCGCTCGAGCCAGGCGACCGGCTCGGGCCAGAGGGCCGCGCTCTGCGGGCGGAAGAAGCCGACGTGGCCGATCGCCTTCAGGCCGACCTCGGCGGGGATGATGTGGCGCCGCGTCAGGTTGGGGTAGGCCCGCATCATGGCGTCGACCGCGCGGGCGGTGCCCCAGTCGTCGTCGGCGAAGCTCAGGGCCAGGACGGGGGCGCGAAACTGCCCGTAGCGCTCGAGGGGCAGGCTGCGGTCGCCCAGCAGATAGCGCGGGTGCCGGCACCAGGCCGCCCACTCCAGCGCAAAGTCTTTGGGCAGATCCTCGGCCGAGCTGAACTTGCTCCAGGGCACATAGCCCACCAGGTTGGCCAGCAGCGGCAGGGTGAGGTGGACGTGGAAGCCCACGACTAGCTGCTGAAAGCCGCCCTGGAGGCGCCAGTAGCCGCTCTGGGCCGAGCTGGTGAACATGGCGTCGATCCGTTCGGCGTTGGGCAACAGCCCGGGGGTCTGGCCGCCGAAGCTGTGGCCGACGGCGAAGAGCCGGCGCGGCCCGTAGGTGGCGTGGACCCAGTCGATCACGCCGGCCATATCGAGCAGGGCCCAGTCGGCGGCGTGGGCCGTGAAGCCGCGCAACGAGGCCGGGCGCGAGCCGCCGATGCCCCGGTAGTCGTAGCTGATCGCCGTGTAGCCCTGCTCGGCCAGGTAGGCGGCGAAGTGGCGGTAGAAGCGCTGCGGCACGGCCGTGGCGGCGTTGATCACCACCACGGCGCCATTCGCCCTGGCCGCCGGCTCGTAGCGGGTCGCGGCCAGGGCGAAGCCGTCGCGGGCGGGGATGGTCAGACTCTCACTGGGCATCGTCGGCCTCGGTGGGCGCATTTGGGCGGTGTCCAGGGCCCGCCAGAGATCGGGCTGGGGGGCGGGACGCTCTGATCCTATTGTAGCTCACATGATGTAGTAGAGCTGGGTCAGGGCGAGGCGCTCGGCCGGCTCGCAGGTGGCCAGCTCGCCGTCGACGAGCACCGCGTAGGTCTCGGGGTTGACCGTGATCGTGGGCGTGGCCGTATTGCGCACCAGATCCTTCTTGCCGACCGTGCGGCAGCCCCGTACGCCGACCGCGCGCCGGCTCAGCCCCAGCCGCTCGTGCACGCCCAGGTCGATGCTCGCCTGCGAGACAAAGTTGACGCAGGTCTGCCCAATCGCGCGCCCGAAGGCCCCGAACATCGGCCGGTAGAAGACCGGCTGCGGGGTCGGGATCGAAGCATTGGGGTCGCCCATGAGGGCCCAGGCGATCACGCCGCCCTTGATCACCAGCTTGGGCTTGGCGCCGAAGTAGGCCGGGTCCCAGAGCACGATATCGGCCAGCTTGCCGGGCTCGAGCGAGCCGACCTCGTGGGCGATGCCGTGGGCCAGGGCCGGGTTGATCGTCAGCTTGGCCATATAACGCAGCAGGCGGGCATTGTCGTGGCCCGCCGTATCCTCGGGCAGGGGCCCGCGCTGCTGCCGCATCTTGTCGGCCGTCTGGATGGCCCGCGTGACCACCTCGCCGACTCGCCCCATGGCCTGCGAGTCCGAGGAGTACATGCTGATCACCCCCAGGTCGTGCAGGACATCCTCGGCGGCGATCGTCTCCTTGCGGATGCGGCTCTCGGCGAAGGCGACGTCCTCGGCGATGCCCGGGTTGAGATGGTGGCAGACCATGAGCATGTCGAGGTGCTCGGCCAGGGTATTGACGGTGTAGGGTCGGGTCGGGTTGGTCGACGAGGGCAGCACGTTAGGCAGCCCGGCGATGGCGATGATGTCGGGGGCGTGGCCGCCGCCGGCGCCCTCGGTGTGATAGGTGTGGATGGTCCGCCCGTCGATCGCGCTGACCGTATCTTCGAGAAAGCCGCTCTCGTTGAGCGTGTCGGTGTGGATGGCGACCTGCACATCGTACTCGTCGGCCACGCGCAGCGAGCAGTCGATCACGGCCGGGGTGGTGCCCCAGTCCTCGTGGTCTTTGAGACCGCAGGCCCCGGCCTCGATCTGCTCGCGCAGGGCCTCGGGGCGGCTGCTGTTGCCCTTGCCGAGCAGGCCCCAGTTGATCGGCAGGCCCTCGACGGCCTCGAGCATGCGCGCGATATACCAGGGGCCGGGGGTGCAGGTGGTGGCGCTGGTGCCGTCGGCCGGCCCGGTGCCGCCGCCGATGAAGGTGGTGACGCCATTCGAGAGGGCCTCGTAGACCTGCTGCGGGGCGATCATGTGGATGTGGCTGTCGATCGCGCCGGCCGTGGCGATCAGATGGGCCCCGTTGATCACCTCGGTGCCGGGGCCGATCACCAGCTGCGGGTGCACGCCGTCCATGGTGTCGGGGTTGCCGG
>CAZKTU010000429.1:0-2965 GCA_964555675.1 uncultured Oscillochloris sp.
GTCCCGCACCCCGTTCACGTGGAGAGCCAGGCCCTCCACGCCTCATGGCCCCGGCGTGCTATGATGGCCGTCATGAAGGAAGCTACCCCAGAGCGCCCGCCCCTCGCCGGCGCGGGACGCCTGCTGATCGCCCTCTACGGGCTGTTCGCTGTGGCGGCCGGCGCGCGGGCGCTTTACCAGATCGCGACCAGGTGGCAGCAGGCGCCCCTGGCCTATAGCCTCTCGGCTGTCGCCGCCCTGGTCTACCTGCTGGCCTGCGTGGGGATCGCCCGGCGCACCCCCGGGGCCTGGCGCCTCGCGACAGCAGTCTGCGCCTTCGAGCTGGCCGGAGTGCTGGCCGTCGGCGCCCTCACGACCATCAGCCCGGAGTTGCTGGGCGCGGCGACCGTCTGGTCGGGCTTCGGCGTCGGCTATGGCTTTGTGCCCGTGCTCCTGCCGGCCTTCGGCTTGGCCTGGCTGCTGCGCGCCGAGACGCGGCGGGCCTACGGGCTGGCCCTATGAGCACCCTGGCGATCACCCCTCTCGACTACCCGGCCGCCCTCGAGATCGCGACGTGGCGCTACCCGCAGCCCTACGCCAGCTACAACCTGGGCGACGACCCAACCATGCGCGCCGCCTTCCTGAGCCGCTGCGAGCGCGACTATTATCAGCTGCGCACGCCCTCAGGCGAGCTACAGGCCTTCTGCTGTTTCGGCGACGAGGCGCGCGTGCCGGGCGGCGACTACAGAGCCCCCGCCCTCGACCTCGGCCTCGGCGTGCGCCCCGACCTGACTGGGCGGGGCCTGGGGCGCCGCTACCTCGACGCGGTGATGGCCTTCGGCGTCGAGCGCTTCGCCCCTCAGGCCCTACGCCTGACCGTGGCCGCGTTCAACGCCCGGGCGATCAGGCTCTACGCGGGCGCGGGCTTCGTCGAGCGCGAGCGCTTCGTCAGCCTCTTCGGTGGGCAAGAGTTCATGGTCATGGAGCGGAGCCCCTGAGCTGGGCAGTTGCTTCGAGCAACCCCCTACGCGAAGATCACATACTGGCGCAGGAAGGCGTCGATGGCCCGATAGTAGGCCTCGATCGTCTCGGCGCGCCGCCAGCCGTGGCCCTCGCCAGGAAAGAGGTGGTAGACGTGGGGCACGCCGCGCCGGCGCAGGGCCGCCACGATCGACTCGGCCTGCTCGGGCGGCACCACCTTGTCGTCGGCACCCTGGAAGATCAGCAGCGGCGTGCTGATCTTCTCGACGTTGAAAAGGGGCGAGCGCTCGCGGTAACGGGCGGCCGCCTCGGGCAGCGGGCCCACCAGCCCGTCGAGGTAGTGGGCCTCGAACTTATGGGTGTCGGCGGCCAGGGTGAAGAGGTTGGCGACCCCATAGCGCGTGATGCCGGCCCTGAACAGCTCGGGGGCCTGGCAGAGGGCCGCCAGGACGGTGAAACCGCCGGCGCTGCCGCCCATGATCACAATGCGCCCCGGGTCGGCGATGCCCGCCGCGCCCAGGTAGCGGGCCGCCCCGATCGCATCGGCCACATCGTACGCCCCCCACTCGCCCCGGAGGGCCTGGGCGTAGGCCCGCCCATAGCCGGTGCTACCCCTATAGTTCACCTCAAGCACCGCATAGCCGCGCGTCGCCAGGAACTGCACCTCGGCGCTGTACGAGGCCGTCGCCTGGTCGGTAGGGCCACTATGGATGCGCACCACGGCCGGGGGCCGCGGCCCCGCGCCCCCTGGCACATACCCCGGCGGCAGATAGAGCACGCCATAAACCGCGCCCGCCCCGGCCGACCAGGTCACCGGCATCGCGCCGGCCAGCTTCGCCTCGGGCACCAGTTCGCCCGAGCTGCGGCGCAGCACCCGGGCCTGGGCGCCGTCGGCCAGCATCACGCGGGGCGTGAGCGTGGGCGACGAGGCGATCCCGGCCAGAGCGTCGCTGGCGAGCGAGGCGGCGGGCTGGGCGAACCAGGTGTAGCCCTCGCCGTCGCTGAGGGTCTGGGCCGGCCCGCCGTCGACCGGCTGCACGCAGACCCGCCGCACCCCACCCTCGTTACGCAGGTAGTAGAGCCGCTTGCCGTCGCGGCCCCATGCCAGGGTGCGCATACCCTGGGCCCAGGCGGGCTGGGCGTGCTCGGCGGCGCCCTCGGTCAGGCGACGCTGCTCGCCCGTGGCCAGGTCGAGCACATACACGTGCCACCAGCCGTCGAGGTCCGAGACGAAGGCCAGATGCCGCCCGTCGGGGGCGTAGGTGGGCTGAAAGACGCTGGTGGCGGGTCCGCCGGCCACGGCCCTGGCCTCGCGCAGGGCGGGCAGCGGACCCGCCAGGTCGAGGTCAGCCAGGTAGAGCGTCGCGCCATCCCAGGGCATGTTCGGATGGTCCCAGGCCACAAAGGCAACCTGGCCGCCGCCGGGGTGCCAGCAGGGCCACATGTAGAAGTCGTGACCGGCGGCCAGGCGCTGGGGCCAACTCCGGCCCTCGGCGTCGACTACGGCCACACAGTCGGCGCCCTCGTAGCTGTGGACGTAGAGCAGGCAGCGCCCGTCGGGCGAGAGCGCAGGCGCCGCCGCCGCGCCGAAGGCCGGGGTGAGCGCGCGGGGCGGTCCGCCATCGAGGCTCTGGCGGAATAGACGTCCCGAGGCAGCCTCGGCGAAGAAGACGCTGCCCGCGCCGACCGTATACTCGCCGCCGCCGTAGCCCACGCGCCCGCGCACGCCCAGATCGCTCGGCGTCAGCTCACGGGCGGCCTCGCCGCTGGCCGCATCGGCGCACCAGAGAGCGCCGCGGCCATCGCGCGACTCGAGCCAGACCAAGCGGCGCCCGTCGCTGTCCCACTGCACGTCGTCGAGGCGCAGCGAGGCGGCCATCTGCCGTGGGGTTAGCGGGCTGGGCCACAGACCAAATGGGGGGTTGCTCATGCCATGCATGATACTCTACTTTGGCAAGGGTGCCCCTGCCTGACCCCTTGCGAGGGGCGCTGCCCCTGCCTGACC
>CAZKTU010000430.1:0-2947 GCA_964555675.1 uncultured Oscillochloris sp.
GCCTCCCTGCGACCCTCCCGTGAGGCAGCTTCAAAAGGGCTTTGTCACATAGGTACAGTATAGCAACGTTGTCAATATTGATTTAGTAATCAATATATGTTATACTCTTCGGCAGAGAAGTGCGCTGCGGGGGAGCTATGAATGTCAGCGGGGATTTGACGGCGGCGGAGGCTGCTGCGAGGCTGGGGATCAGCCGGGCCAGCCTCTATGCTTATGTGAGCAGGGGGCTGATTCGCTCGCGCCCGAGCCCCGACGACCCGCGGGCGCGCCGTTACCACCGCGAGGATGTCGAGCGGCTCAGGGCCCAGCAAGAGCAGCGGCTGGCGCCCGAGCGGGTGGCCCCGGCCGCCCTCGACTGGGGCGCGCCGGTGCTCGAGTCGCAGCTCACCCTGATCGACGGCGGCCGGCTGTACTATCGCGGCCACGATGCGGTCGACCTGGCAAGCCGCTGCAGCATCGAGCAGGTGGCCGAGCTGCTCTGGGTCGGGACCCTGCCGCCCGCGCCCAGCCCCTTCGCGGCTCTACCCTCGCCAGAGTTGCCCCGCGTCGAGGTCGGCGGCCCGCTCGGCCTGACCCCCCTGCAGCGCTTCCAGGCGACCCTGCCGCTGCTGGCCGCCCAGGACCAGGCCGGCTACGATACGAGGCCCGCGGCGGTGGTGCGTAGCGGGGGGCGGATCATGCGGCTGCTCAGCGCGCTCCTCGGCGGGATCGGGGCGGAGCAGCCCGTGGCCGTGCAGCTGCAGCGCGGCCTGGCCCCGGCGCACGAGGGGGCCGCGCCCCTGCTCGACGCGGCCCTGGTGCTCTGCGCCGATCACGAGCTGAATGTCTCGGCCTTCACCGCTCGCTGTGTCGCCTCGGCCGGCGCGAGCCCCTACGAGGTGGTGACGGCGGGCCTCAGCGCTCTGGCCGGGGTGCGCCACGGGGGCCAGACCGAGCGGGTCGTGGCCCTGTTGCGCGAGGTCGAGGGGCCCGCACAGGCGCGCCCGGCCCTGGCCGAGCGGCTGCGGCGCGGCGACCCCATCCCCGGCTTCGGCCACCGGCTCTACCCGGCGGGCGACCCACGCGGCGCCGAGCTATTCGCCCAGGTGACCCGGGCCTACCCAGACTCGCGGGCCGTAGCCTGCGCCCTGGCCCTGAGCGAAGCGGCCCACGAGCTGCTGGGCGAGCGCCCGACGATCGACTTCGGCCTGGCGGCCCTCGCTCAGGCCCTCGCGGCCCCGGCGGGGACGGCCCTGGCCCTCTTCGCTCTCGGGCGGACCGTCGGCTGGCTCGCCCACGCCCTCGAGGAGTACGCCCTCGGGCGGCTGATCCGGCCGCGCGCCACCTACACCGGGCCCCTGCCGGATCAGGCCTGAGGCGCGAGGGGCCGCTGTGGTAGACTGACCTGACGTCGGCGCGTCGGGCCCGACGGGCAGAGAGAGGGCACTATGCAGGCGCGAACCTTTGGGCGACTCGGCTGGGCGGTGAGCGAGGTCGGTTACGGCATGTGGGGCATGGGCGGCTGGAGCGAGTCTGATGACGCCGAGTCCAGCCGCTCGCTGCAGCTGGCCGTGGACGGCGGCTGTACCTTCTTCGACACGGCCTGGGGCTACGGCGCGGGCCACAGCGAGGGCCTGCTCGGCGCCCTGGTGCGCGCCAACCCCGATAAGCGGCTCTATACGGCCACCAAGATCCCGCCGAAGAACTTCACGTGGCCCTCGCGCCGCGGCTTCACCCTCGACGAGACTTTTCCGCCCGAGCATATCCGCGAGTACACCGAGAAGAGCCTGACCAACCTCGGCCTGCCCCGCGTCGACCTCATGCAGTTCCACGTATGGGAGGATGCCTGGGCCCACGACGAGCGCTGGCAGCGCGCCGTGGACGACCTGAAGCGCGAGGGCCTGATCGGCGGGATCGGGATCAGCATCAACCGCTGGGAGCCCTGGAACGCCCTCGAGAGCCTGCGCACCGGCCAGATCGACGCCGTGCAGGTGATCTATAACATCTTCGACCAGGCACCCGAGGATGAGCTCTTCCCGCTCTGCGAGGAGCTGGGCATCGGCGTGATCGCCCGCGTCCCCTTCGACGAGGGCTCGCTGACCGGCAATCTGACCCGAGACTCGCGCTGGCCCGAGGGCGACTGGCGCAACAGCTATTTTGTGCCCGAGAACCTGGCGGCCAGCGTCGAGCGCGCCGACGCCCTCAAGCCCCTGGTGCCCGCCGGGATGACCCTGCCCGAGATGGCCCTGCGCTTCATCCTGAGCCACCCCGCGGTCAGTACGACCATCCCCGGCATGCGCCGGCCTGGTCATGTTCGGGCTAATCTCGCCACAAGCGACGGCGCCGGGCTCCCCGCCGATCTGCTGGCCCGGCTGCGCCCCCACCGCTGGGACCGCCAGCCCACCGAGTGGTCGCAGTGAGATAGGGCTCGTACCCGCGAGACGGTCTTCGCCGCTGCCCGCGTAGCGAGTCCTTGCATGCGCGGCGGGGCGTGGGGCGTTAGGCCCTCAGCGGGAAGTGGGGGACGGTGTGCGCCGTGGCGTGGGCCGCGGCGCTTATGCGCTCAGGCTACGCGGTTGTAGCGCCCGGGGCCGCGGCGACCCTTGCCGCCCTTGCCGCCCCTGGGCTTGGGCTGGGGGGACTCGTTGCGCCACCAGAAGGACTGGCCCAGCTCGTCCCAGGGCTGGGTGCCGACCTCGCGGCCGCGGGTGGCGGGCTGAGTCGGCGCGATCACCTCGCTCTGCACGCGCCCGTCGGGGCCGCGGGTGCGGCGCTCGCAGGCCGGCCCCTCTTCGCGCAGCAGGGCGTCGACGGCGGCGGCCACGTCGCTATAGACGACCACCTCGTCGCGGCCCACCAACTCGACCAGCACGTCGAAGGTCGGGGGGGCCTTGCGCTCGAGCACGGTCTTCTGGGTGCCGCGGCGGCGGGCCTCTTCGTCGCCCAGGGTGACGGCCTGGATGCCGCC
>CAZKTU010000431.1:0-2940 GCA_964555675.1 uncultured Oscillochloris sp.
TCGTCGCCCCGTCGCGCATCCTGTTCGGCCAGATTTCCGATCGCCACGCCATCGCTGGCCGGCATCGCACCCCTTACATCTGGGCGGGCAGTGCTTGTTTCTGCGGTCTGGCCGTGTTGGTGGTTCCCTTGATCTTCCGCCTAGCGGAGGCCATGGACAGCCCAGACGGCCAGGGGGTTCTGCTGGGGGTGGTGCTGTTGTGCGGGCTGTTTGCCTTCTATGGCCTGGCCGTGTCGATGGCCACCACCCCTTATCTCGCCCTGGTGATCGACCGCACCGAGGAGCAGGAACGCCCCCGGGCCGTGAGCATCATCTGGTGCATGCTCACCATCGGCATCGTGATCGGTGCCATTGCCATTTCGCTGAGCCTGCGGGGCCTGGATGGCATCACCGATCGGGCCACCCTCGAAGCGGTTCTCGTGCCTTTCATGCTGCGATCGGCCGGGCTGGTGTTCCTGCTCACGCTCGTGGCCACCTGGGGGATCGAGCCCGCCCGGGCTGGTGAATCACTCAGCCGCGCCGCCGATCGCGACGACGCCATCACTCCGGGGCGGGCCTGGCGCCTGATCCGATCAAGCGCGCAGGTGGCGATCTTCTTCACCTTCCTGATTCTGTTCACCCTGGCCCTGTTCCTCCAGGACCCGATCCTGGAGAGCTATGGCGCTGATGTGTTCGGCATGCCCATCGCCGCCACCGCGTCGCTCAATGCGCTCTGGGGGTCCGGCACATTGGTGGGGCTGCTCCTGGCCGGTTTGTGGATCGTGCCGCGTCTAGGCAAGTTCGCGGCGGCTCGCCTTGGCTGCCGGCTGATCCTGATCTCCCTGGTGCTCCTGCTCCTGGCCGGTTTCACCGCTCGGGTGGCAGTTCTGCAAGGGCTGATGATCCTGTTCGGTCTGGCTTCCGGCATTGGAACCAACAGCGCGCTCTGTCTGATGCTTGATCTCACCTTGCCCGAGGCGGCGGGCACTTTTGTCGGGGTGTGGGGCCTGGCCCAGGCGTTTTCCCGCGCCATCGCCAAGTTGCTCGGTGGTGGCCTGCTCGACCTTGGTCGAGCGCTCTTTCCTGCGCAGGGAGCGTTCCCGCCCTTCGCACTTGTCCTGGGCATCGAGGCACTGGTCGCACTGGCTGCCCTGCTGATGCTCAGCCGCGTCAACCTGCACCGGTTCCGTGAGGACACCAGCCGCAGCCTCACCCAGGTGCTTGCCATGGAGCTCGGATGACCGTTGTCCACGCGTTGCCGGCCGAAGCGCTGCGGCTCACCTCCCTGCTCGACGCGGTGGCAGAGCGGCAACGCCAGGATTTTGGCCACATGGCATCCGAAGCCAAGGCCGATGGCAGCTTGATCACCGCCTGCGATCGCTGGAGTGACGAGACCCTGGTGCAGGGGCTTGCCGAGCTTTATCCGGGCGAAGGGGTGCTGAGCGAGGAGGGACGGCATCTTGTCCCTGCCACAGAGGCCTTTTGGGTGGTGGATCCCCTCGATGGCACCACCAACTTCGCGGCGGGCATCCCTTACTGGGCCATTTCGATGGCCCGCTTCGAGGCGGGCGTTCCCGTGTTGGCCCTGCTTGATGTGCCTCCGTTGCGTCAACGCATCGTGGCGGTGCGGGGCCAAGGTGCCTGGCGCAATGGCAAGCGCCTCTTGCCGCCCTCCAACCAGCAACTGCAGACCGGTTGCGCATCCTTGTGCAGCCGGTCGATCGGCGTGCTGCAGAAGCTCCCCGACCGCAGGTTTCCCGGCAAGATCCGCCTGCTCGGTGTGGCCAGCTTGAACCTCGTCAGCGTGGCGATGGGGCAGACGGTCTCAGCCCTGGAGGCCACGCCGAAGATCTGGGATCTGGCCGCAGCCTGGTTGGTGCTCACGGAGCTGGGCTGTTCTCTTCAGTGGCTGCAGCGCAGTCCCACCTTGCTGTTGCCGGGCGAAAGCCTTGCCAGCACTGACTTTCCCGTGCTCGCCGCCAGCAATCCCGAGCAGCTGGCCCGCTTTGCCCCTTGGGGAGAAGCCCTGGTTGCAGGAAGGGGCTGAGGTTGTGTGCTAATTTTTTGGACTGCGCGGGAGCCGAGAGGCGAGCGCTGCAGGGCTTACGGAGAAGGAGGCGCGAGCCGACGATGCTGTAAGTTTTGAAAGCGGCTGAGGAAGCCGCGAGAGCCGAACCCTGAAGAGGGGGAGGCGCACCTGGACAACTAAAAAGTTTAGGAACTGACGCTTTTGCTGCGTCATGCCTGAGTGAGGAGAGCGCGGAAGCGCTGCCTTTTGAATGGTGTGACGAACGTGCAGCAAAGGTGTGAGGTCCCGTCAAAAAGAAACAAGCGACTGAGTGAGCTGAGATGTTTCTATTTGCGTTCTCACGATGCGAATAGGGATGCAAGTTTCAGTTTGCGAGGAAGCGACCGGATCTGAGTGATTTGGAAAGTCATTGAAAGTTAAGCAATGAGGCGAAAGCAAGATTGCTTGATTGTAGATGCGCTCTCGAACCCTTCTGATGAAGGAGGTCACGACTGAAAGCATGAACTTTGAAGAAGCGATACGCGAGTGTGGTTTTGAAGAGTTTGATGATTTTGGGCGTCGACGGCACTGTTTGCGATCGATGCATTGAAGAGTTTAGTGAAAGCTGAAAGCTTTAATGAATTGATTTAAAGGAGCAGTGAATACAACGGAGAGTTTGATCCTGGCTCAGGATGAACGCTGGCGGCGTGCTTAACACATGCAAGTCGAACGAACCTTCGGGCTAGTGGCGGACGGGTGAGTAACGCGTGGGAATCTGCCCTCAGGAGGGGGATAACGGCCGGAAACGGCCGCTAATACCCCATATGCCGAGAGGTGAAATGAATTTCGCCTGAGGATGAGCCCGCGTCTGATTAGCTAGTTGGTGTGGTAATGGCGCACCAAGGCGACGATCAGTAGCTGGTCTGAGAGGATGATCAGCCACACTGGGACTG
>CAZKTU010000432.1:0-2936 GCA_964555675.1 uncultured Oscillochloris sp.
TCGCCTCCCTCAAGACAGGTTTTGCCGCTGCCCGCGGCGGGGGTCCTCCAGACAGTTGAGCGTAGAGCGCCGGCGGCCCCGTCCGCCTGCCGCCCTACGCTTTATGATTCAGCCTATGCGGCTCTTCTTCATTCTGGTTGTCGCCGCCCTCGAGGCCACGGTCGTGGGGCTGCCGCTCACGGCCCTGACCACGCTGGGCGTGCCATGGGCGCTGCTCTTCCTGATCGTGCTTCTCGGCTGGTTCTCAGACCAGGTGGACCGACGCCTGCCGCCGGGCCGCGAGCGGGCCGCGCTGCTGGTCGGGGCCGCGGTCGGCGGCCTGCTGTTGCCGAGCCTGGGCCTGGGCGGGGTCGGCGCGGCCCTGGGCGGGCTGCTGCCCGGCAGCAGCGACTTCCTGGCGGCCTACACCCTCCTGCTGCTCGGGCTCTACCTCTTCTGGCGCGGCGTGCGCATTGATACAGGCGACAGCGGCGGCATCGGCGACCTGTTCGGGCGCGGCGCCGTTGTGGGCCTCGTCGCCGTGATCGTGGGCGCCATCACCCGCACCGGCGAGCCGGCGAGCTCGCCCGCCGTGCTCGTGCAGATCGTCGGCCTGAACGGCCTCGGCCTGCTGGCCCTGGCCCTGGCCCACGCCCAAGACGCCGCAGGCGGCCGGCTGGCCGGCCTCAGCTGGCGCTGGCTGGCCACCCTGATGGCCGCGGTAGGCGTGGTGGTGGTGGTCGCCGTTCTCGGCGCCGGCCTGGTCGGGGGTAGCGGCGGGGCCGCGGCCCGGGGGCTGATCACCCTGGTCCTGCTGCCCTTCGCCCTGGTGGGCGGGGCGCTGGCCTGGCTCTTCCTGACCTTCCTGGCGGGGCCCCTCTCGGCCCTGATCCAGGCTATCCTGGCGCAGCTCCAGCTGATCGAGGTGCCCGAGCCGCCCCTGTCCTCAGAGGCCCAGCCGCCCGCGGCCATCGACGGCGCCCTGACCACGATCCAGCGCATGGCCGAAGGCACGACCTTCCTGCTGGCCCTGATCCCGATCGTGCTGCTGGTGGTCGCCATCCTGCTGCTGCGCCGGCGCCAGGCCGCGCGGCCCCAGGGCGACGAGGAGCGCGAGTCGCTCGGCCTGGTGGCGAGCCTGGGGTCAGACCTGCGCGATCTGCTCGGGCGGCTGCGCAACCCCTTCGCCCGTAGCCTCACGGGGCTGCGCGCCGCTCTGGCGGCCCTGAGCGGAGACGATGCCACGACCAGGACGCGCCGGGCCTATGTGCGCATGCTGCTGCTGCTGGAGGGGCGCGATCAGACCAGGCCCCCGACCCTCACGCCGGCCGAGTTCGCCCCCGTCGCCTCGGAGGCGACCGGCGACGGGGCGGGCGTGGGCGCGATTACGGCGTCGTACGAGCAGGCCCGCTACAGCCCCGCGGGCGCTCAGGCCAGCGACGCGGACGCAGCCGAGGGGGCGCTACGCAAACTTGAGCGGGGCCAGTAGAGCGTCCGAGCGACTCAGCGGGGCTGGGCGCACACATGGGTATGCCCTCACGGGAGGCTGCTACTCGTCAGAGTAGCTCGGACGCCGTACTAAGCCTTGCGGCGGCGCGAGAGTGCCAACTCGCCCTTGAGGCGATCGCGCTCGGCGAGGATCTCGCGATAAGCGGCGTCGGCGTTGAGCTGGGCGACGCGGGCCTCGTCGCGCTCGGCGGTGGCCGAGGCGAGGCGCCGGCGCATCGCCAGCATGTCGTGCTCGACCCTGAGGGCCTGAATGCGGGCGTGGCTGGTCTCGCTGCGGCGGGTGATCAACTCGGTCTGGAGGCGATCGCGCTCGCGGCGGGCTAGCTGCAGCTCGTCAAGGATCATGCGGACGCGCGGAAGCATCAATACCGCCGCCAGCATAGCGCCCAGAAGGGCTCCTACGAGCAGGCTCGCAGTAAAAAGCACGGCGCAGAACCTTTCTTAATTGGAATGATTGGGTAATGTAGATTACACTATAACACACTGGTCTTCGTGTGAAAAGGCCTTTAACTACATCTTAATAGATCTGAATATGCACAAGCCACTACCATTCACGCTCGAGCAGGCCCGCGCGATCGCGGGCGAGCACCCGACGCCGTTCTACCTCTACGACGAGGCCGGGCTCAGAGGCGCGGCCCGGGCTCTGGGGCAGGCCTTCGCCTGGACGCCGGGCTTCCGCAACTACTTCGCAGTCAAGGCGACGCCCAACCCGCAGATCCTCTCACTGCTGGCCGAAGAGGGCAGCGGGGCCGACTGCTCGTCGCTGCCCGAGCTGCTGCTCGCCGAGCGCGCCGGCCTGACGGGCGAGCTGCTGATGTTCACCTCGAACAACACACCGGCCGAGGAGTTCGTGGCGGCGCGACGCCTGGGGGCCCTGATCAATCTCGACGACCTGGGCCATCTCGACTACCTGGCCCGCAATGCGGGGCTGCCCGAGTTCATCTCGTTTCGCTACAACCCGGGGCCGCTGCGCGAGGGCAACCCGATCATTGGGCGACCCGAGGAGGCCAAGTTCGGCATGACCCGCGAGCAGCTCTTCGCCGGCTACGCGGCCGCGCGCGACCGGGGCGTGAGCCGCTTCGGCCTGCACGCCATGATCGCCTCGAATGACCTCGAGCCCGGCTCGGTCACGGCGACGGCCCACATGCTCTTCGCCCTGGTGGCCGAGCTGAGCGCGACCCTGGGCATCAGCTTCGAGCTGGTCAACCTGGGCGGCGGCATCGGCATCCCCTACAGGCCCGATCAGACGGCCGTGGACCTGACGGCCGTAGGCGCGGGCGTCGAGCGGGCCTACGCGGCGGCCTTCGGCGGCTCGGGCCTGCGCCCGCCGCGCATGGCCATGGAGTGCGGACGGGTGATCACGGGCCCCCACGGTTACCTGGTGGCCACGGTGCGCCACCTCAAGCAGAGCTACAGGCAGTACGCCGGCCTCGACGCCACCATGGCCA
>CAZKTU010000433.1:0-1678 GCA_964555675.1 uncultured Oscillochloris sp.
CGGGGCCAGCGCGCTCTATGCGCTGCTACAGAGCCTGGGCTATCTGACGATCATCGGCGAGACCGAGCTGAGCCTGGACGCCTATCGGAATGTGCTGGCGGGCCCGTCGGCGGTCAGCCGCGAGTTCTGGCCGAGCCTGGGCTTCGCCCTGTGGGTGAGCGGCGCCTCGACCCTGATCGCGGCGGCGGGCGCCCTGGGGCTCGGGCTGCTGCTCAGCCGGCGGCGGCGTCCCGCGGGCCCGGCCGAGCTGGGGGCCCTCAACCTCAACCTGGCCTTCCCGCATCTGGTCTGGGCGATCGCGGTGCTGCTGCTGCTCGGCCAGAGCGGGCTGCTGGCGCGCGGCGCCTACGCCCTGGGGCTCATTGCGGCCCCCGCCGAGTTCCCTGTGCTGGTGCGCGATCGCTGGGGGCTGGGCATCATCCTGGCCTATGTGGGCAAAGAGATCCCCTACCTGACCCTGGTGGTGCTGGCGGTGCTGCGCACCCAGTCGGCCGACTACGACCTGGTGGCCGAGAACCTGGGCGCCTCGCCCTGGCAGCGGCTGCGCCACGTGACCTTGCCCCTGGTCCTGCCGGCCCTGGGCGCGGCGGCGCTGCTGGTCTTCGCCTTCGTCCTGGGGGCCTACGAGGTGCCGGCGGTGCTGGGCGTGCGCTTCCCGCGTATGCTGGTCGTGCTGAGCTTGGACCTGTTTCTGAACCCCGACCTGCGGGCCCGCGCCGAGGGCATGGCGATCAGCGTGATCACCACCCTGGTCGTGCTGCTGGTGGCCCTGGCGGCGCGCCGGCTGGGCAGGGAGGAGCGATGAGCGGCGCGGGGCGCGGGGGCGGGACTGGCGCGCTCGGCGCGATGGCGCTGCGGGTGGCGCTCTACGCGGCCCTGGTGGGGCCGATCGCCCTACTGGGGCTGTACGCCTTCGCCGAGCGCTGGTTCTTCCCGGCGCTGCTGCCGCCGACCTGGACGGCGGGGCCGCTGCTGCGGCAGCTTGGCGACCCGCGGGTGCGCGAGTCGCTGGCGACGAGCCTGCTGGTGGCGGGGCTGACCACGGGGCTGGCGCTGCTGGTGGGCTACCCGGCGGCGCGGGCCCTGGGCACGCGGCGCTTCAGGGGGCGGGCGGCGGCCATGCTGCTGCTGGCCCTGCCGGGGCTGACCCCGCCGGCGGCGACGGGCATGGGGCTGAACATCATCGCGCTGCGGCTGGGGCTGGCGGGCAGCGTGGCCGGGGTGGTGATCGTACACCTCATCCCCGTGCTGCCCTATGTGGTGCTGACCCTGGCGGGGGTCTTCGCGCGCTACGACCAGGGGTACGAGTGGCAGGCGGCCACGCTCGGCGCGTCGCCTGGGCAGGTCTTTGGGCGGGTCACGCTACCGCTGCTGCTGCCGGCGCTACTGGTGGCGGGGCTGTTCGCCTTCTTGATCTCGTGGAGCCAGTACCTGCTGACGTTGCTGGTGGGCGGCGGGCGCGTGCTGACCCTGCCGCTGCTGCTCTTCGCGGCCACCAGCGGTGGCAACCCGGCGACGATCGCGGCCCTGGCCCTGATCTTCGTGGGGCCGCCCCTGCTGGCGGTGCTGGCCGTGGGGCGCTTCCTGACCGTCGACGCGGCGCGGCAGATCTGATATCAAACCTTGTTTGATAGTGTGCATAGGTTTTGTTCGAAGGGGCCTGCGGCCCCTCCGAGCC
>CAZKTU010000433.1:1778-2918 GCA_964555675.1 uncultured Oscillochloris sp.
GACATGATCATGCCGCCGTCGACGTTGATCGCCTGGCCGGTGATCCCGCGCGAGGCCTCGGCGGCCAGCATGAGGGCCACGGCGGCGACCTCCTCGGGCTCGATCAGGCGGTTCTGGGGGCTGGTGGCGGCCAGCTGGGCCCGGGCCTCTTCCTCGCTGCGGCCGGTCTGCTTGGCGATGTTTGCCGCGGCGCCGTCGGCCATGGGCGTGTCGACATAACCGGGGCAGATCGCGTTGACCGTGATTCCGTGGCGGTTCAGCTCGGTGGCGAGCGAGCGGGTCAGCCCGAGCACGCCGTGCTTCGAGGCGGCGTAGGCGCTCATGTAGGCCGCGCCGATGCGGCTGGCGATCGAGGCGATCGTGATCACGCGGCCCCAGCGCCGCTCGACCATCTGCGGGATGACCGCCCGGCTGACCCGGAAGACCCCGTGCAGGTTGACGTCGATGATGCGCAGCCAGAGCTCGTCGGGGTGGCCGAGGAACTTATGGGTGCCGGCGATCCCGGCGTTGTTGACCAGGATGTCCACCGGCCCGGCCTGCTCGCGGGCCGTCGCGGCCATGGCGTCGACCTGGGCCTGGTCGGTCACGTCGCACGGCGTGACGATGGCCTTCCCGCCCATGGCCGCGATCTCGCCCGCCAGGGCCTCGAGGGCGCTCACCTTGCGCGCCGCCAGGACCAGGGTCGCCCCCTCGGCGGCGTAGGCCAGGGCGATCGCCCGACCGATGCCCTGGCTCGCCCCCGTCACCAGGGCCACGCGGCCCGCCAGACTGCCTTGCTGTGTGCTCATTGCTCGCCTCCCACCTGAAAGATCGCCTGCCGCTCGGCCTGCTCGTGCAGCAGCGCCGGCGGCGCGAAGCGCGGCCCGTAGCGCCCGGCCAGCTGCTCGGCCCGCGCGATGAAGGCCCGCAGGCCCACGTGGTTGATGAACTGGGCCGCGCCGCCCGTCCAGCCAGGGTAGCCGATGCCGAAGATCGAGCCGATATTGGCGTCGCGGTTGCTCTCCAGCACACCCTCCTCCAGACAGCGGGCCGTCTCGACGGCCTGGATGTAGAGCAGGCGCTCCTTTAGCTCCTCTACGTCGAGGGGCTCGACGCCCGCCCCGCTTTGGCCGAATGCGCTCAGGCCGGGCCAGAGGCGCT
>CAZKTU010000434.1:0-2892 GCA_964555675.1 uncultured Oscillochloris sp.
GGCGAGCGCGACGGCGAGCTGATGCTGATCCACCGCTGCGCCGGCTGCGGCAAGCTGGTGCTCAACCGGATCGCCGCCGACGATCAGGCCGACGCCATCCTGGCCCTCTTCGAGCGCTCGCTCGCCACGGCCCCCAGCCTGGCCGCGGAGCTCGAGCTGCAGGGTGTGACCCTGCTGACGGCCCACGACGAGGAGCTGGTGGAGCGGCGCCTCTTCGGCGGCGCGGCCCCGACCCGCCGCAAGCAGACGGATCGCAGGGCCTCGTAGCTGGCCGGCTTCGCGTATGATAGGGGCGGGCGGAACACTCGCCCGCCGCCTACCTTAAGGAGCAAGCCAGTGGATACGCTCACACAGCTGATCGCCGACCTGGTGGCGATCGATTCGGTAAACCCCGACCTGGTGCAGGGCGGGGCGGGCGAAGGGGATGTCGCCCGCTTCATCGCGGGCTGGCTCGAGCGGGCGGGCCTCGAGGTGCAGCTCGACGAGGCCCGTCCCGGCCGTCCCAACGTCATCGCGCGAGCGCGCGGCACTGGCGGCGGCCCCACCCTGATGCTCAATGGCCACATCGACACCGTCGGCGTCGCCGGCATGGACGCCCCGCACCAGCCGCGCGTCGAGGCCGGCCGCCTCTACGGCCGCGGCGCCTTCGACATGAAGGCCGGCGTTGCCGCCTGTATGCTCGCCGCCGCCGAGGCCCGTGGGCATGGCCTGCGCGGCGACGTGCTCTTCACCGCCGTGATCGACGAGGAGTGCGCCGGCCTCGGCACACTTGACGTGGCGCAGCGCTACAAGGCCGACGCGGCCCTGATCGCCGAGCCTACGGCCCTGGCCCTGGTGACGGCCCACAAGGGCTTCGCCTGGCTCGATGTCGCGGTACAGGGGCGGGCCGCCCACGGCTCGACCCCCGGCGCTCTCGATGCGATCGCCAAAATGGGTGGCATCCTGGTCGAGCTCGACGCCCTCAGCCGGCGCCTGCTGGCCGGCCCGGCCCACCCGCTGCTCGGCACCGGCACCGTCCACGCCTCGCTGATCGCCGGCGGGCAAGAGCGCTCGTCGTACGCCGAGCGCTGCGAGCTGGCCGTCGAGCGCCGCACCGTCCCCGGCGAGACGCCCGCGCAGGCCGAGGCCGAGCTACGGACCATCGTCGACCGGCTCATGGCCGCGGATCCCGCGCTGCGCGCCGAGGTGCGTCTCGGCCTGCACCGCGCCCCGATGGAGACGCCCGCCGACGCGCCGCTGCCGGCCCTGCTCAGGCGCCACGGCGCCGCCGTCACCGGCGCGCCCACACAGGTGCTGGGCATGCCCTACTGGACCGACGCGGCCTCGCTGGCCGAGGCCGGCATCCCGGCGGTGCTCTTCGGCCCGGCGGGCGAAGGGGCTCACGCCCTGGTCGAGTGGGTCGACCTGGAGAGCGTGAGCCACTGCGTCGAGATCTACGGGCGCGTGATCCGGGACTATTGCGGCTGAGCGTCGCGCCGCACGGCGGACATGGCGGGCAGAACGAGCGGCTCGGGCCTGGGGACGGGCCGCTCCATCAGCACCAGGCCCGGCCCGCGGACGAAGCCATAGGCCAGGTTGACCGCCACCATGCCGCCGTTATTGTCCTCGACCCAGGTGGTGATGCTGGCGTACCCCTTGCGCTGGGCATAGTCGATGGTGAGCTGCTTGAGCAGCTTCGCCAGGCCCAGGCCGCGGTACTCGGGCAGGGTGCCGGTCAGCTCCTGCTCGAGCGTGCGAGGCAGCTCGCCGGGGCGCATGAAGCTGAGGCCGACATAGCGCTCGCCGTCGCGCACGACGAAGAAAGCGTCGAGCAGGGCGTCGGGCGCCTCGACGGCGAAGGCGGCGAACTCGTCGCGGCTGGTGAAGATCTTCTCGGGGATGGGCACCTCGCGGGTCAGGGCCGCGTGGAGGGTATAGACCTTATCGAGCCAGGCGGGGTCCTCGGCGCGACACTCGTCCAGGGTGCTCACCCGCAGGCCGCGGGCGGCGAGGGCGACCCTCCGTTGCGCGAGGTCGAGGGGCGGCGCGTCGGCTATCCTGAGGGTGAAGGGGTTGCTGCGCATCTGCTCGCCGAAGCCGCGGCGGGCCAGGGCGGCAATCAGCTCGGGGGACTCTTCGGGGATCATCAGCCACATGGCGCGGGCGCCCAGGGCAGCGAGGTCGGCCTCCATCTGGGCGAGGAGGGCCGAGCCGACGCCGCGGCGCTCGTAGCCGCGCTGGACGCGGGCGGCCACCCAGTAGGTGCCGGGATCGGGCAGCCAGTTGACGGGGAAGAAGTGCCCGACGCCGAGGGTCTGCCCGGCGTCATCCTGGGCGAGGTAGCGCCACGAGTGGGCGCCGCTGCGCTCGCAGGCGCGGTCGAAGGCGTGCAGGTCGTCGGGGGTGGTCGCCTCGTCGTCTACAGCGGGGAGCTGGGCGAAGGCGACGTAGTCGGCGGGCGTTGCGGTCGCGCGCCTGATGCTCAGGGCCGGTAACACAAAAGGCCTTTCTGCTCGACCTGGCCGCAGCAGCCGGCAAGCGAAAGGCGTCTCACGCCTCCGCACATCGGCCGCTCCATCGCGACAGCCAGTTCACGGATTAGGGCGATGTCGCTCTAAGCCTACCACACGGGGTGGGGGGGTTGCAAGCCCTAGGCTTGGCAGGGGGGGCCCTGCCGACCCCAGCATGCTTGAGGGGCCGCCGCCGGCCCCTCAAACTCCCCGCGCGAGGGGCGTTGCCCCTCGACCCCAAAAAGATCTAGCCCTGCTAGCCTGCCTGGCTCTGCGGTCATGCCGCTTGGGGAGCTGCAGATGGGGCAATCTGGAGCTGACAGATCTCTGGAGTGCCGCCGCACTGAAGCATGATTTCGCCGCACTGAAGCCTATTGCAGCAGCACTGAAGCATGCTTTCGCC
>CAZKTU010000435.1:0-2879 GCA_964555675.1 uncultured Oscillochloris sp.
CCGGCCGCCTCAAACAGCATTGACACGCATGTAGCCCTATGCTACCCTTGGCCCTGTGGAACGCAAGTGAAAGGTGCCTTGTGCTCACCGATCTCTATCTGGTTCGTCACGGCCAGCCGGCCAATAACCCGTCTGTAGCCTATAATATTCCGCCTGGCCCCGACCTCTCAGGGCGTGGCCGTGAAGAGGCCGCCCAGGCCGCCGATTTTCTGGCCGATAAGGCCGTCGAGCAGCTCTTCGTCTCGCCCTTCGCCCGCACCAGCCAGACCGCCGAGGTCCTGATCGAGCGGCTCGGCCTCCCCGCCACCTTCACCAGCCTGGTCCAGGAGCATGGCCCCAGCGAGAGTTTCGAAAAAGTGCGCGAGCGCATCGTCGAGCTGCTGGCCGCCATCGCCGACTCGCCCCACAGCCGCGTGGCCCTGGTGACCCACGGCTCGCCGATCCGCGCCGCCCTCCACGAGCTGAGCAAAGACAAGATCGACCTGACCAAGCACGTCTACGCGGGCGGCAACCCGGCCCCCACCTGCGGGATCTGGCACGTCAAGTTCGTCGACGAGCATACGCGCCGCTTCGAGCTGGTCTTCAAGCCGGTGTGAGCATGGCCCCGTGTCTCTTTGGTGCATTGTTCGCCGGCTAGCGGGAGCATCCTATGCGCGACGCGCCCCCCATCCCCGCCGGTCTGCTCGAGGCCCTGCGGGCCGCTCGCCATGTGGCGGTGCTCACCGGGGCCGGCGTCTCGGCCGAGAGCGGCATCCCCACCTTTCGCGACGCCCAGACTGGCCTCTGGGCCCGCTACAGCCCCCAAGAGCTGGCCACGCCCGAGGCCTTCCGCCGCAACCCCGCCCTGGTCTGGTCCTGGTACGCCGAGCGCCGCCGCACCGTGGCCGCCGCGTCGCCCAACCCGGGCCACTTGGCCCTGGTCGCCCTCGAGCGATTGACGCCCCAACTGACCCTGATCACCCAGAATGTCGACGGCCTGCACCGCCGCGCCGGCTCGCGCGACCCGCTCGAGCTCCACGGCAGCCTGGCCCGGGCCCGCTGCTCGCGCGAGGGCACAGTCTACACGAGCTGGGACGAGGGCGACGCCGCCCCGCCCCCATGCCCCGCCTGCGGCGCCCACCTGCGCCCCGACGTGGTCTGGTTCGGCGAGGCCCTGCCCGCGGCGCTGCTCGAGCGGGCCTGGGCCGCCGCGGCCGAGTGCGACCTCTTCCTCTCGGTCGGCACCTCGGGCCTGGTCGAGCCGGCCGCCTCGCTGCCCCGCCTGGCCTACAGGGCCGGGGCGAGCGTCGCGATCATCAACCTCGACGTAGCGAGCAGCGTCGACGGGCGCGTTTATTCCATCAACGCCAGGTCCGGGCAGCTGCTCCCCGCCCTGGTCGCCGCCGCCTTCCCCGGGACGTCGCCCGCCTGACCCAATCCCCCTCCACGGAGGCTGCCTATGCTGCGGCGCTTCCTGGCCTGGCTGAACGACCTGTCCATCGCCGACCCGGTCGAGCGCGCCCAGGCCCGCATTCTGCAGTGGCTCCTGCTGGGTCTCATGGCTGTGCGCCTCGGCCTCACGCTCCTCGACGCCCTCGCCCCCGGCGCATTGCCAGATTTCATGGGTGGGCCGCAGGGCCTGATCCTCGCCGCCATCCTCTTCGGCATCCTGCTGACCTTGCGCAGCGGCAGGCTGCGCACGGCCGCCACGGCCATCGTCGTGCTCGCCTATCTGGTGCTCACCCGCGCCCTGAGCAGCGAGGGGATTGTGACTAGCGGGATCACCGCCGTCGGCTACGTCATCCCGCTCGCCATCGCCGGGCTGCTCCTCTCGCGCCTGGTCCTCGCCCTCGTCGCCGTCCTCTGTATCGCCACCGTCGCCGTAATCACCCTCACGAGCACCGCGACGGCGGGGCAGCCCGACGGCGTGATCATCCTGGTCTTCACGGTCTTTGTGACCCTGATCGCCCTGCTGCTCGAGCGCTACCGCGACACCTGGGAGCGCAGCATCGAGGCGGCCCGGGCCAACGAAGAGCGCCTGCGCCTGGCCCTCGACGCGGGCGCCATGGGCACCTGGGACTGGGACCTGCGCAGCGGGCGGGTGATCTGGGGCGGTCACCACGCCAATATCATGGGCCTCGCCGAGGACGCCTTCGACGGGCGGATCGAGAGCTTCTCGAACCTGGTCGCCCCCGCCGACGTAGCGGGCCTGTTCTCAGCCGTCGAGAACGCCAGGCAGCAGTTCTCGCCTTACGCCCACGAGTACCGCGTGATCTGGCCCGACGGGAGCCTGCACTGGGTCGCCGGGCGCGGGCGCTTCTACCCCGACCGCACGGGCGAGGCCGTGCGCATGATCGGCGTGATCGCCGACATCAGCGCGCGCAAGAGCTTCGAGGAGCAGCTCACGGCCACTATCGCCGAGCGCGACGCCCTGCTCGCCCGCCTCCAACTGATCCTCGACCGCACCCCGATCGGCGTCTTCATCAGCGACCCCGACTTCCTGATCACCTACTGGAACCCCGCCGCCGAGCAGCTCTTCGGCTGGAGCGCCGCCGAAATGCTCGGGAGGCGACCCGACGAGCAGATTATGGCGGCTGAGGTCCGCGCGCGCCTGCCCCAGATCAGACAGCAGATCGCCGCGAGCCACACGACCCTCTTTGTCGAGAGCCAGAACCTGCGCAAAGACGGCCAGGTGATCGTCTGTGCGTGGTCGAACACCCCCCTGCGCGACTCCGACGGCGCCTTCCTCGGCTTCCTGGCTATGGTCCAGGACGTGACCGAGCGCCACAGGCGCGAGGCCCATATCCACGAGCTGAACGCCGAGCTCGAGCAGCGCGTGGCCGCCCGCACCGCCGAGCTGGCGGCCAAGAACCGCGAGCTCGAAGTCTTCGCCTACTCGG
>CAZKTU010000436.1:0-2878 GCA_964555675.1 uncultured Oscillochloris sp.
CTCCACCCCTAGCGTACCATCTCGACGACCGCCAGGTCGAGTATTCCCATGGGGGTAACCTTCAGCCCTTTAACATACGGCTTGACCAGGGTGTGCTCGACGGTGTGGTAGAGCGGGATGACGGGGGCGTCGGCCACGATGCGCCGCTCGGCCTCGCGGTAGAGCTCGTGGCGGCGGGCCTCGTCGCTCTCGACGGCGGCCCGGTCGAGCAGGGCGTCGACCTCGGGATTGCTGTAGGCCATGTGGTTCTCGCCGCTGCCGCTGCGGAACAGCACGTCGAGGAAGTTCTCGGGGTCGGGATAGTCGGCCACCCAGCCGCTGCCGTAGACCTGGAACTGCGCGTCGTCGAGGGCCGCGAGGTAGTCGCCGTAGTCCTCGTAGTCGCGCACCTCGATGCTGATGCCCAGGGCCTCCTCGGCCACGTCGCGCAGCGTGCCCGCCCAGCTGCCGTAGGCCACGATCGGCGGCAGGGCCGCGGGGCTGCCGTAGCGCGACTCGCCGATCAGGGCCCGGGCCCGCTCGGCGTCGGCCACGACGGGGGCGATCGCCGGGTCGTAGCCGGGCATGCCGGGCGGCAGCACGCCGTAGGCTGGCAGGGCCGCGCCGCTCAGGGCCACCTCGGCCAGCTTCGCCCGGTCGATCAGCAGCGCGAAGGCTTGGCGCACCTTCGGGTCGTCGAAGGGCGCGCGGTCCACATTCAGGCCCAGATAGAAGACCGACAGCTGCGGCACGCTCTGCAGCTCACGAGCGAGCGGGTTACTCTCATCCTGCACGCGGGCCAGGGCGAAGGAGGGCACCTCGGCCACATCGATCTCGCCCTGTTCGTAGAGCGTCAGGGGGTTGCTGGCCGCGGCCCCGATCAGGAAGCGCACCCGGTCGAGCAGGGCGAGCTGGCGGTAGTAGCGCGGGTTGCGCGCCAGGGTCAGCTCCTCGTCGTGGCGCCAGGACTCGATGAAGAAGGGACCGCTGCCGTTGGGGCGCTCGGTCCAGGCCTCGCCGCCGGCCTCGACGGCGCGCCGGTCGACCACGTAGCTGGTCGGGTGGGCCAGCTTGGCCAGAAAGTAGCCCTTGGGCGCGTCGATGGTGATCGCGATGGTGGCGTCGTCGATCACCTGCAGGCCGCTCACGCTGTCGGCCTGGCCGGCGATCTTCTCGCGCACCCCGACGATATCGCCGAGGTAGGTCGCGGCGGGCAGGCTGCTCGCCAGGGCCGGGTTGGTGGCCCGCTCGAGACTATAGCGCACATCCTCGGCCGTGATCGGCGTGCCGTCGGCGAAGCTCGCCCCGGGGCGCAGGCGGAAGGTGTAGGTGCGCCCGTCGGGCCCCAACTCCCAGCTCTCGGCCAGGTCGGGCTCGACCTCGAGCCGCTCGTTGAGCCTGGCCAGCCCGCTGAAGATCTGGCGCGCCACGAAGGCGCTCGTCACGTCGCCCACCAGGGCCGGGTCGAGTGTGGTCGGGTCGCGCGGCCCCAGGGTCATGATCAGGGTGCCGCCGGCGCCAGGGGGGAGCGTCGCGCCGGGCACGGCGGGGGTCGGCGCTGGCTGGGACGCACCAAGGCTGCAGCCGGCCAGCGCGCTCATCAGCAGGACGAGCAGGATGGCCGATCGGAGGCGCCGGCGCGGCGAGGTTGCTGGCATAGGGCGCACTGGTATTCCTCGTGAACTGGCTGGATCAGGCCCCAACCAGGGGGATGGGCTGGACGGTGCCGGCCAGCTGGCCGCAGGCGGCCGCGATGGCTACGCCGCGCTCGACGCGCACCGTGCAGGCCACGCCATAGTCGAGCAGCACGCGCTGGAAGGCCAGCACGCGCTCGCGGTCCGAGCGGCCCAGGGGCGCGCCGGGCACCGGGTTCCAGGGGATCAGATTGACGTGACAGAGCAGCGGCACGCCGCGTTGAGCGCCCGGGGCGTTATGGCCGCGCAGCAGCTTCGCCAGGGCGATCGCCTGATGAGGCTGGTCGTTCTGGCCCTGCAGCAGCACATACTCGAAGCTCACGCGGCGCCCGGTCTGGGCGATATACGCGCGGGTGGCGTCGAGCAGGTCGGCCAGGGGGTAGCGCTTGTTGACCGGCATCATCGACGTGCGCAGAGCATCGTCGGGGGCGTGGAGCGAGATCGCCAGGTTGATCGGCAGGGGCGCCTCGGCCAGGCGCTTGATCCCGGGCACCAGGCCCACGGTCGAGACCGTCATGCTGCGGGCGCCCAGATTGAAGCCCTGGGGGTCGTGCATGCGCTCGACGGCGGCCCACCAGCGGTCGTAGTTGGCGAAGGGCTCGCCCATGCCCATGAAGACCAGGTTCGTAATCCGACCCACTCGCTGGGTCACCCGCTCGCTGAAGGTTTCGCCCTCGCCGCCCCACCACTGGCCGTCGTCGCCGCCGGGGGGCGGGGGGGCCGGAGCGTCGGCGGGCAGAGCCGCGCCCGCCTGCCACGTGCGCAGCTCGCGCGAGGCCCACATCGCCTGGGCGACGATCTCGCCGGGGGTGAGGTTGCGCAGCAGCCCCAGCCGACCCGTGGCGCAGAAGGTGCAGCCCATCGCGCAGCCGGCCTGAGTCGAGACACAGACCGTGGCCCGGCCCGGGTAGATCATCAGCACCGTCTCGAGCACGGCGCCGTCGTGCAGGCGGAAGAGGGCCTTACGGGTCAGGCCGCCGTCGGCCTCGAGCACCTGCTCGAGCTTCAGGGCGCCCATGCTGGCCTCAGAGCGCAGACGCTCGCGCAGGGCGGCGGGCAAATCGGTCATGCTGGCCGGGTCGCCGGCCAGGTTCACATAGAGCTGGCGGTAGATCTGCTTGGCGCGAAAGGCCGGCTGGCCCCAGTCGCGCATCAGGGCCTCGAGCTCGGGCAAGGTCAGATTGTAGAGATCGGGCTTTTGCATA
>CAZKTU010000437.1:0-2872 GCA_964555675.1 uncultured Oscillochloris sp.
CGCCAGCAGATCGCCTTCTACGCCTCGACGCCCACCTATCGGCCCGTGCTCGAGTGCCACGGCTGGGTCGAGGCGGGCGAGCAGCTCTCGCAGCTGGCTTCGCAGCAGCGCTGGGCCGAGATGCCCGCCCTGATCAGCGATGCCATGCTCGAGGCCTTCGCCGTCGAGGCCGCGCCCGAGGCCCTCGGCGCCGCGCTGCTCGAGCGCTACAATGGCCTGCTCGACCGGGTCAACCTCTACCTGCCCTTCGTGCCGGGCCAGATGGACGACTTCTGGCGCGGCCTCGTGCGCACGATCAACCGCTGAGCGGCCGGAACAGAACGCAAATTCCATGCCCGGAGTCTACGACGGCCTCGACCTGACGCCCAACGAGCTGGAGCTTGCCCGCCAGCGCCGCCTGGCCGCAGGTGGCTATATCGATCTCTCCAGCAGCAACCCGACCGCCCAGGGGCTGCTCTTTCCGCCGGACATCCTGCGCGAGGCCGCCGAGAGCTTCTGGACGGCCAGGCGCTACACGCCCGACCCCCACGGCAGCCCCGCGGCCCGCGCCGCCCTGGTCAGCTACTACGCGGGCCGCACCCCGCCCCTGGCCCTCGCGCCCGACGACCTCTTCCTCACCGCGAGCACCAGCGAGGCCTACGGGCTGCTGTTTGCGCTGCTGGCCGACCCGGGCGACAACCTGCTGGCCCCCAGCGTCACCTACCCCCTGTTCGAGTATCTCGCCGCCATGCGTGGGGTCGAGCTGCGCCCCTACGCCCTGGACGAAGCGGACGGCTGGCGCATCGACGAGGCCGACCTGCTGGCCGCCGCCGATGGGCGCACCCGCGGCGTGCTGCTGGTCTCGCCCCACAACCCCACCGGCATGGTGGTCAGCAGACCCGTCGCCGCCCTCAGCCGCCTCGGGCTGCCGGTGATCTGCGACGAGGTCTTCGCGCCGTTCAGCTACGCGGCGCCACACGTGCCGCCCCTGGCCGCCCTTCACCCCGAGCTGCCGGTCTTTACGCTCAATGGCATCTCGAAGCTCTTCGCCCTGCCCGATCTGAAGCTGGGCTGGGTGGCCCTCAACCCGACGGCCCGCCCCTTCGGCCCGCGCCTCGAGCTGCTGAACGACACCTTCCTGGGCGCCAACAGCCTCAGCCAGCACCTGCTGCCCGCGCTCTTCGCCCACGGCATGCCGTTTGTCGCGGCCATGGTCGCACGCGTGCGCGCCAACCTCGACCTGGCCCTCACCCGCCTCGCCGAGCATCCGCGGCTGGTCGCCCGCCCCCCCGACGGCGGCTACTACCTCTTCCCCGCCGTGCGCGGTCGCGCCGACGAGGAAGAGCTGGCGCTCATGCTGCTCGAACAGGGGGTGCTGGCCCACCCCGGCTACTTCTATGGCGATGTGCCCGGCGCCCACCTGATGCTCTCGGCCCTGACCGAGCCCGGGCAGTTTGCCGCCGGGATCGAGCGCGTGGCCCTGGCGCTCGCGGAGTGATTTTCCACATGGCTTTACACTCCTCCCCTTGTAGTAGCGCGAATCGAGCATTGTAGTCGCATGTGGCTATTGCATCTGTGCAGACCTGCGTGTATAATAATCTCCGGCTGTACCATACCTCAGCTGCAAATGATCGTCGTGTCGTCCGTGCGCCGTCGCCATGAACCCTGCCGTCCCCGGAGCCGAGCCGTCTCATGCCGCAATCCGAGTCGCCGCCCATGCCCCCGTCAGGGCCTGAAGCGAACCTGCTGAGCACCCTGCTGGCCGAGGAGGTGCCGAGCCGCCATGGGCAGCTGCGGCCAGCCCGGCTGCGCTCGGCCGCCCAGCAGCGCGAAGAGGCCTTGCAGGGCTTCAAGCTGCGCACCTGGGTCGACAAGGCGCTCCAGCTCACCGAGCGGGCCCTGGTGGTCTGCGCGGCCCTCGCCCTGGTCTACTGGCTCGCAGACGGCTACGGGCGCGACTGGCTGCACGAGCTGCGGCGGGCAGAGGCCGCCCAGAGCGCCGGGCCGAGCCCGACCCCGCCCCTCAGCCTGCCCACGGCCGACGCGGCCGCTCAGGCCGCCATCGCGCCGGCCGCCCCTCAGCAGGCGGCGGCCCTGCCCTTCACCCGCCCCGAGGCCGAACTGCCCCTCGTCCCCGGCTCAGGCGCGCCCCGCGACGCCTTCCTGGCGCCCCAGGCCGTCCACACCGCCCCCGACTTCGACGACCCACGCCCGCGCCGGTTGAGCATGCCCAGCATCGGCGCCAGCATGGAGGTCCGCGAGATCTTCGTGGTCAACGAGGAGTGGGAGGTGGCCGAGTATGCCGCGGGCTTCCACAGCGGCAGCGCGCTGCCCGGCTCGGTTGGCAACACTGTGCTCTCTGGACACGCCGGCCTGCGCGGCGCCGTCTTCAAGGATCTTGGCCGCCTCAAGCCCGGCGAGGATGTCATCGTCGAGACTGCCGGCTGGCGCTATGTCTACCGGGTGCGCGGCTCGACCAGCGTCTGGCCTCATCAGGTTGAGGTGATGGACCCGACGCCGAGCCCGGTGCTCACCCTGATCACCTGCACGAATTGGGATACGCAGCGCCTGGTCGTCGTCGCCGATCTCGTCGACGCTCGCCCGCTCTGAACCGAGGAGCTGATATGCAGCCTCCTGCACGGGGTCGCCCCACAAAGCCCGGCCGCGGCCGCGGCCCGGCCCGCTGGACACCATGGGAGGTCGCGCTGATCATCGTCAGCGTGCTGATGATCGCCTTCCCCCTGTACGCCGGGACTACACGCCTGATCTTCCCGCCCGTCGCCCCCGCTCAGGAGAGCACGCCGGAGCCCGCGGCGAGCCCGACCAACGATCCGGTCTTCCCCGGCACCGAGGTGCCCAGCGACACGCCGGAGCCCCCGCCCAGCGAGACGTC
>CAZKTU010000438.1:0-2872 GCA_964555675.1 uncultured Oscillochloris sp.
TAGTTGCCGAAGTAGGTCTCGCGCAGCTCGGGGTAGCGGTCGAGGCCGAGCCCCTTCAGCACTGTGCCCTCGAAGCAGCGCACCAGAAAGTCGGTCAGGAAGAAGCTGCCGGGCTGCTCCTCCATCAGCGGCGCGAAGGCCGCCCCGGCGTACATCTCGTAGCAGTGGGGGCCGGCGATGCGCGGCACGTTGTAGCGGGTCAGGACCTCGTCGAGCCGGCCGCCCGTGCCGCAATCGCCGTAGACCACGATCAGCCGCTCGTACAGCGGGATCAGCTCGCGCAGACGCGCCTCGACCGCCGGTGCGATACGGATGGGCAGCATGTGCTCTTTGGCGGCCACGCCGTGCAGCCCCACTTCCCAGCCGTGGCGGCCGGCGATCGCGATCACCTCGCGGGCGAGCGCGCCGCAGAGCACAAAACCCACCTTCATGTGTCTTCGCCCTCGCTCGCGACGCTCGCCGCCCGTGCGGCCCGCCGCTCGCTCCTGCGGCGCTCGCGCCCCTCGGATGCGCGGCGCTCGGGCAGCATCCCCAGGGCCGCGAGGTGCGGGAAGGGGTCGCTCATGTGGGGCATGTGCATCGCGCCGACGAACTCCTCTTGAAAGTAGGGGTCGATCGCGGTCTCGACGTACTGCACCTGGCGGGCGGCCAGGGCCGACTCGGCGCGGCGCGCGGTGTTGAGCAGCGCGATGCGCGCGCCGTCGCCCGCGGCGTTGCCCACAGCGACGACCTTGTCCGGGTCGCAGTCGGGGTAGAGGCCGAGAACCATGGCCCGCAGCGGGTCGATATAGCTGCCGAAGGCCCCGGCCAGCACGATCTTGTCGACCTTATCGACGCCGCGGCGGCGCATGAGCAGCTTGCAGCCGGCGTAGAGCGCGCCCTTGGCGAGCTGAATATTGCGCACGTCGTCCTGGGTGACCACGATCTCGCGCCCCGTGGCGGTCTGGTCGGCAGTGGCGAGGATGTACTCGGCCTTCTGCCCGTCGCGGCGCAGGCGCGGGGTATTCAGCTCGGGGTCGAAGCGCCCGTCGGGCCGCAGCACGCCGGCCATGAACAGCTCGGCGACCACCTCGATGATGCCCGAGCCGCAGATCCCGGTCGCCCCGATCGCGGCGGGCTCAAGCTCGTCGGACCAGGCCTCCTGGCCGATCACGCGGAAGCGCGGCTCGCCAGTCTCGCGGCTGATGCGCACGCGCTCGATCGCGCCGGGGGCGGCCCGCTGGCCGTGGGCGATCTGGGCGCCCTCGAAGGCGGGGCCGGTGGGGCTCGAGCAGCTGAGCACGCCGTCGCGGTTGCCGAGCAGCACCTCGGCGTTGGTGCCCACGTCGATCACCAGCATCAGCTCGTCCTGCTGGTCGGGGGCCTCGGCGATCAGCACGCCGACATTGTCGGAGCCGACGTGGCCGGCCTCGAGGGCCAGGAAGTGGACGTTGGCAGCGGGATGTAGCTTCAGCCCCAGGTCGCGGGCCTTGATATCGAGGGGCGCGTGGGTGGCCAGGGTGAAGGGCGCGCCGCCGAGGGGCGTGGGGTCGAGGCCGAGGATGATGTGGTGCATGACCGTATTGCCGACCAGCACCAGCTCGTGGATGTCGCGGCCGCGCAGGCCTGCGGCGTGGGCGGCCAGGCCGGCCAGCTTGTTGAGCGCGGCGATGATGGCCTGGTTGAGCTTGGTCAGCCCGTCGTCGTGCATCATCGCGTAGCTGACCCGGCTCATCAGGTCCTCGCCGAAGGTCACCTGGGGGTTCATCAGGGCCTCGGTGGCCAGGATGGCGCCGGTGGCGAGGTCGCAGAGATGCCCGGCCACGGTGGTCGAGCCGACATCGACGGCCAGGCCGTAGATGCCCTCGGCGAAGCCGGGGCGGACCTCGATCACCTCGCGCTCGCCCCAGATCACCGCGGTGATCTGGCCCTTGCCCTGGGCGAGGGCCGGGCCGAGGCGGCGCAGGGCGTGCAGGTCGATCTGCAAGTTGGCGAGGCCCCACTCGCGGCGCAGCGCATCTTGCAGGCGCTCCCAATCGCCGCCGCGCTCGCCGAGGCGGTGCTCTTCGACGGTCACCAGCACCTGGCGCAGGGCCGGGGCGAGAGTCACGGGGCGCTCGGTGGCGCTCTTGCGGATAATCTGGCGGTGGGCCTGGCTCTCGGGCGGGACGGTGATCACCACATCGCCGCTGACGCAGGCGGCGCAGCCCAGCCGGGCGCCCTGGGGGAAGGCGGCGGCGTGGCGGGCCACATAGTCGAGCTCATTCGCCTCGGGCGGGGTGAGGTGCTCGGGCGCAGACTCGATTGCGTGCTTGGCGAAAGCGCCGGCCTCGACGAGCACCTTGCACTTGCCGCAGGTCTGGCGGCCGCCGCAGATACTATCGAGGTCGACGCCGAGCTGCCGCGCCGCCGCCAGCAGCGAGGTGCCGGCGGCGACGCGGGCCTGGCGGCCCGAGGGCTGGAAGACCACCAGGTGGTCGGGCTGGGTGCTCGACATATCAGGCGACCACGCCCTCGCCGCGGCGGCGGGCCATATAGGCCTTGGCCATATCGACCGCCACGGCGGCGTCGCGGGCGTAGGCATCGGCGCCGACGGCCTGGCCGAAGCTCTCGGTCACGGGGGCCCCGCCGACCATCACATACAGGTCGTCGCGCACACCCTCGTCCTTCAGGGCCTGGATGACCACCTTCATGTAGGGCATGGTGGTGGTGAGCAGGGCGCTCATGCCGAGGATGTCGGGCTGGTGCTCGCGGATGGCCTTCAGGTACGACTCGGCGTCATTGTTGATGCCGATATTGATCACCTCGAAGCCGGCGCCCTCCATCATCATGGCCACCAGGTTCTTGCCGATGTCGTGGATGTCGCCCTTGACCGTGCCGATCACCATCTTGC
>CAZKTU010000439.1:0-2871 GCA_964555675.1 uncultured Oscillochloris sp.
CGCACGTCGGGGCCGATCAGGCGCTCGAAGTCCCAGCGGGGGATGCGCTCGTCGAAGGAGATCTCGCCGAGGTGCATGCTCAGGACCGTCTCGGGCGACTCGCTGAGGCGCACCTTGGCGCCCTCGACGGCCTCGTAGAGCGGCAGGCCATAGTTCTGGCGCACGAGCGAGCGCAGGGCCTTGAGCTCCTTCGGCCGGTCGCCAATCGCGATCGCCTCTTCGATAATATTCAGGTAGTGGGGCTGGGTCAGCTCGATGATCGCCTGCCACTCGCTGAGATGGTCGAGGACGTGGGAGGGGAAGGGCAGGCGGCGCGGGCCGAGGGTGGCGCCCTCGCCGAAGTGGGGCAGCAGGCGACCCATGGCGATGCGCTGGTCGAGCAGGTCGCCGCCGACGGGCACGCCGTCGGTGGCCAGGAACTCGCGGCCGCCCTTGCCGTCGAGGCCCATAATCGTCACGTCGAGGGTGCCGCCGCCGAAGTCGAAGACCAGGACGCGCTGGGCCGTGCGGGCGCTGCGGGCGTACGAGAGGGCCGCGGCCGTCGGCTCCTCCAGGAAGCTCACCTCGGGCAGGCCGGCGAGCTTGCAGGCGGCCTGCATGCGCTCGTAGGCCAGGGCGTCGATGCGCGGGTCGAGGCTGTAGTGGACGGGGCGGCCGACGACCATGCCGGTGATCTTCGTGCCGAGCTCGGCCTCGGCGCGCTCGAGGATCAGGCGCAGCACGATCGCGATCAGCTCCTCGAGGGTGTAGTAGGTGCCGAAGACGTTGGTGCGGGTGAAGCTCTTGTCGCGCAGGCCGGTCTTGAGCGACTGGAAGAGGCGGCCGGGGGCGTTGGCGTCGACTTTGACGTAGAGGGCCTGCTGAATAGTCCCGAAGTCGGCGAAGGTGACCTCGGCGTCGCCGATGTAGCGCCACTCGTACTCGATCTCGCGGCCGACATTGCTCTCGGTGAAGCGCTTGATCGCCTCGCGCCCGATGTAGGCCGCGCCCTCGCGGGTCATGAACAGGGTCGAGCGCATGATGCTCGGGCTGCTGTTGATCGGGTCGAGGGGCAGCAGGGTCAGCCGCTCGCCGTCGTAGATCGCCGCGCTCGAGTTGGTCGTGCCGAAGTCCAGCCCAAGGCGCATGGTATCCTCACTCATCAGGGGCAAGCGGCGACGGGCGCCGGCGCGCGCCGACCCCCTGCCGCCTGCCTTCACTCCCGCTCTCACCGCAATCAGGGCAGGATACATGAGCCGCGGCCCGGTGTCAATCAGACCATGGGCGGGTTCGTGCTATACTAGGAGCGCATTGTTTCGAATTTCACAGAGGCATGAGGGTCCGCACCATGGCAAACATGATCGCGCCGGGCCTCGCGTGGCCGCACCTGCTCGGCCAACTGAGGGCAGCCGCCCCCGAGGCATTCAGCTCTGACGGCAATGTGTTGAACCTGATCGGCGGCGAGTGGGGCCACCCCGGCCACGGCAAGCACTACGCGACCCCGGTCGACGGCAACGAGCTGGGCCGCATGCCCATGATCGACCTCGACACGGCCAAGCGGGCGGTGCGCGCCTCCGCCCAGGAGCACGAGCCCTGGTCGCAGGTCGACCTCGACACCCGCAAGGCGCGGGTGGCGAGCTGTCTCGAGCAGCTGCGGGCCCACCGCGACCTGATCGCCCACCTGCTGATGTGGGAGATCGGCAAGCCGCTCAAGCTGGCCCAGGACGACGTCGACCGCTGCATCAGCGGCGTCGAGTGGTACATCGGGGCGATCGAGGGCATGGTGGCGGGCCGCACGCCCCTGGGCGTGATCTCGAACATCGCCTCGTGGAACTACCCCTACTCGGTGCTGATGCACGCCGTGCTGGTGCAGACGCTGGCCGGCAATGCGATCATCGCCAAGACCCCCACCGACGGCGGCACCTACGCCCTGACCCTGGGCTTCGCCCTGGCCCGGCGCGCGGGGCTGCCGGTGTCGCTGGTCAGCGGCTCGGGCGGCCAGCTCTCCGACGCCCTGGTGCGCAACCCCGACGTGGCCTGCCTGGCCTTCGTCGGCGGCAAGTCGAACGGGCGCGATATCGCGGCCAGCCTCTACGACCGCGAGAAGCGCTACATGCTCGAGATGGAGGGCGTGAACTGCTACGGGATCTGGGAGTACTCGGACTGGCCCGCCCTGGCCACCCAGATCAAGAAGGGCTTCGCCTACGGCAAGCAGCGCTGCACCGCCTACATTCGCTTCATCGTCCAGCGCCGGCTCTTCCCGAAGTTCCTCGATACCTACCTGCCGGCGGTGAAGAGCCTGAAGATCGGCAACCCCACCGTGGTTGCGGGCCCCGAAGATCAGCCGCCCGACCTCGACTTCGGCCCCCTGGTCAATAGCCGCAAGGTCGAGGAGCTGCGCGTGATGTACTCCGAGGCCGTAGGCCTGGGCGCGGTCTCGCTCTACGAGGGCGAGCTGGACCCGGCGCGCTTCCTGCCCGACCAGGATATCTCGGCCTACCTGGCGCCGATCGCCCTGCTGAATGTGCCGCGCAACGCGCGCCTGCACCACAACGAGCCCTTTGGCCCCATCGACACAATTGTGGTGGTCGACCGGCTCGAGGAGCTGGTCAGCGAGATGAATATCTCGAACGGCAACCTGGTCTCGTCGGTGGCCACCGACGACCCGCAGATCGCCAGGGCCGTGGCCAGCGAGCTGCGCTCGTTCAAGGTGGGCGTCAACGCCGTCCGCTCGCGCGGCGACCGCGAAGAGGTCTTCGGCGGCATGGGCGCCTCGTGGAAGGGCTGCTTCGTCGGCGGTAAGTACCTGGTGCAGTCGGTCACCCGCGGCGAGCCCGGCGAGCGCCTCTTCGGCAACTTCCCCGACTATACGCTGCTGCCCGAGACGCGGTA
>CAZKTU010000440.1:0-2859 GCA_964555675.1 uncultured Oscillochloris sp.
GCGCTGCCCCAGAAGATCTCCTGCATCTCGCCCACCCCTAGCGAGAGCACGTCGCGCTTCTCCTGGCGGGTGCCGAGCCGCTCGACGGCGGCGATGACCGCCTGCTCGTCGCCCCAGGGCAGGGTGGCCGACTTGCTGAGTTGTTCGGCCTGGCACTCCATCAGGAAGGCCACGGCGGCGCTTGCGGCGACAGGGTCGAGGCCCAGCCGCAGGCAACGGTCGGCCAGGACGGCCAGGGCGTCGAGGCTGGTCACGCCGCAGCGCGCCCCGAAGCCGGCCACCACCTCGAGGTCGGGCAGGGGCCCACTCTCGCCCGGGCGGCGCTGGGTGTCGAAGTAGCAGGGCATGGGGCAGCCCGCGCAGCCGCGGCTCTCTTTGCGGCGGGCCGCGAGGGCGGCCCCGGCGACGCCCTCGCCCGGGTCGCTCACGGCGCCGTTGCGGCCGGTCAGGGCGCCCCACTCGCCCGCCTGCCCCAGAAAGTAGCCGCTGCCGGCGCTGCTGATGCCGGCCGCCAGCTCGCTCGACTCGACCCGCCGGCGCACCACCTCGAGGGCCGCGCTCAGGCGCCGCTGGTCGGGCACGGCCACGGGGGGGCCGCCGCGCACGGCGATCGCCTTCAGGCGCTTGGCGCCCATCACGATGCCCGTGCCCGCCGGCTCGGCCATGTAGCGCCCCTCGGCCACGATGCTCGCATAGGCCACCTCGGCCTCGCCCGCCTGGCCCAGACAGACCACGGCCACGTCGTCGCCGAGCTCGGCTCGCAGAGCCTCTGAGGTGGCGACCGTGTCACGGCCGACGAGGTGGCCGGCGGGGCGCAGGCGCACCTGGTCGCCGTCGAGAAACAGATAGACCCACTCGGGGGCCTGGCCGCGCACCACCAGCACGTCGTAGCCGGCCTGGCGCAGGGCGGCGCCCCAGTGGCCCTGGGCCCAGCTGTAGCCGATCGCGCCGGTGAGGGGCGAGCGGGTGCCCACCACGAAGCCGCCGGTGGCAAACGAGTCGGTGCCGGCGAGGGGGCCGGCGGCGAAGATCAGCAGGTTCTCGGGGGCCATGGGCGGCGTATCGGGCGGCAGATGGTGCCAGAGCAGCCAGGCGATCGCCCCGCGCCCGCCCAGGTAGTCGCGCTCGACTGTGGCCGGGAGCTGCTGGCGCGCGTGTCCGCGCTCCAGGTCGATGGTCAGAGTGCGCAGTGCCATATCACAATGTTGCCTACACTTCCGCGAAAACGCAGGATCGCGCCGCATGTCTCGGGCGCCTCACAAAGTGCGCGCCGGCCACCCCTATTATAGCGTGCGCACGTGCCTGCGTGGTACAATTGCCTGAGCGCTGCCTGAAACCACGCACTCTGGACGCCGCGGGGGCCGCGTCCGCTAGTATGTACTGCCCATGTCGCTCAAGCAGTCATCGCCTCACCGCACGCCCGCGGCCCTGGCCCGCGACGCTCGCCTGAGCGGCCGCCGCCAGGAGGCTCTGGCCCTCCTCGGCTCCCTCGACTGTCTGCGCGGCGTCCCCCAGAGCGAGATCGTTCGCCTGATCGACCTCTGCACCTTCCGCTCCTACCAGACCGGCGCCACCGTCCTCGGCCAGCATAAGCAGAGCCGCTTCCTCTTCCTGGTCCTGCGCGGCGCCCTGCAACTGCGGCTGCGCGACAAAGACGGCCGCGAGGTGCTAATGGGCGTGCTCGCCCGCGGCGACTGCTGCGGCGAGGGCCCCCTCTTCGGCGACTTCTTCCGGCGCATGAGCGCCCTGGCCCAGAGCGACTGCCAGCTGCTCCAGATCCCCCTGGCCGAACTGAAGGAGAGCCTGGGCGCTATGCCCATGCTCGCCGCCGCCCTGCGCCAGGTCTACAAGCGGCGTATGGTCGAGTGCACCCTGGCCCGCGTGCCCCTGCTCGGCCAGCTCTTGCCGATGGAGCGTCTGGCTCTGGCCAACCTGCTCCAGCCGGCCTTCTTCGCCCGCGGGGGCCTGATCATGCGCCAGGGCGAGCCGGCCGACGCTCTCTACCTGATCGAAAGCGGCCAGGTGACGGTCGAGCAGGGCGGGCAGACCCTGGCCACCCTCGGCGAGGGCGACTTCTTCGGCGAGATCGCCCTGCTCACCAGGGGCGTGCACGGGGCCGACGTGCGGGCCCTCACGCCGACCGATGTCCTGGCCCTCCCAGGGGCCGACTTCCACCATCTGATCGAGGGCCGCCCCGAGCTCGAGGCCCAGCTGCGCGGCGTGGTCGAGAAGCGTATCCGCAGCAATGCCGCCCTGCGCGGCGACGAGGCCAGGGCCCGCGAGCTCGAGCTGGTGGTCAGCCGGGGCCTGCTGCGGGGCACCCATCTGCTGGCGCGCACGCCGAGTCTCTGCCCCCCGGGCTGCAAGCTCTGCGAGGTGGCCTGCGCCGACCGCCACGGTCGCCCGCGCCTGACTCTCGGCGGCACCCCCGTCGAACGCCTCGACGTGGTCGACACCTGCCGCCAGTGCAGCGTCGGCGCCGAATGCGTCGAGGCCTGCCCCGAGGACGCCTTCGAGCGGGCCGAGACGGGCACCCTGGTGATCACCGACAAGTGCACCGGCTGCGGCAAGTGCGTCGAGGCATGCCCCTACGGCGCCGTGGCCAGCGTGCCCCTGCCCGCGCCCAGGGCCAGCGGCGGCCCCCTCTTCGGCCTCCTGCGCGCCACAGCCGAGCGCGTGCGCCACACGTCCAGCATCCCCCTCACGCCCGCCCGCCCCACCCACAGAGCCGACAAGTGCGACCTCTGCCACGGCTTCGACGACATGGCCTGCCTCAGCAAGTGCCCCACCGGGTCGTTGCGGCTGGTGCCCGTCGAGGAGATTTTTCCGCTCTAGGGAGCGGGGGTGCCCCGCGCCCCT
>CAZKTU010000441.1:0-2856 GCA_964555675.1 uncultured Oscillochloris sp.
AGCATCTTCGTGTTCTCAACCGCCACGGTGCAATCCTGCTCGCCCTTCTGCACCAGGAACGGCGGCTCTGTGCCGTCGATGTAGCTGATCGGATTGGCCTGAGCCACCAGCTCCGGCGAGGTGGCGACCGGGGCGCCCAGGTAGGCCGACTCGAACGAGCTCGCCTCGCCATGGGTCTGCTCGCTGGCAGCGCAGCCCTGCGCCGCGGCCTGCGCGTCCATCTGGCCGAAGTCGGTCGGCCCGAACCAGTTGACGACCGCCTGCACGGCGCTCGAGACTTCCGGGTTGCCCAGGCTGGCGTCGTCAAAGGCCGTGCTCTCGCCGGCCGTGCCGAGCATGGCGGCCAGGTTCCCGCCGGCAGACTGGCCGAAGGCGGCGATGCGGTCGGGGTCGAGCTTGTACTCGGCGGCGTTGGCGCGCAGGAAGCGCACGGCAGCGCGCACGTCAAGCACGGCGGCCGGGAAGGGCGCCTCGCCGGACAAGCGGTAGTTGACGCCCACCACGGCATAGCCGGCCTCCAGCAAAGCCGTGCCGAGCGTACCCGGTATCATGCCCTTGTCACCGAACTTGAATCCGCCGGCGTGGAGGTTCACGACCACCGGGAAGGGGCCGTCGCCCGCGGGCAGGTAGATGTCGAGCTGCTGCGTCGCGGAGGTGGAGGCATAGGCGACGTCGGCGTAGGCGGGCGTGGCCGTGAAGCTGCTGCCCGCACCGAAGGCCCCGGCGCCGCCTGGCATCCCGCCGGCGGGGGGAGCGCCGGCCGGCATCCCTGCCGCCGGCGCGCTCGTGACAGCTTCTGTGGCCGTCGGGAAATCTGTGGCCTCGGGGACGCTCGTGGGCGCGGCCGCAGCGGGAGCGGCCGGGGCAATTGTCGGCTGTACAGCCCCCTGCGAGCTACCGCAGGCGGCCAGAAGCGTCGCGAGAGTGAGGGTGGCGATGATCTGCGGGAAGGGCGTGTGGTAGTTCATCGGGACGTGCTCCGTGTTTTCTGACGACACCGCTGCCAGTGTAGTCGTTGAATCTCAAGCAAATCTGGAGTTCCTCTGCATCCATTCTGGAGATCGACACCCTTCAGAATGGCTTCAGAATCGTGTGCTACGATAGCCCCATGACATCGTGCATCCTGGTCGTCGACGACGACCACTCCATCGTCAACGTGCTGCGAAGCTACCTGGAGCAGAGTGGCTATACGGTGCTCACCGCCTACGATGGCAACAGCGCTCTCCTGGCGATCCGCCAGGGGCGTCCCGACCTGGTGGTACTCGACCTGATGCTGCCCGGGCGTGACGGCTGGGCAATTACCCAACTCGTGCGGGCAGACAGTACCCTGGCCGCGCTCCCGATCATCCTGGTGACCGCCCGGGTCGACGACAGCGATAAGATCCTCGGGCTGGAGCTCGGGGCCGATGACTACATCACCAAGCCCTTCAATGGCCACGAAGTTGTCGCTCGGGTGAACGCCCTGCTACGCCGGCGCCAGCTCGATCGTCAGCCGCATACCGCGCCGCGGGTGCTGAGCGTTGGCGACCTGCGCCTGGACCTGGATCAGCGTACGCTGATCGTCGATAGCCAGCCGGTGGAGCTAACACGCACCGAGTTTGCTCTGCTCGAGGCGCTGATGGAGCACCCTGGGTACACGCTCACCCGCGACGATCTGCTGGAGCGCGCCATGGGCTACGCCTACGAGGGGATGGGCCGCGTGCTCGACACCCACATCCGCAATCTGCGCCGCAAGATTGAGGCTGACCCGAACAGCCCGCGCTACCTCCGCACGGTTTACGGGGTTGGCTATCGACTGGTCGACGAGCCGAGAGAGCCATGAACCGACTGTGGGTGCGCTTCAGCCTCCTGATCGCCGCGGTGCTCTTCGGGGTCTTCTTCCTGCAGTTCCTCGCGATCGTAGTGCCCCACGCGGCGGGGTGGGAGCCGCCCCACGCCGGCCCGCCCGATGGGGAGATCGCCCGGCGGCTGCTCGACTTCATGGCCCTCTCGGCGATGGTGGGCCTGGCGGGCGGCGTGCTAATCGCGCGGGTGGTCAGCGCCCCGGTGAGCGCGATGGCCCGCGCTGCACGCCAAATCGGCCAGGGCGACCTGAGCATTGCCGTGCCCATCAGCGGCAGCCAGGAGCTGCGCGAGCTGGCGCAGACTTTCAACACGATGGCAGCAGACCTGCGGCACGCGGCGCAGGCCAGGCAGAACCTCATGGGCGATATCGCCCACGAGCTGCGTACGCCGCTAGCGGTGCTTGAGGGAAACCTGCGGGCCGCGCTCGACGAGGTGGCCCCGCTGGACGCCGCGGGGATCGCCCACCTCTATAGCCAGACTCGTCACCTGACCCGCCTCGTCAACGACCTGCGCGAGCTGGCGCTTGCCGAGAGCCGTGCACTGCCGCTCGACCGCCAGCCGACCGACATTGCGGAGCTGATCACCGAGAGTGTGCAGGCCCTGGCTCCTCTGGCCGAGGAGAGCGGGGTGACGCTCACGAGCGAAGTTGGCGTTCTGCCGCTCGTTTCGGCAGACTCGGTCCGGCTCCGACAGGTCCTCTTCAACCTGCTGACGAACGCGCTGAGGCATACCCCGGCTGGAGGCGCCGTGGCAGTGAGCGCGATGAGCGACGGGACAAATTTGTGCCTGGAGGTGCGGGACAGTGGCGAAGGTCTGAGCCCGGATCAGTTGGAGGTGGTCTTTGAGCGCTTCTACCGCGCCGACAGCTCGCGCAGTCGGGAGACAGGCGGGAGCGGCCTCGGCCTCGCGATCGTGAAGGCGATCTGCGAGGCTCACGGAGGCAGGGTGCAGGCCGGCAGCGCCGGCAAAGGGCGGGGGAGCACGTTCACCGTCACGCTACCCTTCGAGGCT
>CAZKTU010000442.1:0-2844 GCA_964555675.1 uncultured Oscillochloris sp.
ACGCGCCCATCCCGACCGTCGACCCCAACGCGCCCATCCCGACCATCGACCCCAATGCGCCGGTGCCGACGCCTGACCCCAACGCGCCGGTGCCGACGCCCGACCCCAATGCGCCAGCAGGTCAGCCGACCTCGCCCCCGGCCGACGTGAGCCAGGCCAGCCCCGCTGTGGTCAACGCCAACACCCCGCTCCAGAGCGAGGGTTGGCTCTACGACTTCAACCAGCCGACCTTCGCCGCCTCGATCATCGGCAACCTGGGCCAGTTCAGCCCGAACAACGGGCGCTTCGTGGTGGTCCTGGCCTTCGCCGTGAACAACACCGGCACCGAGCAGGCCATCCCGGGCAACTTCTTCGTCCTGAAGGATGCCCAGGGCCGCGTCTGGGAGGCTCGGCCGGAGGTCTCGGCGGCCTACGTCGTGCCTGGGGTCAACGCCGACCTGGCCCACACCCAGCCCCTCCCCGCCGACGGGATCACCCGCAGCGTGGCGATCATCTTCGACGTGGCCCCCGACGCTACAGACCTGGTCTTCTTCGCCCGCAGCAACCCCGGCCAGGGCTGGATCGTCCTGCGTAGCGTGTAGCCCGCGCCTCGCAGATAGCTGACCAGCAGTGTTTTTCGGAGAGGGCGATGCCCTCTCCGAACCTTTATCCATGAGTAACCAGCAAGCGCTCGACCTCGAACAGCTGCTGCAGAGCGGCGTCGCCGCCGCCCGCAGCGGGAACCGATCGGCCGCCCGCGCCCTCTTTCTTGTCCTCAGCCGCGAGCACCCCGACGACGCGCGGGTCTGGGTCGGCCTGGCCGGCGCCACCTCCGACCGCGACGAGCACCTGACGGCCCTCGAGCGGGCCCTCGCCCTCGACCCCGACAACCAGTGGGCCCGCGCTGCCCTGGCCCGCGCCACCGCCGACGAGCGCGCGACCCCGGTCCTGCCCGAGACGTTCGCGCCCCCCGAGGCCGCCACAACCCCCGAGGAGGCCCCCGAGGCCGCAGCCGACGCCCCCACGAGCGAGGCCGACACGCCCCTCGAGCCCGAGAGCGCGCGCTCACCCTTCCCGCTGCTCAACCTGCTCGCCCTGCTGCTGATCCTGCTGCTGCTGGGGGCCCTCGGCGTGATCATCGGGCGCAACCTGTTCGGCTCAGGCCAACCGACGGTCACCACGACCCCGGTTCTCGCGGTCATCCCCGCCCCGGGCGCGCCGCCCACGCCCGCCCTCGGGGCGCCCACGGCCGCGCCAGAGCAGACCCAGGCCGCAGGGCCGACCGGCGCCACGGCCGCGGCGCCTGTCACAGGGCCGACGGCGGCCCCGCCCGCGCCCGGCGCCAGCCCCCAGCCCTCGGCGGTCACGGCGCCCACAGCGCAGGGCCCGGCCCCCACCAGCACGACCGAGCTGCCCCTCGGCCAGGTGATCGAGTACGACGGCTGGGCTGCGACCCTGCTGCGGCCCGACTACGCCGTCACCCTCGACGGGGCGATCGGCGACCTGCAGCCGGCGGGGCGCTTCGCGCTCGCCGTCGTCGCCGTGACCAATAACAGCCCCAACCCGCGCTTGATCCCGCCCGACCTCTTCACCATGGTCGACAGCGCGGGGCGCGCCTATAGCCCGCTCCCAGGCGCCTCGACAGCCTACCTGGCCCTCTATGGGCGCGGCCAACGGGGCGACCTGGCCCTCGAGGATGTCCTCGACCCGGGGAGCGGTATGCTCAGTGTGCCCCTCCTGTTCGACATCCCCGTCGACGCCACGGGTCTGCGCCTGATTATGACGGGCGCGGCCGGCGCGGGCTGGCCAGTCAACGGCGCTGCCCCCTCCGCGCCCGTTGGGCCGTAGCCCCAGGACCACGCACCGCGACCTGCGTGCCAGCTGCCGGCCCCGCGACCGCAGCGCCCGCCGCTCCGCCCTCAGCAACAGCGAGCAGGCGTTACCTTTAGGCCCACCCGCACGGTTCATGGTCAGTGAAGCTGACCAGCCAGGAGGCGACCGTGCGCCACGCCCACCTTCTATTCGTCCCACTGCTGGCCGGCGCCCTAGGCAGCCTTGGGCCCGGGGCCGCCCTGAGGGCCCAGAGCCTCGGCGTGGTGATCAACGAATTCATGCCCGCCCCGACCAGCGGCGGCGAGTGGGCCGAGCTGCTCAATCTTGGCGACCAGCCGGCCGACCTGGGCGGCTGGCGCATCGACGACGACCTCCCGGCCAATAGCGTGCGGGCGCCGATCGCGCCCGGGACGGTGCTGCAACCGGGCGAACGGCTGCTGATCGAGTGGTCCGCCAGCCTGCTCAACAACGGCAGCGATACCGCCCAGCTGATCGCGCCGGGCGAGCTGATCGTCGACGCCTACGCCTATGGCACGGCTTCGCCCGACCTGAGCTTCGCCCGGCAGCCCGATGGGGTCGGGCCCTGGGCCCTGGGCGCGCCGACACGGGGTGCGCCTAACAGCCCGCCGGCCAGCGCAACTCCGGAAGCCACGGCAGTACCCGCAGCGACGGCGAGCGCGGGCGCCACGGCCGAGGCTGACTCGGGCATGACCCAGACCCCAGCCGGGCCCGAAGCCACAGGCGCACCGACGCCGACAGCAGAGGCCCCGGCGACCCCAGGCCCAACCCTGTCCCCTTCAGCCACAGACGAGCCGGGCGCCACCCGTACGCCCTCATCCACCCGCACCCCCTCGCCCACCGACGAACCCTCCCCCACCCGAACACCCTCGCCGACCCGTACGCCCTCGCCGACCCGCACACCCTCGCCCACTGACGAGCCTTCCCCCACCCGTACCCCTTCGCCCACCCGTACGCCCTCGGCGACCCGCACCCCCTCGCCCACCGACGAGCCTTCGCCCACTCGTACCCCTT
>CAZKTU010000443.1:0-2843 GCA_964555675.1 uncultured Oscillochloris sp.
CGTAGCGCTCGCGGGCCTGCACGGCGTCGCGCAGGGCCAGCATGGCCGGCAGCAGGCAGACCAGCGCCCGGTTGTCGGTATGCCCGCCCGAGTCGGCCTCGACCGTCAGGTCGTCGGCCATGGGCACCTGGGCGGCCAGGCGGGCCTGCTCCTCGCTGATCTGCCCCGCCCGCAACAGCTCGGCCAGCAGCGCGGGCGGTGGCGGCCCCAGGAACTGCTCGGCCACCTCGTGGCGCGAGACCTTGGCGATCACCCGGTTGCGCACGACGATGCGCCCCGCCGGGTCGCAGCTCAGCCCCGCGACCCTGTAGCGTACCACGTGGGGCGTGAGGCGTAGGAAGGCCGAGGCCTCGATCGTGCGCACCCCGTGCTGCAAGTAGAGCTCGACCCCGCGGCGCTCCAGGGCCTCCTCGTGGGGGCTGTGGATGAGGTTGAAGCAGTACGGGCCGCGCGGCAGGGCCGCCTGAATGGTCGCGATCGCCGCCTCGACGCGGGCCGCCGGCAGGCCCGCCGCGCCGAACGAGCCGAGCAGCCCCGCCCGCCCGAGGGCGATCACCAGCTCCTCAGAGGCGATGCCGTTGGCCATGGCCCCGCCCATATAGGCGTAGCCCACCCCGTGGGCCACGCGGAAGGCCGAATCGCCGAGCTGCGCCGGGGTCAGCGGCCCGAGTTGGGCCAGCAGCTCGGCCCCGCCCAGGGGGTGTATGGGCCCGAGCGCCCCGGCATTGGTGATGCCGACCTGCTCGCCAAGGCGCACCACGAAGCAGGGCCGCTCGAGCCGCTCGAGGCAGGCCCGCGCGCCCGCCAGTTCGAAGCTCAGGGCCGCCGCGTCCCCCGCCCAGCCGGCCAGCGGCCAGGCCGCGCCCGCCGCAATCGCCGGCGTCTCGCTCAGGCTTCCTCGCTCAACGCTCATCATGCCCTCCCTCGCGCCGGAGCTTCGTCAGTCGTCAATCGTCCCAACGCCAGGTCGCGCACCTCGTAGATGCGCAGGCCGTCGCACCACAGGCTCGCCTCGGCCACCAGGGCCGCCCCCGGCTCGCCGTCGTGGGTGAGATGGAGCTCCAGCTCGAGCTCGCGGGCCGCCGGGGTGATCTGGCCGCGGTACTTCCAGCGGGTGGTGTGTTCGAGGCTGGGCTGGAGCGGCGGCGCGCCCGCGCCACGGGCGGCGAAGAGCTGCAGGGCCTGGGCCATGGCCTCGACCCCGAGGGAGCCGGGCATGACCGGGTCGCCGAAGAAGTGGCGCGCGAAGTACCAGTCGTCGGGGCTGATCCGCCGTCGCCCGTAGAGGTAGCCGGCCCCGTGTACTCCGCCGCCCTCGTCGAGCAGCAGCTCGTCGAGCAGCTCGAGGCGGCCCCGCCGGCCGGCCCGCAGGTCGATGCGCCGCCCCCGCCCGGTGGCCTCGCCCGTCTTGAGCCAGGGGTGTCGAGGGCGCGCGCCGTCGAGCCCGGCCTGGCGGGCCAGCATCTCGCTCACGAAGTAGCCGAAGGTGGCCTCGCCGCTGTAGAAGGGCCGGCCCTCGCAGCTCAGCTCGTACTCGAACGACTGCACGATCACCCCGCCCAGGGCCGCCGAGCTGCGCATCGTCACCCGGTTGACCAGGGTCTTGCCGCGCAGGTCGGGCGCCCAGTGCAGCCGTCCGCTCCCGTCGAGGTTGCGGAAGTAGAGGTCCTCGTGGGCCAGGGGCAGGGTGCTGCCCAGGTAGAACGAGAGCATGCCGCAGGGCTGCAGCCCCAGCTCCATCAGCACGGCGTACGGCGCCAGGGTCTCGCCCGGGCGCGCGAGGAACCACGGTTCGGCGGGGACGTCGTACTCGCTGACCAGGCAGGCCCCCGGCGCCGGCGCGCCGCGAAGGCCCTCGACCGCGCAGACCCTGCTGATCAGTTGCAGCTCGCCGTTGGGCGTGCGCGGGGCCCGCCGTCCCTCGTAGACCAGGAACTCGGGGCCGAAGCAGGCGGCGATCGAGCCGCTGGCGAACTGCTCGATCTGGGCCGTGTCGAGCACCGGCGTGGCCCTGCCCGGCGCGATGGCGGGCGCGGGCGGGGCCGCGTCGCTCAGCTGCAGGCCCAGGTCGTGGAAGTGGACCACCGTGCGGCCCTCGAAGATGATGTCGACGTCGGCCGTGACCGAGGGGCGCGCGCCCAGCTCGATGCGGGTGACCTCCATCACATAGGTCAGCTTCGCCCGGCACGGCGGCACCTGGCCGCGGCAGCGCACCACCTGGGCCAGCCCGTTGATCGGCTGGAAGCGCGCGTCCCTGGTGTTCGCCTGCAGGCCCAGGTAGAGCATGAAGACCTGCAGGAGCTGGGTGCAGCCCTCGGCCATCAGCGATCCGGCCAGGACCTGGTCGTCCTTGAAGTGGCAGGGGAAGTACCAGTCGCCCGGGTCGAGCTGCTTCTCGGCGACGATGCGCCCCAGCCCCCAGGGCCCGCCGGCGGGCTCGATCGCGGTCACGGCGTCGAGCATCAGGATGGCGGGCGGCCCGAGCCGCAGCGAGGGGTTGGCGCCATGCTGCTCGTAGGCCGGCCCGAAGCAGGCCGCCAGTTCGCCGCGGCTGAGCGCCTCCAGGTCGGCGCGCGCGAGGCTGTGGCGCTGGCTGCTCAGGGGTGGAGCGATGGGCTGGTACAGCGCCTGGGCGCGGGCGGCCAGCTCGCGCGGGGTGCGCACGACGCCCTGGCCGGCCGCCAAGGCCGCGTCGCTGAAGAAGCCCGCGCAGCCGCGCTCCATCTTCAGGATCAGCCTGTCGCCGACGTAGCAGTCGTAGCTGAAGAAGAAGAGCAGCGTATCGCCGGTGCGGGCGAACGAGTTGATCGTGATTGCGTAGCGCAGGGTCGCGCCCTCGCGCG
>CAZKTU010000444.1:0-2787 GCA_964555675.1 uncultured Oscillochloris sp.
TTCTTCAGGTCGGCGATCTCGCTCTTGACCATGTCGCGGTACTCGTCCCAGAGCGGCAGCTGCCAGACCCGCTCGGCGCTGGCCTCGCCGGCCCTACTCAGCCGATCGGCCAGCTCCTGGCTGGTGCCCATCATGCCCACCGCGTGCGGCCCCAGGGCCACCATGATCGCGCCCGTGAGCGTCGCCAGATCGACGATTGCGGCCGGCTCGTAGCGCTGGGCGTAGAACAGGCCGTCGGCCAGGACGATCCGGCCCTCGGCGTCGGTGTTCAGCACCTCGATCGTCTTGCCGCTCAGGGTCTTGATAATGTCGCCGGGGCGGTACGAGCGGTCGCTGGGCATATTCTCGGCGGCGCAGACGATCCCGACCACATGCAGCGGCAGCCCCAGCTCGGCCACGGCCTGCATCGCGCCGAAGACCGCCGCGGCGCCGCCCATGTCCATTTTCATGTTGTCCATGTTCTCGGCCGGCTTGATCGAGATGCCGCCGGTGTCGAAGGTGATGCCCTTGCCCACCAGGCAGATCGTCGGCGCGCCCTCGGCCCGCTGGCCGTGCTCCATCACGATGAAGCGCGGCTCGTTGGCCGAGCCCTGGCCCACGGCCAGGATGCCGCCGAAGCCTTGCTCGGTCAGCTCGGCCTTATCGAGCACCGTCACCTTCAGGCCGGCCCGCTCGCCCAGCTCGAGGGCCGTCTGGCCCAGCACCGCGGGCGTAATATCGTTGCCGGGGCCGTTGGCCAGGTCGCGGGCGAAGGCCACGCCGCGCGCGATCGCCTGGCCCGTGGCCACGCCGGCCCGCAGAGCCTCCTCGGCGCCGGTGGTGAAGATCGTCGCTCGCTCGACCCGGAAGGTCTGCGCGGGGCTCAGGCCGGTGCGGTACTGATTGTACGTGTAGCCGCCCAGCTCCAGCCCCTCGGCGAAGGCCTGGGCCGAAACCTCGGGGGGCAGGGTCAGGGCCGTCTGCGGCGCGACGGTGAAGGCGGCCACCTTCAGCTCTCTGGCCTTCTGCAGAGCCACGGCCGCAACCTGGCGCACCGCGTCGGGCGTGAGCGCCTCGCGCTTGCCCAGGCCGAGCAGCAGCAGGCGGCGCGGCGCGACCGCGCCCCGCGGGTAGACCAGCAGCGCCTGCCTGGCGCCCCCGCTGAAGTCCGCCGCCTCGAGCAAGCCGGCCACCTCGGCGGGCAGCGGCGTATCCTCGAAGCTCACCAGCACGGCCAGATCGGCGGCCTCGCGCAAGAGGTCGCCGGCTTGAACATGGATCTCCATGGGTGCTCCCTGGATTGATGGGTCAGATTCCCCATATTCTACCCAGGGTTGACGGCCCGCGCAAGGCGGGGTATAGTTAGCCCATTGCTTCACCTTAGTTTGCCAGGCCAGAGCCACGCCCGCCCATGCCTGTCAGTCCCCGCCGTCAGACTCAGGCGCACACAGCCGTCGCCCCTCGCGCCCTTCTGCGCGGGGGTTTTTTGCATAGCCTGACGGCCCGTCGCCGTCACAAGCCCCAGACCATCGCCGAGTGGGGCCCCCACGTGCCCCCGAGCAACACAACCGAGGAGGAGTACTGTGACCATCAATTGGGACGAGAAGTACGCCCGTGAGGGGCTAACCTTCGACGACGTTCTGCTCATCCCCGCCCACTCACAGGTGATCCCGGCCAGCGTCGATGTCTCGAGCTGGATCACGCGCAAGATCCGCCTGAACATCCCGATCGTCAGCGCCGCCATGGATACCGTCACCGAGCATCGCCTGGCGATCGCCATCGCCCGCGAGGGCGGCCTCGGCTTCATCCATAAGAACATGACCATCGAGCAGCAGGCCGAGAGCGTGCGCAAGGTCAAGCGCTCGGAGAGCGGCATGATCACCGACCCGATCACCCTGCCCCCCGACAAGACCATCGGCGACGCCTTCGACCTCATGGCCGAGTACAAGATCTCGGGCGTGCCCATCGTCACCGCCGAGGGCGACCTGGTCGGCATTATCACCAACCGCGACCTGCGCTTCGAGAAGGACCCCACCCGCCCCATCCGCGACCTGATGACCAGCAAGAACCTGGTCACCGTGCCCGAGGGCACCACCCTCGAGCAGGCCAAAGAGAAGCTGCACCAGCACCGCATCGAGAAGGTCCTCGTGGTCAATGGCCGCGGCAAGCTCACCGGCATGATCACGGTCAAGGACATCATGAAGCAGATCGAGCACCCCTACGCCTGCAAAGACGAGCGAGGCCGCCTGCGGGTCGGCGCGGCGATCGGGGCCGGCGGCGACTACCTCGAGCGCGCCGGGGCCCTGGTGCGGGCCGGCGTCGATGTCCTGACCATCGATACGGCCCACGGACACGCGCAGGGCGTGCTCGACGCCGTCAGCAGCGTGCGCGAGGCCTTCCCCGATGTGCAGCTGGTGGCGGGCAATGTCAGCACCGCCGCCGGTACGATCGCCCTGATCGAGCGCGGCGTCGACGCGGTCAAGGTGGGTCAGGGGCCGGGCAGCATCTGCACCACCCGCGTGGTCACCGGCGCGGGCATGCCCCAGATCACCGCGATCACCGACTGCGCTCGCGCCGCCGAGCGCTTCGGCATCCCGGTGATCGGCGACGGCGGCATCAAGTACTCGGGCGATATCGCCAAGGCCGTGGCCGCCGGCGCCCACAGCGTCATGATCGGCTCGCTCTTCGCCGGCACCGAAGAGAGCCCCGGCGAGAGCATTCTCTACGAGGGCCGCAGCTACAAGACCTACCGCGGCATGGGCTCGATCGGCGCGATGTCGCGCGGCAGCGGCGACCGCTACTTCCAGA
>CAZKTU010000445.1:0-2775 GCA_964555675.1 uncultured Oscillochloris sp.
CGACGCCGCCTTCGACTTCCCCTGCTGCGAGCCGGTGCTGGCCGCGGCCCGCGGCCTGATCGCCCACAGCCACTATGTGCGCGAGCGGGCCGCGGCGATCCGCCCCGAGCTGCCGTCCGCGGTGGTGCCCATGGGGGTGCCGCTGCCCGCACGCACCGAGCGCGACGCGGCGCGGGCGCGCCTGGGCCTGCCGCGCGAGGCGGCCATTCTCGCCAGTTTCGGTCATATCAACGCCTGGAAGCGGGTCGAGCCGGCCCTGCGGGCCCTGGCCGCCCTGCGGGCCGAGGGCCTCGACGCGCGCTACATCCTGGTCGGCAGCGTCTCGCCCAACTATGACCTCAAAGGCCTGCTCGCCCGCTCGCGCCTGGGCGACGCCGTAAGTGTCACCGGCTACGTCCCGCGCGTCCAGTTCGAGGACTATGTGGCCGCCGCCGACCTCTGCCTCAACCTGCGCTTCCCGACGGGCGGCGAGACCAGCGCCAGCCTGCTGCGCCTGCTCGGCGCCGGCCGGCCCACCCTGGTCAGCGCTGTGGGCGCCTTCGCCGAGCTGCCCGCCGACGTGGCCGCCCAGGTTGACCCCGGCCCGGCCGAGGGCGACCAGATCCTGGCCTATGCGCGCCTGCTGCTGCGCCGCCCCGAGCTCGCCGCGGCCCTCGGCGCGCGGGCCCGCGCCTTTGTCGCCGCCGAGCACACCCTGGCCGGGGCCGCCGCCGGCTACGCCCGCTTCCTCGCCCGGCTCTACGCCTGGCCCGCGGTCGCCCGCGTGCGCGACGAGCCCCTCTGGCAAGTGGCCGACGAGGAGCCGAGCGCTGACGGCGCTCGTGTATCCGAGCCGGCGCCCCCCAGCCCCTCCAGCGCTGCGCCGTCCCCTCCTCCGGCCCCTCAGCCCCTGGTCGCCGCGTCGGCGCGCGCGGTGGCCGAGCTCGGCTTGCATGAAGACGACCTCCCTACCTTGCAGACCCTGGCCGAGCGGATCGCCGAGCTCAGCGATCCGCCTGCGCTGTAACTCCGGCCCCTACACTTGAGGCTGCAGGGCGGATTACGCGCCGCGTCATCCGAAAGCAGGCCGAACGAGCGCGCCGCGTCGTCTTCCGTGCGAGCTACGCTGACGGGTAGAGAACAGATGCGGTGTTCGCGAGGAGGATAACGTCATGCTCACGAGCTCACAGCGCGAACGTATAATGAGCCATTTGCGCAGGGGCTGGAAGCTGCCCGATAGCCTTGTCCAGGAGCTCTGGGAGGCGTACGAGGCCCTCGAGCAGGCCCACCTCGACGCGGGCGCGTGGGAGTCGCGCCCCCTGGACGGGCGGATGGTGAACGACAGCGGCCACGGCGAGCGCCAGCCCACCCGCGAGGCGCGCTAGCCGCCCCGTCAGGCCCCGCTCGAGCGCTCGAGGGAGCCCCAATCGGGGAACTCGAGCTGAGTGAGCTCGCCCACGGCCCAGCGCAAAGCCTGGCGAGCGCCCTGGTACTGGAGCGCCTCAAGCAAGGCTTGCTGCTGCCGGTCGCTGTTCTCGGGGGCGCTGTTCGCCGCAGCCAGGGCCGTATCGGCCAGGTAGGCGAAGTAGGTGATGGCCGCCTGGAGTTCCCCTTGCGTGCGCATGGCGCCTCCTGTGTGATGCGAACCCCTGTCGGGAGGGTCGAGATCCACCGGGGCCGGTCGGCAGCCACGTTGCTGTAGCCTCTCAGTATACATGTCGCCGCTGTGGCGCGATGCTTCAATCGTGGGCCATGGCGTAAAGAAATAGCAACCTCCGCCGATTGTCTCTATGTCCAGCCCGGCCCTGGTGCTACGATAGGGTGGGCTACTCCAGTGACAAGGCGGAGACTTCATGGCTGCACCGACCAGCGCCCAGCGACCCACGGCGCTCCCTGGCTTTTCGCGGACCGACCTGACGATGATCGTGGTGGTGCTGATCTGGGGCGCGAACTTCAGCGTGACCAAGATCACACTACAGGCGATCCCCCCGCTGGCCTTCGCGGCGACGCGTTTTCTGATCGCCAGCGCGCTGCTCTGGGCGGTGCTGCGGGCGGTCGAGGGCCCGACGCGTCTGCCGCCCGGCTCGCTGCGCAAGCTGATCGTGCTCGGCGTGGTCGGCAACTCGGTCTACCAGCTCTGTTTCTTGCTGGGGCTGACCTATACCACGGCGGCCAATGCCGCTCTGATCATCGCCACGGCCCCGGCGCTCGTGGCGGCGGCGGGGGCCGCCCTCGGCATCGAGCGCCTCAGTCGCCCGGCGGTGGCCGGGATTGTCCTGGCGATCGGCGGGGTGGCCCTGATCCTGGGCGCGCGCGGCCTGCACTTCACGCCGGCGGGCCTGACGGGCGATCTGTTGCTGCTCGGTTGCGCGGTCAGCTGGACGATCTATACGCTGGGGGTGCGCTCGCTGGGCGCGGGGCTCTCGCCCCTGGCGATCACCACCTGGACGACGATCACCGGCACGCCGGCCCTGGTGCTGCTGGGGCTGCCCCAGCTGCTCGCGACCGACTGGAGCGCCGTCAGCGCGGGAGCCTGGGGCGGCCTGCTCTACTCGGCCGTGCTGAGCGTCGTGGTCGCCTATGTGCTCTGGAATAACAGCGTCAGGGTCGCCGGGAGCAACAAGACCGCGATCTTTGGCTGCGCGATCCCGATGGTGGCGACCCTGGTGGCCTGGCCCGTGCTCGGCGAGGCGCCGACCTGGTTGCAGGCTGTGGGCGCGGCCATGATTATCGCCGGGGTGCTGCTGACCAGGCGCACCTGAGGGCGGGCTCGGGTTGTCATGGGTGCAGGGCGCA
>CAZKTU010000446.1:0-2761 GCA_964555675.1 uncultured Oscillochloris sp.
GATCTCTCATATACCTACCCGGGCACCGCGGTACCCGCAGTGAGCGGGCTGCACTTCCACGTCGCGCCCGGCGAGGTCTTCGGCTTCCTGGGGCCGAGCGGTGCCGGCAAGTCCACCACCCAGAAGATCCTGATCAAGCTGCTGAGCGGTTACCGGGGCTCGGTGCGGGCCTTCGGGCGCGACCTGGCCGCCTGGGGCGCGGACTATTTCGAGCGGGTCGGCGTCGCCTTCGAGCTCCCCACCCACTTCCAGCGGCTCAGCGCCCGCCGCAACCTGGAGTACTTCGCCGCGCTCTACCGCGGCCCGACAAGGCGGCCGGAGGAGCTGTTGGCCTCGCTGGATCTGGCGGAGGACGGCGACACGCCGGTGGAGCGCTTCTCGAAGGGGATGCAAACCCGACTCGGGGTCGCCCGCGCGCTGCTGCACCGGCCCGACCTGCTCTTCCTCGATGAGCCGACGAGCGGCCTGGACCCCCTGAGCGCGTCGCGGGTGAAGGCGCTGATCCGGGCCCAGCGCGATGAGGGCCGGGCCGTGCTGCTCACCACCCACAACATGGCCTTGGCCGACGAGCTCTGCGACCGGGTGGCGCTGATCGTGGACGGGCGTATCGCCCAAGTCGACACGCCGCGGGCGCTGCGGCTGCGCTACGGCGCCCCGGGGGTCCGTGTCGAGTATGGCCGGGGAACGCCTCAGGTGGCCGATTTCCCGCTCGACGGACTGGGCGATAACGAGGCGTTCCAGCGGGTGCTCCGGGAAGACGCCGTGCAGACGCTCCACAGCCGTGAGGCGACGCTCGAGGATGTATTCCTGGCGGTGACGGGGAGGAACCTGGCATGAGGCGGCTGCTGAGCACGGCCCGCTGCGACGTCGAGCTCCAGGCTCGCAACGGGCTCTACACTGCCACCAGCTTCGTCCTGGTGGTGACCCTGGCCGGTCTGAGCGCCATCCCGGCTGGGGGTGTTGCACGTCTGCTGCCGGCCCTGACCCTGAACACGCTGGCGGTGACGGCCTTCTACTTCAGCGCCGCCCTGACTCTGCTGGAGCGCGCCGAGGGCAGCGCCATGAGCCGCTTCGTCACGCCGCTGCGGCCCGCTGAGTACCTGGTCGCCCGCGCAGGTACGCTCGCGCTGCTCGGCGCGGCCCAGCATGCCGCGGTGGGGCTACTGCTTCTCGGCCTCGTACCAGGGGTGCTGGCGGTGGCCGCGGGCGCCGGCCTCGCCGCGGCCATCCTCGCGCTGGCGGGCTATACGGCAGCCGTCGGGCGGGCATCGGTCAGCGAGTTCCTGCTGCCGTCGGTGCCCTGGCTGGCCCTGCTGCTGGCGCCGCTGCTCGCCGATGTCCTGGGGTGGCGCAGCCCGCTGCTCTGGCTCCACCCGTTGCAGGGCCCACTTGCGCTTATGCGGGCCGGCGTGACGCCTGTGCCCACGTGGGAGCCGGCCCTCAGCCTCGCCCTGAGCCTCGCCTGGACAACGGCGGCCCTCGCACTTGCGGTGCGTGCCTATAGGCGGCAGCTACAGGCCAACTAGACTCGCCGCTGTGCGCCGGCTGGCGCGCCGGCGAGCAGGAGAGCGACGCATGATCCGCGTAACATCATTTCGCGCCCTGGGCGCGATGGACGCCGCGAGCCTGCTGGCCGACCCGCTGTTGCGCTGGATGGCCGTCCTGCCGCTGGCCGTGGCCCTGGCCGTGCGCCTTGTCCTGCCGCTCGTGCTCCCCAGGGTCGGCGAGATCGTTGGTGTGGACCTCGGCTGGCTCCTGGCGCCGCTCGCGGGCTATGTGGTGGTGGGGATGGCCCCGCTGCTGGCGGGCGCGACGGTGGGCTTCCTGCTGCTCGACCAGCGCGACGACCGTACGCTCTTGGCCCTGCGGGTCACGCCGCTGCCGCTGGCCGCCTACGTCGCCTACCGCCTCGCCGCGCCGGCGGTCGTCGCGGCTGCGGTTACGCTGGCGGCGATTGCCGTTGCGGGCGGCGCCGGACTGACGGTTGCGGGGGCGCTCCTGGCCGCCATCGCTGCCGCTCCCCTCGCGCCTGTGGCGGCGCTGGCGCTGGCAGCCCTGGCCCGCAACAAGGTGCAGGGCCTCGCCCTGCTCAAGGCCGCAAGCGCGGTCCTGGCGGCGCCGCTGGTGTCGCGCTTCCTGTCGGAGCAGTGGCAGGCGCCGCTCTCCCTGCTGCCGACCTACCAGCTCGCCCGCGCAGTCTGGGCCCTCCAGGCCGGGGAGAGCCCCTGGCTGTGGGTGGCCGGGTCGTGGCTCGTCAGCACCGCCCTAGTCCTCCTGCTCTACCTGCGGCTGCGCCGCGCGCTCGCCTCGGGCGAGTAGCCCCAATGATCCGTCAAAAGAGGGGCTAGACAGAACTACTCACCAGGTTTATAGTTAAGCCAGAAACTAGTAACCCGGTGAGGAGTGTGGATGTCGGTACGCAACACGCTGCTCGGGCTGCTCGCCCAGCGCCCCCGCCACGGCTACGACCTCCACGCCGCCTTCGAGGCCATCGCCGGCGGGCGCGAGCTCTGGGCGTTGAAGCCCGCCCAGGTCTACTCCACTCTCGGCCGGCTCGAGGAGGGCGGCCTGATCTCCCCCGAGCGCGTCGAGCAGGACAGCGGGCCCGAGAAGCAGATCTTTGCCATCACTCCCGCCGGCCAGGACGAGCTGGCCCGCTGGTTCAGCGCCCCCGTCGAGAGCGAGCACCAGCGCGACGAGTTCTTCCTCAAGCTGATGCTCAGCATCGCCACCGGCCTCGCCGACCCCTACGCCGTCATCC
>CAZKTU010000447.1:0-2742 GCA_964555675.1 uncultured Oscillochloris sp.
GCTGCTCGTCCCGAACAAGGCCCATCCGCAGCGCCACCATGGTCAGGTCGTCGGCCTGAGCCGCGGCGCCCTGGTGGGCGGCGACGGCTGCGCAGATGCGGTCGCACAGCGTATCGGGCGCGAGGCCGGCGGCGTCGGCCAGAGCCAGCTCGAGGCGCTCGTCGCCGAACAGCTCGTCGTCGGCGTTCTGGGCCTCGGTGACCCCGTCGGTGTAGAGCAGCAGACCGGCGCCCGGGCTCAGAGCGATACTGCCGCTCTCGAGGGCGGGCTCGGCGAACAGGCCGAGGGGCATGGCCCGACCCTGGGCGACCGGCAAGCGCGACCCCGCGGCGTCCCAGGCGATCGGGCGCTCGTGGCCGGCGCGCACATAACTGAAGCTGCGGGCGGCCGGGTCGAGCACGCCGTAGATCAGGGTCACGAACATGCTCGGAGCGCCGCGCTCGAGCAGGTTCTGGTTGAGCAGGCGCAGGGCGGCTTCGGGGGTGGCGCTGTTGCTGGCCCCGGCCCGCAGCAGGCTGCTGGCGAGGCCCATGTAGAGCGCGGCCGGGATGCCCTTGCCCGAGACGTCGCCGATGGCGATGCCGAGCCGCCCGCCCTCGAGGGGGAAGAGGTCGTAGAAGTCGCCGCCGATCTCGCGCGCGGGCAGCATACGCACGGCTAGCTCGACCCCGGGCAAGCTGGGCAGGGCCCGGGGGAGCATACTCTGCTGAATCGTGCGGGCGAGACGCAGGTCGCGGCGCAGAGCCTCCTGGGCGACGAGCTCGGCCTGGGCGGCCTTGAGCTCCTCGTAGGCCTGGGCGAGGGTGGCGTTCTTGACGTGGAGGTCGCGGATGGTGTGGTCGTGGGCGTCGCGCAGGCGCCGGCTGAGCACCTTGAGCATCCTGTAGGACAGCAGGGGCATGCTGCGCAGCAGGGCGTCGAAGTCGACGGTGGTGAGCTCGAGCAGGTGCACGTCGGCCTCGACGCGGGCGCTGGCGGTGCGCAGGCCCTCGCCGGTGAGCAGACTCATCTCGCCAATGAACTCGCCCGCGCCGCGCAGATTGACCAGGCGCTCGTCGATCGTGCCGAGGGATTTGATGATCGCCACGCTGCCGGCCAGGACGATGAACATACGGTCGCCGCTATCGCCCTCGATGAAGAGCAGGGCGCCGGCCGGGTAGCTGAGCAGGCGCAGGGTGGCCGTGAGCCGGGTCAGCTCGTCGGGCGCCAGGTCGGCGAAGATCGGCGCACGGCGGATCAGCGCCTCGGCCTCAGCGGGGCTGGGGGCGAGCTGCTGGGCCACGTCAGACCTCGTGGCGAGCCTCACCCGAACGAGGCGATGGCCGCCTCGCGGTCGGTGAAGATCGCGTAGTACGCGTCCATGCCGGTGACATTGAGCATCTGCGCGATTTTGGGCTGGGGGCTGAGCAGCTTCACGCGCGGCTGAGGGCCGCCGGCCTGGGTCTCGCCCATCGAGCGGATCGCGGCCCAGCCCGACTCGAGGTCGATCGGCCGGTCGCCGGTCATCAGCATGGTCACGCTGTGCAGGGCGACGAGGCCCGAGCTGCCCATGAAGCTGAGCCCGCTGAGGTCGAAGAGCAGGTTGCGCGTGCCGGCCTCATAGAGGGCCTGGCCTCGGGCGACGACCGTCTCGTAGTTGCTCGCGTCGAGCTTGCCGACCAGGGCCAGGATCGTCACGGGGACGGGACCGTCTACCTGCTCAACTGTCAGTTCCACTGGAGCTCTCCTTCGCAGGGTCTGCCAGAACCCCGCGCTTCACCAGGATGAGTTCGTTACCGCCCTCGGGCGTGACCCTGTAGCGTAGCTCGTCGGTAAAGTGGCGGGTCAGGTGGACCCCCATGCCGCCGAGGCGGCGCTGCTCGAGCGGCAGGTCGGTGCGCGGGGGCGGCACCGTGGTCGGGTCGAAGAGCGGCGCGCGATCGCGCAGTTGCAGCATCAGGTCCGCGCCGACCGGGGTAATCTGAAGCTCGAGCGTACCGGGCCGACCCTTGTAGCCATGGACAATGATATTGGTGGCGGCCTCGTTGAGGGCGAGGAGCAGGTCGGCCGCGCCCTCGCCGTCGACGCCGAGCTGGGCTGCGGCAGCCTCGAAGAACTGACGGAGCTGCTCGAGCTCGCGAACGTCGGCCGGGATGGAGACGAGATGCGCGCGCTGGCTCATGGTCCATTTCGTTCGAAGAGAGCGGATAGAGGAACTATAGCATATCAGGCGTCGCTCGAGTCGCGCCAGTTATGGAACAGCCCGAGCAGCTGGCTTCGCTCTTCGTGCGTCAGCTGCGCGGGATCGAGGCCGCCCAGGGTCTGCACCGTCAGGCGCACCTGGTTGAGGTAGGCGCGGCAGCCGGGGCACTCGGCGAGGTGCTGCTCGAAGCGCAGCCGCTCGGCGGCGGGCAGGGCCCCCTCAAGATACTCGGTCACCAGCTCGACGAGCTCGCGGCAGGCCAGCTCTTCGGCGGCATCAGCTTCGCCCATAATCTCTTCCTTCACACTACAGGCCGCGCCCACAGCGCATGTCTCTGTCCCGACGGGTAGCTGCATGTTACAGGGTTTGGGCGATTTTGCGAAGGGCTGAGCGTTGGGTAGCAGACGTTCGGGTGGAGTCGGGGACGAAAGACCAAGGACGAAAGACCAATGGTAGCAGACGTTCGGGTGGAGTCGGGGACGAAAGACCAAGGACGAAAGACCAATGGTAGCAGAAGTTCGCGTGGAGTCGGGGACGAAAGACCAAGGACGAAAGACCAA
>CAZKTU010000448.1:0-2728 GCA_964555675.1 uncultured Oscillochloris sp.
GCGGGCGCTGCGGGCCGGGGGCGCTGGGTGGCTCTGCGCGCCTCGCCCCTGGCGGCCTTCTGTGTCGGGGCGGCGCCTGCCGCCTCGGGGCTGGGGGGCGGGGCGAAGCGCTCGTAGGCGCTGCGGCGATGGCGGTAGCCGCGTCGCGTGCCGCGGCGCTTATAGCTCTGCCAATCTGAGAGAGCGAAGCCGGCCAGGGCCAGGATGGCCACGGCCAGAGCGGCCACGGCCAGGATGGGGATCCAGCCGCTGGCCCCGTCGGCCACCTGGGCGGCCACATCCGTGACCAGGGCCAGATCCTCGCTGCTGAGGGCGGGCGGGCCCTGGCGGGTGGCGACCTCGGCGACCTGAGCCGAGGCGGCGGGCGCATCGGCGGCCAGGGCGCTGGCCGGGGCGCCCGCGCAGAGGGCCGCGGCCCCGCCCGCGGCCAGCAGTTCGCGCCCGAGCAAGCCGAGGCGCACCTGCTCGGTGAGCGGGGCGCCGGGGGCCGCGTCGGGGGCCAGTTCGAAGCGGGCCCGCTCGAAGTACTGCACCGTGGTGGGCACCCCGGTCTCGGGGTGGTCCTCGTTGAGCGGGCCCGAGATCGGGTAGCCGAAGACGGCCAGGCCACCATACTGCTCGTAGAAGCTGCGGAAGCGGCTCTCGGCGAAGGCGTCGGCGGCGGCGAGGTCGGTGCGGCGCTCGGCGGTGACCCCGGGGTAGCGCTGCGCGAAGGCGTGGGCGCCCAGCTGCGAGCCCGCGACGCGGTAGGGCCAGGGCTCGCCGGCGTGCAGCTCGAGGCGCTGGCGCTCGGTGTAGAGCACGGGCACCGGGGTGGCGCAGTCGCCGGCGGGCTCTACGGCGGCGGGGCCGAGGGGCAGGCCGAGCACGTTGATCGCGTCGGTCAGCGGGCGCGCCGCCGTGCCGCCCAGGGTGACATAATGCTGGGCGAAGTCGCCTGTAATCGGGGTCTCCGGGGTTTCGGCCAGGGCGAGGGGCGGGCAGACCTCGATGCGGGCGCCCTCGGCGGGCGGCTCGACGGGCACCTGGCGCGCGCCGCCGGGGTCGCGCAGGATGGTGCGCACGTGGCCGATCACATCGTCGTACGAGCCGGGCTGGATGGGGGCGGGCCTGGTATCGCCGTCGACGTGGATGGTGGGCAGGTAGCGGTAGCCGGTGACGCGCACCGTGCCGTCGGCGGCGCGGGCGAGGCCCACATAGAAGATCACCGAGGTGGCCGAGTAGTACTGGGCCTGGAAGGCGCCCTGCGAGGCGAGGAAGTTGGCCAGCGAGTAGATCACCAGGGTCTTGCGGCCGCCGGTGTCGATGATGTCGACCGGCTGGAGCGTATGGGGCTGGGCGCCCAGGATGATATCGGCCCCGGCCTCTGCCAGGCGGCGGGCGGCGTCGAGCTGGCTCTCGTGGGGGTAGAACTGGTACTCATAGCCCCAGTGGGCCGCCACCACCACCAGGTCGGTCTCGGCGGCGGCCAGGGCCACCGCGTCGAGCATGCTCTGGCGCACCCCGCCCTGGCCGCCGTAGCTGTTGCCCTGGTAGAGCAGGTTGATCTGGCTGTTGGGGTCCTCGATGCCGTTGGTGCCCCAGGTGGCCGAGATAAAGCCCAAGCGCAGGCTGGCATCGCCCCTGGTCAGGGTCAGCGGCAGATAGGCGGGGCGCTCGCTCGCGTCGCTGCGCACCGCGCCGTGCTGAAGGATGCCGCTGGCCTCGAGCACGCCGAGGGTGGCGTCGACGCCGGCCGGTCCGCGGTCGAGGATATGGTTATTCGCGGTCGAGACCAGGCCGATGCCGGCGTTCTTCAGGGCCGTGGCCAGGGCCGGGTTGAAGTTGAAATTGGGGTAACCGGTGTAGGCCGAGCCCGCGAGCATGGCCCCGTCGAAGTTGGTGTAGGCCAGGTCGGCGGCCTTGAGATAGGGGCGCACATAGTCGAAGAGCACGTCGTAGCCCTGGCTCTCGCCCACGGCCTGAATATTCTCGTGCGGAAAGGTGTCGCCGGTGGCGGCGATGGTGAAGTGGGTCTCGGAGCCGTCGCCGGGGCCGCACTGGTTGGCGGCGGCCAGGGGCTGGTCGAGCCCGTCGGCGCGCTGGGCTTCGACCGACGCCGAGGGCGCCAGGAGGCTGAGTGTGATGAGCAGGGCGGCCAGATGGCGGCGCGACATCCACGTCTCCTTGGTTAGCACTTTTGTGCTATACTAACACGGGACGCGATTATTGTGTAGAATACAGCGAGTATCTTCCGCTATTGTACCGCCTGCCCGCCCGGGGTGTGCGGGCCAGAACTGCTCATGTCGCTGCGCGCCGTCCGTAACCTGGCCTTCCTGCTGATCCCGGCGGCCCTGTTGTACCTGATTATCCAGGGGGTGCAGGGCTCGCCTGCGGTGCTGTCGCGCTGGTCGCTGCCGAGCGGCCTGGCCCCGGCCGCCGCCCAGAACGCCCTGGTCAGCAAGATGCAGCCGCTCTCGGGCAACGCGCTGCCGGTCATCCCTGGGCACGAGCAGCTGGCCGCCTTCAACAGCGCGAGCGCTCTGCAAGAGGCCGTGGCCGACGGGCGGGTCGCCTACTACAGGCGGCCTCTGGCGGGCGGCGAGCTGGCCTACTTCGTGGCCACCCTCGACGATCAGGTCCATATCGAGGTGATCAACGCCGACGGGGCCACCCCCGGCAGCGACGCGACGGGCGACACGATCTGGATGGACGGCCAGCAGCACCTGGCCACCGTGGCCGAGATGGC
>CAZKTU010000449.1:0-2724 GCA_964555675.1 uncultured Oscillochloris sp.
CCCCGAGGCCCGCCTGGTCGGCGCGGTCAGCGCCGAGGCGGGCGTGCGGTTGGTCTGAGAGAACCTATGACGATCTCCTTCACCCCCGCCGCGGCCCTCTCGCTCGAGGCCCTGGCCGACCTGTTCACCCGCTCGTTCGAGGCCTACTTCTACCCCGGCGTGACCACGGCGGCGGTGCTGGCCCGCCGCGTCGCGGTCGAGGATATCGACCTGCTGCGCTCGCTGGTGCTGCGGGTCGCGGGCGAGCCCGCGGGCGTGGCGCTGCTGGCCCGCCGCGGCGCGCGGGCCTGGTGCGGCGGCTTCGGCATCACCCTGGCCCACCGCGGGCGCGGCTACGCCCACCTGCTGGCCGCCGAGCTGCTCAGGCAGGCCCGCGAGGCGGGCGCCCGCAGCCTGGCCCTCGAGGTCCTCACCCGCAACACGGCGGCGCTGCACACCTACCAGGCCGCCGGCATGGCGATCACGCGCCGGCTGCTCATCCTGAGCTGGCGCCTGGGCGACGAAGAGCCGCCGCCCCCCGCGCCCCTGGTCGAGACGCCGGTCGACGAGCTGGTCCTCGGCCACTTCGCGGCGCTCCACCCGGGTCACCCCGCAGGCATGCCCTCGGCGTACGCGGCCTGGCAGCGCGAGCCCGGGGCCATCCTCGCCCTGCCCGACCTGCGCGGCCTGGCCCTGTACGAGGGCGACGAGCTGGCGGCCTACGCCATCGTCGGCGGCGACGACACCGCCCTGCGCCTGGCCGACTTCGGCGCCCGCGACGAGCCGGCCGCCAGGCGTATGCTGGCCGCCCTGCAGGCCCGCGCCGCGGCGATCACCAGCATCAACGAGCCCGCCGCGAGCCCACTCACCCCCGCCTTCCTGCGCTCGGGCTTCGTGGTCGCCGACGAGCAGCACGAGCTCTCGATCGCGCTGTAGCCGCACAAAGGAGGCCCCAATGACCTACGGACCCAGGCTGAGCGAGGGCAAGACCAAACTGGTCTACGCCCACCCCGACGACCCCGAGCTGGTCATTCTGGTGCATAAGGACGGCATCACCGCCGGCGATGGGGCCCGCCGCAGCGAGATCCCCGGCAAGGGCGCCCTGGCGGGGCGCACCACGGCCAACGTCTTCGCCCTGCTGAACAGGGCGGGCGTGCCCACCCACTTCGTGAGCGCGCCCGAGCCGACCGTCACGGTGGCCCGGCGCTGCGAGATGATCCCGCTCGAGGTAGTCACGCGCCGTCTGGCCACCGGCTCGTACCTGCGCCGCCACCCCGAGACGGCCGAGGGCCAGCGCTTCGAGCCGCCCCTGGTCGAGTTCTTCCTCAAAGACGACGCGGCCCACGACCCGCTGATCAGCGAGGTGCAGATCGACCTCACCGGCTACGCCTCGGCCGCCGAGGTGAGCGCCATGAGCGCCCTGGCCCGGCGCGTCTTCGGGCTGCTCGAGGCGGCCTGGGCGGCCCAGGACGTGACCCTGGTCGACCTGAAGATCGAGTTCGGGCGCGCCGGGGGCGAGCTGCTGGTGGCCGACGTGATCGACAATGACTCGTGGCGCATCTGGCCCGGGGGCGAGAAGGGCCGCATGCTCGACAAGCAGGTCTACCGCAACGCCACCGCCGTCGACGACGCCGTACTGGCCGATGTGCGGGCCCGCTACGAGCAGGTGGCCGCCCTGACCGAGCGCTTCGTCGCGGGCGGCTGAGGGCGCGCCTGTGACACCCCACAGGCCGACGCCGTCTAGCCAGATATCCACCGCGCCATATCTCGGGCTGCCGCTATGACATGGCTGAACATCGCCACCATCATCTGGATCCTCGCCTGGTTCGGCTTCATCCTGCTGGGCCTCTACTTCGTGCCGCCCAACCGCAAGCCCTCGTCGGCCACGGCCTGGCTGATGCTGATCTTCCTCTTCCCCCTGCCGGGCCTGATCATCTTCTGGCTGATCGGCAGCCCCAAGCTGCCCCTGGCGCGCCGCCTCAAGCAGCGCAAAATGGACGAACTGGTGGCGCGGGCCGTCGAGACGGCCCAGGGCAGCGCCGAGCTCGGCGAGCTATTGGCGCCCCATGTGCCTGAGCATCACCGCCCCTATGCGAACCTGAGCGCCGAGCTGGGCGGCATGCCCGCTTTCGGCGGCAACAGGGTCGAGGTCCTCCCCGCGTACGCCGACGTCTTCAGGCGCATGGTCGAGGATATCGACCGCGCCGAGCACTATGTCCATGTTCAGTTCTACATCGTCAGCCGCGACGACGAGACCGAGGAGGTCTTTCAGGCCCTCGAACGGGCCCAGGCCCGCGGGGTGGTCGTGCGGGTCATGCTCGACGATGTCGGCTCGAAGGGCTACCCCACGACGAAGACCACCGACGCAGGGCTCGGCGCGTCGGGCTTCGGCTACCAGCGCATCCTGCCCCTCAGGCTCTTCGACGGCCAATGGTCGCGGCCCGACCTGCGCAACCATCGCAAAATCGTGGTGATTGACGGGCAGATCGCCTACACCGGCTCGATGAACCTGATCCGGCGCAACTACTTCCGCAAAGACGGCATGTACTACGACGAGCTGGTGGCGCGCGCGTCCGGGCCGGTCGCCGCGCAGCTCGCCGCGGTCTTCGTCACCGACTGGTACTGCGAGACCGACGTCCTGCTGAGCCCGACCACGGCCAGAGAGACGGACATCTGGCCGCGGCCGGCGGGCGAGAGCCTCTGCCAGGTGCTGCCGAGCGGCTCGGGGCACGACGACGAGAATAA
>CAZKTU010000450.1:0-2719 GCA_964555675.1 uncultured Oscillochloris sp.
CACGCGCGCTATCGGCGGCATCCTCTTCGACGACTTCTCCGTCGTCGCTCCCTAGGCCCTGGCGAACACTCAGGATAGTCACCGCGGGGGCCTTCGACCACGACGCCGGCCCGGCCCCCGCCAGAAGGATAAGGATCCATGCTGCGAAAGACCATCATCGCGCTGTGTAGCCTCGCGATGCTCGCCGCCACGCTAGCGGCCCCAGGGTCGCCCGCGGCCCAGGCCCAGAGTGACTCCGGCCTGCGCCTGATCGCCGAGCTGCTGGTTCCCAACTCGAATGACGTGAAGTTCCCCCACGTCGTTGCGGGCAACAATACGGTCCATGTTTCAGGCAACGCCAACCGCACCGCGGCCTATGTCTGGACGAAGGCCGCGACGGCCAATAGCTTCCCCGCTCCGGTCAATCTCGGCCCGGCCGAGGGCCAGCCCGACTTTTCGACCACCTCGATCGCCAAGGGCCCCGACGGCTCGATCTACGCGGCCTGGGTCAACCAGGGCTCGCGCACGATCTTCATGCGCCAGCGCAATAGCGCCGGCTCGTGGGGCCCGACCCGCACCGTCGACCGCGGCTCGGCCTTCCCGGTCAAGCCCGAGGTGGGCGTGAGCAGCAACGGCCAGATCTTCGTGGCCTGGCGCGACCCCGACCGGCCCATCCGCTACCGCTTCTCGAGCGACGGCGGGGTCAACTGGTCGAGCGCGCGCAATGTGAGCGAGGACGTGGCCTTCGACTCGCCGATCGGCCTCGCCGGCGGCCCCAACGGCGCGATGGCGATCACCTTCACCGCGGGGGCCGGCGGCCGCCTGCAGATCTTCGTCGGCCTCTGGAACGGTGGCGCCTTCAATGTCCAGCGCATCACCACCCTGAGCGCCGACTACGCCGACTCCTCGGTCTCGATCGGCCCCGACGGCAAGGTCTACGCGGCCTGGCGCGGCGTCGCCGAGAGCGGCGGCAACTCGGGCATCTTCTACTCTGAGCGGGCCGCCGACGGCAGCTGGCCCCGTTCGCGCCTCGCCGGCGGCAAGATCACCGGCACGACCAGCGTGAACGCCGACGAGACCGGCAATCTGCACTTCACCTGGCTGGCCCAGCCGGGCGGCGAGAACCAGATCTTCTACGCCTTCAAGGCGCTCAATGCCGCTCCGGTCGGCCCGGTCGCCTCGGGCGACGGCGGGGCGCTCTTCAACTCGCGCGGCTTCGGCAGCGCCGCCGACGGCGCATACAACCACGTCGTGAGCGAAGAGTTCACCGGCGCTGGCCTGCGCACCCGCTACTCGCTCTTCCAGTCGAATGTGATCACCTTCGGCGGCGAGCCGGTGGTCGAGAATGGCATCGCCCGGGCCCGGCGCAACACTGATAATGCCGTGGCTGTCACCTTCCGCAATGTGGTCGGCTCGCCCAACCAGGTGCGTTATGCCTGGAACCGGGTGCCGGCCAATAGTGACCCGTGGCAGCCCTACAGCGCCACGATCCGCGTGCCGGTGCCCGAGGAGATCCTCAGCAGTACGACCTGTGAGGCGAGCACGCTGTACACGCAGCTGCGCAATACGGCGACCAACCTGGTCGAGACACGCGCTCGCAGCGTCACCGTGCAGATCGACGGCGTGGTCGAGGCGACGGTCAACCTTGGTAACGCCTACTCGCGCGCCACCGCCGCCACTGCCGAGCTCACCGGGGTGTCGGGCGCGCCGGGCGGCGATCCGTTCTACACCAGGGTGCCGCTGGTCTACCTCGACGTCAATGCCCTGAGCGACTGTAACGGTCTGACCACGCTGAGCGTCGGCTCGTCGCCCAATGCGCTCGAGACGACCTACCAGATGGGCGCCTCGGGCTTTGAAGGCGTGGTGGCTCTACCGAACCTGGCCAACCTGAAGCCTGGTCCGGTGCCCTTCACCGTGCAGGTCAGCGACGGCGCGGGTAACAATCGCAACTTCGATTTCACCGTCACGATCGACGAGGATATCCCGGTGCTCAACCCCGACACCCCGGGCACGGTGGCGGCCAGCCCTGACCGCAAGGGCGATGTGCTCCAGGACTTGATCCTGACCAATATCAACCTGCGCGACGCCACCTACCGGGCGACCGGCGACGCCGACCCCAATCGCCAGTTCTGGGGCGTCTGGCTGGCCAATGCGATCGAGCCGGTCAGCGACCCGGCCAGCCAGTTGACCTGGACCGTGATCAAGGCGCCGCCCAGCGTCGCCGTGCCGAACGTCACCAATGGCGGCACCGACTATCGGGTGACTATCCAGGACTGGAGCCTGACGATCGGGCTCACCCCCGACCAGCGGGTGCCCGGCGAGGACTACTTCGTCTATGTGCGCTTCCTCGATGGGGCCGGAAACCCCACCGAGAAGATCCTGCGCATCGATATCCCGGTCAGTCAGCTGGATCGGGTCGATGTGTATGCGCCCCTCGTGATCCGCTAATCGCCCCCCACTCGACCCGCGTAGAGCCTCGGCACATTGTGCCGAGGCTTTACACATTACAAGACCTTTTTCCTACTCGCAAAAAGGCATGAGCCGTAGTACAATAGGGTCCGATTGGCAATGGTTTTCATAATTTGACCGGCAAGGTCGCCACAAGCTGGTGCGAGGGATAGCTATGAGACGCAATGTATTGTCGGCCTGGGTGCTCGGGGCGGTCGGCGCTCTGGTATTGGGTATGGTGGCGGTAGCTCTGTGGCAGGCGCCGCAGGGTGTGGCGCAAGAGCAGCAGCCG
>CAZKTU010000451.1:0-2712 GCA_964555675.1 uncultured Oscillochloris sp.
GCTTCCATGATCGTGCCGTCGCCACCCGAGACAACCACCATGTCAAAGCCGTCGCTGGCCGCATGCTGGGCCCAGCGCAACGCGTCACCGGCCTCCTGCGTCTCGCGGATCTCGTAGGCGACCTGCGCGCGAGCGAAGCGCTGCTCGATCAAGGCGCACGTCTTGGCAGGGTCGTGCTGCCCGGCGACCGGGTTCATGATCACCAGGGCGCGGTGAAAGTCCATGCTACTAACCTCATCGGGATGCTGACCGTAGACGCTCGCTCATCCGAGAACGCGCCGTGGCAGATGTCCAAACCTATGCGCCCCGGGTGAAGAGCTACCCGGGGCGTGAGAGGCGGGGCAAACGCGAAGCGCGAGGGGCAACTAGAATACAAACTGGAAGAGGAGGAAGACGATGATGATTCCGGCGACAACGATCCCGATGATCAGGCCGATCGGCAGACCACTGGCAGGTGACGGAGCATCGTACACGCCCGGCTCTAGCTTGTTCGCGGTGGCAGGCGTCGCCGTATCATAGACCCGCGCCCCGGTTTCTTCGGGTGCGGCGGGTTGAGCACTTGGCTTGGGGTTACTCATCTGAGGCTCCTCGCTATTCAGGCATAACGAGTCTGCCACAACGCAATAAGTATGCCGCAGGCTCCATTCCCCCGCCCCCGACAGCGGCGAAGAGCGCGACGCGGCAAGTTTCGGCGGGGTGGTATGGAAGAGCTTTATCCAGCCACCCTTGCGGTTCGGTTTCCCTGAAACATGCCCTAGCGCTCGGGCGCCTCGCGCAGGGTAAAGCGGACCGTCGCCCCCTGGCCCGGCGCGCTCGTAATCGCGATCGTGCCGCCGTGGGCCTCGACGATACTGCGCGCGATCGCCAGCCCCAGCCCCGCCCCACCGCTGGCCCGCGAGCGCGACTTCTCGCCGCGATAGAAGCGCTCGAAGACCTTGGGCAGATCCTCGGCCGCGATGCCCTCGCCGCTGTCGGCCACCTCGATCAGCACGCCGCCCTCGGGCAGGGCTGCGGCGCTGACCGTGATCAGGCCGCCGCTAGGCGTGTGGCGCAGGGCGTTGACCAGCAGATTATCGAGCACGCGCGTGATCTGCTGAGGCGCCGCCAGGACTGCCACCAGGCCGGGTGCCACCCGCGCCTCCAGACGTACCCCCTTGGCGGCGGCCTGGGGCGAGTGGCCGGCCAGGGCGTCGTCGATCAGCTGGGCCGGCGAGACGGGCTGGAGCTCGAGCTCGGCCACGCCCGCGTCGAGGCGGGCCAGGCCGAAAAGGTCCTCGATCAGCTGGTTGAGCTGGCCGATCTGGGCGCGCATGGTCTCGTAGTAGCGCGCGACGGTCGCCTCGTCGTCGACCACCCCGTCGGCCAGAGCCTCGGTCAGCGCCCGCAGTGAGGCCAGGGGCGTGCGCAGGTCGTGCGAGATCGCCGCGACCATCTCGCGTCGCAGCCCCTCCTGGCGCTCGCGCTCGGCCGCCCCCGCCGCCAGCTGGTCGGCCATAAAATTAAAGGTACGGGCCAGCGCGGCTAGCTCGTCATCGCCCACAACCGCCACGCGCGCGCTCAGGTCCCCGGTGGCGATCGCCGCCGCGCTCTGGTGCAGGGCCGAGACCCGCTGGGCGAAGACCTGAGCGAGAGCCATGCCCAGCCCCGTCGCGATCACCGCCGCCACCAGGATGAGCAGAACCAGCAGAGGCAGGTCGTGGGTTGAGAGAAACATCAGCTGGGCGGTGACATAAATGTTGCAGAGCGCGACCGCCACGCCGAACAGGTAGGTCAGGGTCACCTGGAGCCAGATACGCACCGTGCCGCGTCTGAGCCAGCGCATGCCGCCCATGCCGACGCCGACCGAGAGCAGGCCGGTGGCGAGCAGCGAGACCAGCAGGGCGGCCAGGTCGGCAGTGGGCGGCTGCAGCCAGAAGATGGCGAGCAATACCGCCAGGCCCAGGCCCAGGCCCAGCCCGATCCAGACCCAGGGCATGCCCTGGGCGCGCGACGGCAGGGGGACGCTTTGCTCGTGCATCGGGGTCTGGCCCTCTCCTAGCCGCTGAGCTTATAGCCGACGCCCCAGACCGTCTGCAGGCGCGTCGGGTTGGCGGCATCGTGCTCGATCTTCTCGCGCAGGCGGCGGATATGCACGGTGACCGTGCTCAGGTCGCCCGCGAAGGTGAAGCCCCAGACCTGGTCGAGTAGCTGCTCGCGGGTGAAGACCTGGTTGACGTGGCGCATCAGGAAGGCCAGCAGGTCAAACTCGCGGCTGGTCAGAGTCACCGAGGCGCCGGCCAGGGTCACCTCGCGCGAGCCGGGGTCGAGGCGCAGCTCGCCAACCACGAGGGCCGGCGGCGCGGCCGCGGCCTCGGCGGGCGCGGGGGCCTGGGTGCGCCGCAGCACCGCCTTCACTCGGGCGACCAACTCGCGCGGGCTGAAGGGCTTGGTCAGGTAGTCGTCGGCGCCCAGCTCGAGCCCGACCACGCGGTCGATCTCCTCGCTGCGAGCGGTGAGCATCAGCACCGGGGTCGAGCCGCCGGCGCGCACGCGCTTCAGCACCTCGAGGCCGTCGAGGCCGGGCAGCATCAGGTCGAGCACCAGCAGGTCGGGGCGCTCGCGGGCCACCGCCCGCAGGGCGCTCTCGCCGTCGCCCGCGGTGACGGTGCGGAAGCCCTCGCGCTGCAGGTAGCGCACCACCACCTCGACGATCGTCGGCTCGTCCTCGACCAC
>CAZKTU010000452.1:0-2707 GCA_964555675.1 uncultured Oscillochloris sp.
TGCCCGCGCCGCGCATCATTACCCCGGTGCCCTACGCTTCGCCCCCTATCGATAGGAGTCGCCAACTCGCCGTGGTGAAGAGGAGCAGCATGCGCCTGAATGATGACCTGATCGTCGTGCCCCTTGCGGTCGCGCGGAACGGCCAGACGGCCGTCTTCCACCTCAGCCTAATCACCGACGCTGCCCACGGTCCGGCCCTCGTCGACACCGGGGTGCCAGGCCAGGCTCCGGCGATCGCGGCCATGCTGTCCGAGCTGGGCCTGGAGCTACGCGACCTGCGGCGGATCATCCTCACCCACCAGGACCACGACCACATCGGCTCGCTCGCCGAGCTGGCGCGACTGAGTGGGGCCGAGATCCTCGCCGGGGCGGACGAGGCGGACGCGATCGACGGCACGCTTCTGCCGCGCTTCGCCCTGCCCGAGACGTTGGCACAGCGGCCCGAGCTGCGCGAGGTCGCGGCCCACTACCGCCCCACCCCGGTCGATGTGCGGCTCGCTGATGGGGAGCGACTCGACCTCGCCGGCGGCGTGCGGGTCACCTTCACTCCCGGCCACACGCCAGGACACGTCGCGCTCTTCCTGGAGCGCTCGCGCACCCTGATCGCCGGCGATGCCCTGCGCGCCGACAATGGCCGGCTCCTCGGCCCGAACCCGGCCTTCACCCCCGACCCTGTCCGGGCGGCCCAGTCGGTGCGGGCGCTCTCGACCCTCGACGTCGCGGCGATTGTCTGCTACCACGGCGGGGTGGTGGACGAGGACCCCAACGGGCAGCTGCAACGGGTCGCCGAGGAGCTCGGCCGAGCGTAGCAACTCGTGAGCGGCCGCCCTGGCCGCTCGAACAGGCGCTGCTCGGCCCGCCAGCGAACCAGGGGCAGTGGTTCATCGCAGCCGGCAATCAGGAAGAGCAGGTTGCCACGGGGCACAGCAGGCGTATGAGCAGCGCCTTCAGCGAGAATCTGCCGGTAACCCGTTACATCGATGAGGAGCGCTTCATGGAGGCATCGAACCCTGACGAGACCGTTCTATCGCTGCTCGGCCAACGGCTCACCCGCCCGTCCCTGCCAGCAGCAGCGCAGCAGCGCGCAGAAGCACTGCTCGCCGAGGCCCGCGCGGAGTACGAGCGCGACCCAAGCCTGGAGCACACCATCTGGTACGGGCGGCGAGCGGCATACCTGTTTCAGTACCAGCGTGCCATCGCCATTTACAGCGATGGCATCCGGCGCTTCCCCGATGCCCACCAGCTTTATCGGCACCGCGGCCATCGCTTCCTCTCGATCCGTCAGTTTGCCCGGGCGATTGATGATCTGGAGCAGGCCGCAGCACTGGCCACAGGACAGCCTGTTCTCCCAGAGCCAGATGGCATACCGAACAGGCTCAACACGCCCCGCTCCACGACGCACTTCAACATCTGGTACCACCTCGGGCTCGCCCAGTTCCTCTCGCGTTCGTTCGAGCGTGCCCAGGCGGCCTACGAGACCTGCCTCCAGTATGCTGACAACGACGACAGCCTCACGGCTACGGTCGACTGGCTCTGGATGACTCTCCGGCGCCTCGGCAAGACGACTGAGGCTGAAGCACTCCTGGCGCAGATCGCGCCAACGATGGACCTGGTGGAGGACGACTCGTACCACCGACGCCTGCTCCTCTACAAGGGGATGCTGACCCCTGAGGAGCTCCTGGCCGCGCCAGCCGACGTGGACGATCCGGAGTTGGCCCTGGCGACACAAGGCTATGGGGTCGGCAACTGGTATCTCGTCGAGGGCGACCCCGAGCGCGCCAGGGACGTCTTTCAGCGCGTGCTAGCAACGACAAACTGGGCGGCCTTTGGCTATATCGCCGCCGAAGTCGAGCTGGCCAACGCCAGCGGTGCCGGAATGGCCTTTGGGAGCCCGTCACAACCCGAACGGTGAGACGGGCTTCTTCCCGGGCTTCAGCTGTTGCGAATGGCTACACTGACACTCCGGCGGCTCTAGCCAATATTGAGCGTCCGAACCCAATGCTATACTGCAGAAGGGGCGGCTCCCCGAACAGACGGAAGATGCCAATGAGCACCACGACCGATATCGCCGAGATCATCGCGCAGACCGACGCCGCCAAGGCGCCGGTGCGGCTCGAGTACGTCCGCGGGCGCACGAAGTGGGAGGCGTCGCCGGCCAGCCGCCATCAGAAGGCCCTCCAGCGCATCGAGCGCTCGCTGCGCCCCACGCCGGGCAGCCCGGCCGGCTGCGGCTGCTTCGCTCTGGCCGACACGCTGATCCGTTTCGGCGACCCGGACCGCTCGATCAAGCGCCCGGACCTTGCGATCTTCTGCGAGGAGCCCCCGGACACCGATGAAGCCCTGGAGATCGTCCCCACCGCTGTCGTCGAGGTGCTCAGCCTCGGCTACGAGGAGAAGGACCTCGGGGCAGACGGTGCCCCGTTCTACCTCGCCTATGGGGTCCAGGACGTGCTGATCTTTGACCCCCGTACCGGCGCCGTCTACCACGACACACCGGGCAACGAGCGGCGCACCCTCACCTCCCCCGTCACCCTCGACCTGAGCTGCGGCTGCCGGGTGACGGTGGCATAGAAGCTTGTTAGCACCCTATCGTTCCTCTGGCCCCGCCTGCCCCCGCGAGATCTTCGACGCAGAACCTATGCAGCCAAACTCCATCAGCTTCCGCATCGCTCGTGCGTCCGACCACCTCCGCGTCGCCGAGCTGCAC
>CAZKTU010000453.1:0-2688 GCA_964555675.1 uncultured Oscillochloris sp.
CATGGGTTTGACAGCCAAGTTGACAGCCAAACGCTGCGGACAACGGCGTACGGACGCGGAATCTCGGGGCCTGTTCTTGGCCAATTTTGTAAGCCGTTCCGCCTCGCCGAGCTTTACACCGGCCTTGTGTGCAATGTCGATCGGACTGGTTGGCCTGCACCATCGGCAGGGCGTCAGGCTGCAAGAGGCAACACCGCGTCAGATGAGCGCTCTGAAGCGGGCAACATATGGAGCGACGCGCTGGCGCAAGGAGCGAACCGATGGGTCTTGCCATTGAGCTCTACTTCGATGACGCGGCGGAGCAGGCGGTGCGCGCCCTCCGCGCGGAGCTCGTCCGCGGCGGGCTTCCGCCCTCCCTCGACACCCTGAACGACCAACCGCGCGCCAGGTGATGCTCGCTCGCTTCCTCGACAATATAAGCTCCGGCGAGATAATGGGATGCAGCCAACTGAGCGCTCTTGATGGCGACGAAGGGCTGCGTTTCGCCGTCGAGCAGATTGGGGCCGCGCTCCAGCGTGCGGTCGATTTCGACCATCGGCGCTGGCTTGTTGGAGCGACACGCCTTGCTTCGTTCACGTTCACCCTTCCGAGGGTGGCCGTTTTTGATCGTGGTCTGCCAGTAGGCCGGATGGGCGTGCCGTGCGCTGGACTGGGTGCTCTGCTCCTGTGGACAGCTCGAAGACGCGGAAGGCGCGCGTCGCGAGGTCGAGGGTGGCGCAAGTGGCGCTGTCACGGCCCGTCACGCCGTAGACTGAGCCCGGGTTGAGCACGAGCAGCCCGGCGAGGTCGACCTGCATCGGACGGTGGGTGTGGCCGAGCACGATCACGTCGGTGTCGGCACCGTAGCGCTCGCGTAGCTGGTCGAAGATCGCCTGGCGACTGTCGGGGAAGACGCTGGCAATGTCACTCCAGGGGGCACCGTGGGCAACCAGGATACGCACGTCGACAAGGGTGAGCCTGGCGGTGTCGGGCAGGGCAGCGATGTACCTGATCGTCGCGTCACTCACCACCCGCCCCACCTGGGCAAGCTGCTCCGCCCGCGGACTGGCCCTCCGGCGCTCCTGCGAGCGCAGCACCGTGTGCTCGTGGTTGCCCTTGACGCAGGTAGCCCCCAGGCGCTCGAGGATGGGTACGATCGCGTCGGCATCGGCACCACGATCGACAATGTCGCCAGCGCAGATCAGGTGACCAACACGCTCGCGGGCGAAGATCGCCAGCGCCCTCCGCAGCCCTGAGAGGTCACCGTGGATGTCCGCAACCAGCCCTACCACCGCCATGCTCGTCGCCCCTCTTCCATGCGCGATCTACCGTATCATAACGAGTGTCACGGCACTCCTCCTTGCGGTGACACGGCTCGGACCACCCTGGAGCGGTGACTATCCCCAGCGCCTCACTGCTCTTGTCGAGGCCCTGGAGTTGCTGCCCAACGATGGAACCCGTCGCGAGAGCCCTAAGCGTGGCACAGAAGCGCCTACGAGGCCGCTGAGGAGGAACAGATGCCTGAAGACGAGCTCGTACTCAGCGATCTCGCTCTGCCCGATGCACCGGCGGCCTGGCGCTCGTTCAGTGACCAGGTGATGGGCGGCATCTCCCAGGAGCAGGTGACGATCGAGGAGATCGACAGGAAGCGCTGCGTGCGCCTGCGCGGCGAGGTACGCCTCGAGAACAACGGCGGCTTCGTACAGGTTGCGCTGCCGCTCGATGCCCGCGGTAGCACCCTCGATGCCCGCGCCTACGCTGGCGTGCGCCTTCTCGTGTGGGGCAATGGCGAGGAGTATCGGCTCCACCTACGGACAACCGACTGCCGCCGGCCGCAACAGTACTACTGGGCTCCCTTCGTCGCCGAGGTACGCTGGCAACTCATCGACCTGCCGTTCGCCGCCTTCCAGCCCAAGTGGCTCGACACGCGTCTCGACGCCAGCGCCCTGACCCGCCTCGGCGTGGTCGCCTACGGCCGCCGCTTCCTCGCCGATGTCGCCGTGAGCCGTGTTGCGCTGTACCAATGATGAGCCACGAGTGTATAGCTATTAGACTCTATCGAAATAAAGAGCTGGGCGACGTCGGCTGGCGACTTGACCTGGAAGCGACCCTCCGCCGCGTCGCCCGTGCTCCGCGGCATTCTCGCTCGTGAACTGCCTCATCGTTTTGCCCTTCTGGTTTACCCGAAACCTGGGCAAAGCGAACCAGCCGCACTGGCGGCTGGTAGGGACTGGGGCGGATAGCGAGGCGTCAGGAGGAAAGGCAGCGGCGCAGCCCGCTCCCGGTGCGTACTGCAGGCATCGTGGCGAGATTCGTTGGGGTGAATCTGGCTTCGCAGATCTGGTTACGCGTTGCTCGCCTCGTTCGAGCGGCTGCTCTCTTCGCTGGTGAGCAACGCGCTCAGCACGACGGTGCGCAGGTGCCTGGGGTTGTTCAAGGAGAGGAAAGACGGGTAGCTCTTCTGGCTGACGGCGGCCGATCGCCGTATGGATTGCTGTGGCCGCATCACACCCTCCTGGCGGCGTGATAGCAACCGGGAAGCGGCTGAGCAAAGGCACCTGAGGGCCATGACACCGACCGTACTCGTGGAGAGACCATGTGAACTGCTCCCTTTTCAGCACCGTTCCGGGTCGTTACCGGGAACACCCTCGACATAGCCGACTCTGCGTAGGCGTGCCTGGCCCGAACAGACGCCGGCGCCGTGCTATA
>CAZKTU010000454.1:0-2675 GCA_964555675.1 uncultured Oscillochloris sp.
AACGCCTGGTCTTCGGGAGTGTCGGCATCGAGAGCCTGCCGGGGCCGACCGAGACCCTGGTGATCGCCGATGCCGCGGCCAACCCGCGCTATGCCGCCGCAGACTTGCTGGCCCAGGCCGAGCATGTCGAGGCGAGCGCCATCCTGCTGACGCCCTCGCGCGAGCTGGCCCTGGCGGTGCAGGCCGAGGTTGGCCGCCAGCTCGAGGCCCTGCCCGAGGTCAGCGCGCGGGCCGCGTCCGATGCGGTGAGCAAGCGCGGGGGTATCGTGGTCGTGCCCGACCTGGCGACGGCTTTCGAGCTGGCGAACGACTACGGGCCCGAGCACCTCTGCTTGCTGCTGGCAGACCCCTGGCCCTATGTCGGCAAGGTGCGCAATGCCGGCGGGATCTTCCTCGGCGAGCAGTCGTTCGAGGTGCTGGGCGACTATGTGGCGGGCCCGTCACATATCATGCCAACGGAGGGCACGGCGCGCTACGCTTCGCCGGTCAATGTCGACGACTTTCGCAAAGTGATCTCGCTGGTGGGGCTGAACGCGGCCGCCCTCAGCCGCATCGGCCCGGCCGCCCGCCGTCTTGCCGAGGCCGAAGGCCTCTTCGCCCACGCCGCCGCCGTACAGGCGCGGCTCGAGCACCTGGGCGACCCCGACAAGAATCCGTAACATGTGTGAGAAAGGTAGACCGATGTCCGGCTTTATCGTGACCTTCATTAATCTGCTCTTCCAGGCCATGCTCTTCGCCATCCTCGGGCGAGTGCTGATCTCGTGGATCGACCCCATGGGCAACATGCGCGTCACCCAGATCCTGCGCGAGATCACCGAGCCGATTTTGGCCCCGATCCGCAGCGTGCTCCCCTCGATCGGCATGATCGATCTCTCGCCCCTGGTGGCGATGCTGCTGCTCCAGTTGCTGCATAACCTGATCCTTGGGGCGATCTAGGTCCTTCGAAACTAGACACGAGCAGTTATGGCGCGACCAGACGGTCGGGGCGAACGATTCTTACTTGTGGTGGTCTTTCTGGCGGGCGTCGGCACTCTGGGCATCGAGATGGTCATGCCCAGGTTGCTGGCGCCCTTCTTCGGCACCTCGCAGCCGATCTGGGCGGTGGTGATCGGCATGACCCTGGCCTACCTGGCGGCGGGCTACTGGCTCGGCGGGCGGCTGGCCGACCGCAGGCCCGACGAGCGGCTGCTCTTCTGGCTGATCGCTTGGGCCGGTCTGCTGTGCGCCGTGATCCCGCTGGTGGCGCGCCCGGTGCTGCAGATCGCCCAGATCGCGCTGCGCAGCGTGGCCGCCGGGGGCTTCCTCGGGGCCCTGGCCGTGGTGGTGCTGCTCTTCGCGGCGCCGGTGATCCTGATGGCGACGGTCGGCCCCTTCGCCGTGCGCCTGCGTATGCGCGCGGCCGAGGCCGGGGTGGCCGAGGCCGGCCGTACGGCGGGGACGATCTCGGCCGTCTCGACCCTGGGCTCGATCGTCGGCACCTTCCTGACGGTGCTGGTGCTCATCCCGCTGATCGGCAGCAGCGCGACGCTTTTTCTATTCGCCGCCTTCCTGGTGGCCCTCGGGCTGATCGGGCTGCGCGACTGGCGCGCGGCGGCGATGCTCGTGGCTGTGGGGCTGCTATTTGGCGCGCACCTGGCCATGGCCGACGTGGTGAAGAGCGCCGACTGCCGGGGCTGCGCACTGCTGGCCGAGCGCGAGTCGGACTACAACTACATCCAGGTGGCCGAGCAGCAGGTGGAGTATGCCGGGGGCGAGACCGACCAGCGGCGCGTGCTGATCCTCAACGAGGGGCAGGCCATCCACTCGGTCTACAGGCTGAAGTACCGCGAGAGCGGCAACCCGCTCGACCTGCTGACCGACGGTGGGCCGTGGGACTACTTCGCGGTGGCGCCCTACGTCTATGCCGGGCTGCACCCCGACGAGGTCGGCAGCCTGGCCCTGCTGGGCTCGGCGGCGGGCAGTATCCCCAAACAGTTTCTGGCGATCTACGGGCCCGAGACGGTGATCGACGGGGTCGAGATCGACGCCAAGATCCTCGAGGCGGGGCGGCGCTACTTCGACATGGAGGATCTCGACCCGGCTTACCCCAACTACACCACCTACGCCCAGGACGCGCGCCTGTGGCTGGCGGGCGCCGAGCGGACCTACGACGTGATCGGCATGGACGCCTACCACCAGCCCTATATCCCCTTCCACCTGACCACGGTGGAGTTCTTTCAGGAGGTGCGGGCGAAGCTGAACCCGCGCGGCGTGGCGGTGGTGAACGCCGGGCGCCCGGCCAGCGGCGATGATCGGCTGGTGAACGCCCTGGCCTCGACCATGCTCGAGGTCTTCCCCCAGGTCTTCGTGATCGATACGCGCTTCTCGAACGCGATCCTGGTCGGCGTGAACACGCCCGTCGGCGACGGCGGGGCCAACTTCGAGCTGAATAGCGCCCGCGTGGCCGAGGCTGCGGCGGCGGAGACGCGCTACCAGGCCCTGCAGCTGGTGATGTACTGGGCCCTGAGCGAGGGGCGCTTCGGCCCGGTCCGCGAGTTCACGCGCGATCAGGCGCGCTACAGGCCCTTCACCGACGACCTGGCCCCCGTGGAGCGCCTGATCGACGGGCTGATCTTCAGCGAGGCGAGTCGCTAGTACAGCGTCCGAGCTACTCTGCGGGGTGGGGCGCACACATG
>CAZKTU010000455.1:0-2660 GCA_964555675.1 uncultured Oscillochloris sp.
GGCCTCAAGGAGAACGTGGTCATCGGCAAGCTCATCCCGGCCGGATCGGGCATCGAGAAGCGGCTGCTCGACGGCAGCAAGCGCGAGGACCTGGTCGGCGAGATGGCCCGCATGATGGAGGAGGGGGCCAGCGAGACCCCGGCCGAGAAGTCGCCCGAGGAGGTGCGCCGCGCCGAGGCCCTGCTGGGCCTGGTGGACGGCGAGCCGCAGGTCGATGACGAGACCCAGGACAAGGTACGGGCCCGCCTGCTCGAGCTGATCGGCGAGGGCGCCCTCGGCGACGGCGAGCTGCTCGGCGAGGGCGAGCTGCCCGACGAGGCCGACCTGGGCGATGACGGCGAGCTCGGCGATGATGGCGAGCTCGGCGACGACGACGGCTTCGCCGACGACGGCGAGCTGCCCGAGGACGACGAGAAGTAGACCGCGCTCCCTTGCCCCCTCTCCCGCGCGGGAGAGGGGGCTTTGTATTGTGGGGTATAATCTGGCCCATGCGCACGGAGAATGTAGCACAGCCGCGGGGCGAGGGGCGGGCCGGCGAGCTGGCCCCCGCGGCCTGGCTGCGAGCCGAGCTGGCGGGGCTGGCCCACCCGGCCCTGTGGGCGGCCCTGGCCGCGCTGCTGGCCGTCTTCCTGGTCGCGCCGCAGCTGCCGCTGCGCTACGGGTTTGACGTCGGCTTCGAGGAGGGGGTGGGCAGCGACCTGCCCTACCTGCAGGGCTTCAATACGGCCGAGCGCGACGAGCTGGGCACCTACCGCTGGAGCGCCGACGGGGCAATGATCGTCGTGCCGGGGGTGGGGGCACGGCCCCTGCTGGTGCGCCTGGAGTGGCTGCCCACACCGGCGGCGGTGCTGGCCGAGGCGCCGGCAAGCTACACGCTCTCTGCAAGGGGTGCGCCTCTCGGCGAGCTGACGTTGCGGAGCGAGGGCGGGGCGCAGCTGGTGGTGGTGCCGGCGACGGCGGTGCGCGACGGCAGGCTGGAGCTGACGATCGCCACGGAGACCTTCACCCTGGCGGGCGACCCGCGCAGCCTGGGGGCGCGCCTGAGCGGCGTCAGGGTGATCGGGCTGACGGGCGGGCCGGCGGCCCCCGAGTGGCCGGCGGTGTTCGCGTGGCTCGGGGCGGTGACTCTGGGCTGGATGGCCGTGCGGGCCGCACTGGGCGCAAGGGGTCCGCAGGCGACGGGCAGGGCGTCGGCGCCCGGTGCCGGCGGGTCTGCGGCGCTGGTCCTGGGGCTTGGGGCCTGCCTGGTGGCCCTTGCGGCGCTGCTCGACCTGCCGCGCTGGGCGTTCGGGGCGGGGGCGGCGCTGACGGCGTGCGCCCTGGCCTACCCCCTGGCCCTGGGGGTCAGGCGGGCGCTGCCGCGGGTGGCGCAGGGGCTGGGCGCGCCGCTCGACGGGGTGGGCCTGGGCTGGCTGAGCCTGTTTGTGGCCGTGAGCTTCGGGCTGCGCTTTGGGGGGCGGCTCTACCCCGAGAGCATGCCGGGCGATATTGGCTTTCACCACAACCGCTTCAACGAGGCGGTCTGGGGGCTGATCTACATCGTCTCGGTCAACAGGGGGGTGGACTTCCCCTACCCGCCGGGGCCGTACACGCTCGTGGCGCCCCTGGCCCTGCTGGGGCTGGGGCCGCGCACGCTGCTGCAACTGACGGCGGCCCTGGCCGATGCCGTCAGCGCGGTGCTGGTCTACCTGATCGCGAGCCGAGTGGCCGGGCAGCGCACGGCCCTGCTGGCGGCCGGGATCTACGTCTTCACGGCGGCGACCTTTATGACCACCTGGTGGTCGTTCAGCACACACATCTACACGCAGCTCTTCCACCTGCTGCTGCTCGCGGGGCTCTGCTGGGCCCTGGCGGCGTGGCAGCGCGCCGACGGCAAGGGCCGGGGGCCGTGGGTGGCGGGCGTCGTCGCGCTGACGAGCCTGGTCTTCCTGGGGCACTTCGGCTTCCTGATCAACACCGCGCTGCTGCTCGGGCTGCTGGTGGCGGCCGTGTGGGCGGCGAGCTGGCGGGGCGAGGCGTGGGCGCGGCGGGTGCGCTGGCCCCTGAGCCTGGCGGTCGGGGCGGCGGGGCTGCTGGCGGCGATCTTCTTCTATACCGCCTACATCCCCATGTTCCTCGGGCAGCTCGAGACGGCGCGCGAGGGCGGGCTGACGGCGGTGGCGGGGCGCGGGCCGGTGAGCCGGGCGGTGATGTGGCAGCGGCTCTGGCGTGACGGCTTCATCGTCCACTTCGGGCTGTTCCCGCTGCTGCTGATGCCGGCGGGGGTGTGGCTGCTGGCGCGGGGCGAGCAGGCGGGCTCGCCAGCGGCCGAGGCGGGGCTGACGCCGCGACGGGCGCTGGTGTGGCTGATGCTGGGGAGCCTGGCCGTGGCGGGCGTGTTCGCGGTGTTCCCCTTCGTCGCCGGGGTGACCAACAGCCCGCGCTGGCTGATGTTCATCGCCTGGGTGGTCGCGATCGGCGCAGCTGTGGCCGCAGAGGCCCTCTGGCGGCGGGGCTGGTGGGGGCGGCTGGCGACCCTGGCGATGGGGGCCCTGGTGCTGGCGAACACGGCCTGGATCTGGGTGGGGCCGATGCTCTGGCGGATCAGGCCGCCGGAACCGTTTTAGAAGGATGAAGGATGAAGGATGAAGGATGAAGGATGAAGGATGAAGGATGAAGGA
>CAZKTU010000456.1:0-2636 GCA_964555675.1 uncultured Oscillochloris sp.
AACGTCTCCCACTCATCCGGCGTGACGGCGTTGACCTCGCGCCAGATCTGATCCCAGTCGACGGGCGCGAACTGCCCGCTGCGTACGTTCTGCTCCAGCACGTCAAGGTAGAACGCTGTGTGCTTGACCTGCGCGGCAAGGGTGGCGCAGCGGCCACCGACCGGGACTGATGCTTCGGCTGCCGAGATGGTGGCGAGGGTCTCGAAGAGCGAGGTGCCCTTGTCGAGGTAGTAGCCGTGGACCTGCTCGAACGTCTCGTCGAGCAGACCGGCGAGGGCCTGGGTGAAGTGTGCGGCCTGGATGGTCGTCACGAGGTTCTCCTTCCGGTTACGCAAGGGCAAGCTGCCACGACACGCCGAAGCGGTAGCGCAGTCGATGCAGGGCGTTCGTCGCACAGATGTGCGGGGAGTATATCATCTCCATGCCGCCGCTGTAATCCCAGACATAGGCGGCAACCTTCCCCTGCGGCCGGGTCACGCGCCAGCTCGTGCACCATCGCGCCCTTCCCGATGAACGAAGTGTGCCGGTAGCTGAGGCAGGGATCGCCGCAGGCCTACGGGATCACCGCGATAGCCTCGATCTCCAGGAGCAGCCGCGGGTCGACCAGGGCCGCCACTGCGACCTGGGTGCTCGCGGGCGGGCGCGCCTGGTTGAGGTAGCCCGTCCGCAGCTCCCGCAGTATCAAGGCGTTGCGGAACGGTTGCCGTCCCTTCATCGAGTACCTCTTCAGCATTGCCTCTGTCCTCCACGAGGGTGCATGACTCGCTACGAGAGGGGATGGTCACCGTACCAGGCCGCAAGAGCGCGAAACGCCGCCTTGGGCTCCCAGGGCATGTCCGGATAGGTCTGGCCGAGCTGATTGTCGAGCACCTTCACGATCCCGTACGAGCCCATGTCCAGGTCTTCCCGCGGGTTCGGGCGATGGGGCAGCTGGTACAGTGCGAAGGTGTTGACAAACGCGCTGTCGACACCCTCCGCGAGGTAGATCGCAAGCAGCTCGCTGATGTATCTCGCCTGCTCCTCCTCATCCCGGCGGTAGTCGCCGTTCAAGCCAAGCGGCACGACGGTCTCGTGGTCCCACACGATGATCTCGCCGCCTCGCGCGCCCCGATCGGCCGCGCCCGTGTAGGTCGCCGCCCCGAACTCGGTGATCGCGAGCGGCTTGCCCTGCGCGACCAGCGAGCGGATCGCGGCGGCGTAGCGGTCGGCTACCTCAGCCGATCGGTAGAGATCCACGGAGATGATGTCGAACGACGCCCAGTCGACGCCCTCGAACGGCATCGAGGCGTAGGTCACCTTCCCGCCAAACCGCTCGCGGATAACCGCCACCGCCCTGGCGAGAAAGTTGTTGACGAGGGCCGGCACCTGCGCAATCGCAGACCGCAGGCGTGGGAAGTCGTTCAGCAGCTCCATGCGCTCGCCGAGGGTGTCGCCGGGCAGAAAGCCGTGGTTCAGCAGGCTGATCTCGGCGCCGGCGACAACCACCACCTCCGCTCCCGCCCGGCGAAGCCGCTCGGCGCGCTCGGCGCAGTCGACGAGGAGCGCGAGCATCTGCGCATCTGTCAGGTCGCAGGTGAAGGGCGAGAACCAGACCTCCAGCCCGACCTCGGCCGCGATGCGGGCGGCAGTATCGAGCCGCTCTGGGTCGCCGCCTGTGATACGTACTGCGGTGCAGTGCAGATCGTCGCGGATAATCTGCAGCTCACGCCTGACGATGTCGAGGTCAAACGGCTCACGGCTACTCACGCCCTTGTTGATGAAGCCGGTGTCGTAGTTGATACCCCTGGCGCGCATCGGTTGCGTCCTTCTTCAGATTGCTTCAAGCTGGGCGACATGGTGTGTCGCAGCCAGGCGCCTTGCTCATGCGCTGGAAGTGTCCCTGGCCCGCGTAGCGCACGAGAATGGAGCCAGGGGCTACGGCTTCAGCATGCGCAGCAAGATCGCTGGCTCCGGGCATAGGCGACGAAACTGCTCGGGGTCGTGGAGGCCGAATCTGGTCAGGCCCTCAAGTGTGGCAGTGATGGCAACCACCAGCTGGTCTGGCTCGCCAGCCGCCACCTCTCCGCGGGCTTGCCCCTGGACGATCAGCTGCCGAAGCTCGCCGAGAAAGCTCGCTCGATGCTGGCGGATCAGCTCGGCGACGGCGCTCGGCGCCCGTTCGGCGCTGAGCAGCTGGTCGAGCAGCTGAAAGAGTTCGAGGTGATCGCGTCGGTGCTCGACCAGCCGCGTGATCAGCTGGGCCAGGCGTTCTCCTGGCGTCAGCGGGGTTTCGGACGAGGGCGGTGCGGTTGCCAGAGCAGCCTGCTCCAAGGCATGCGCGACAAGCTCGTGAACGAGCTGCTCCTTGCTGGCGAAGTAGCGGTAGGCGAGCCCTTGACTGACGCCGGCGGCCTGGGCCACATCAGCCATTGTCGCAGCTTGGCCCTTGCGGGCGAAGGCGCGCCGGGCTCCTTCCAAAATGTTGGTGCGCTGAGCATCCTGCGAGCGCGCTGCATCGGGAACAAGCTGGCTCATTGACTCCCCGCTAAATGAATGAACCATTCATTCATAACGTAGCACGACGTAGCAGGAGTGTCAAGGTCGCGGTCGCGTCAAAGCTGACGGCATGCAACAGTGTGGAAGGGGTGTGGGTCTCT
>CAZKTU010000457.1:0-1111 GCA_964555675.1 uncultured Oscillochloris sp.
ACTACGCCCTGGCGTGGTGCTGGGTGGGCGCGTGATGGTCGTCGCCGCTGTGGCCGCAGGGGTCGACGTGGACGATGATCTCGGCGAGGCGCGGCTGGGCGTGGAAGAGGGCGTGGCGCACCTCCTCGGCGATACGGTGGCTGGCGTGGGTGGGCAGGTCCTCGTCGACGGTGATATGCAGCTCGGCGCTGAGGGCGTGGCCGAGCCAGCGGGCGCGGACCTGGTGGACCTGCTCGACCCCGGGGACTGCGGCGGCGCTGCGCTCGACCCGATCGACCACCTCGGGCTCGACGGCGTCCATGAGGCGGTGCCACATGGCCATGCCGGCATCCTTGACGATGAAGAGGATGGCGATGGTGATCAGGGCGCCGATGATCGGGTCGGCCAGAGGAAAGCCGAGGAGGCTGCCGATGGCCCCGGCGAGCACGGCGAGCGAGGTGAAGCCGTCGACGCGGGCGTGCTTGCCATCGGCGATCAGGGCCGCCGAGCCGATCTCTTTGCCGATCCTGATGCGGAAGATCGCGACGGCCTCGTTGCCGAGGAAGCCGATGATGGCCGCTACGATGACCCAGCCGACATTGGTGATCGGGGTGGGCTCGATGAGCTTCTTGTAGCTCTCCCAGCCGGCGACGATCGCGCTCAGGAGGATCATCAGGACGACGACGGTGCCGGCGATATCCTCGGCGCGGCCGAAGCCGTAGGTGTAGCGGCGGGTCGCGGCCCGCCGGCTGACGGCGAAGGCCAGCCAGAGGGGCACGGCGGTGAGGGCGTCGGAAAAGTTGTGGATGGTGTCGGCGAGCAGGGCGACCGAGCCGCTGATCATCACGATCACGACCTGGAAGAGGGCCGTGGCGCCGAGGCCGAGGAGCGAGACCTTCAGGGCCCAGATGCCGCGCTCGCTGCCCTCGAGGGCCGAGTCGATCTTATCCTCGGCGGCGTGGCTGTGGCCAAAGGGCAGCAGCTCACGCAGCCAGCCGAAGGGGCCGCCGTGGGCGTGGCTGTGCCCATGCTCGCCGTCGCCATGGGCGTGGTCATGATCGCCGTGGTCGTGCTCGCCCTCGTGATCATGGTCGCCGTGCGGGTGGTCGTGCTCGCCCTCGCCGTGCGGGTG
>CAZKTU010000457.1:1211-2626 GCA_964555675.1 uncultured Oscillochloris sp.
GGGTGGTCGTGCGCTTCCTCCGCGTGGGGGTGATCGTGCTCGCGCCCGGTGGGCTGTGTAGTCATGGGAACCTCTTCAGTCAGCCGCGACAGGCGCAGGCGACGCAGCACGATTGATGCCGAGGGAGAGGACAGTGGCGGTGATGGCGAGGACGCCGGCGGCGAGGAAGGCGAGCCCATAGTCGCCGGTGAGGTCGCGGGTAACGCCGCCGAGCCAGGCGGCCAGGGCGGCGCCGATCTGGTGGGCGCAGAAGACCCAGCCGAAGACGGTGCCGGCGTTCTGGCGCCCGAAGGTGTCGGCGACCAGAGCCGAGGTGGGCGGCACAGTGGCGATATAGTCGAGCCCGAACAGGATGGCGAAGAGAGCCAGGCCGAAGGGCTCGGTCACGAAGGGCAGGAAGAGCAGCGAGATGCCGCGGAAACCGTAGTAGATCGCGAGCAGCTTGCGGGGGTCGTAGCGGTCGGTGAGCCAGCCAGAGCCGAGGGTGCCGACGAAGTTCATCATGCCCATGAGGGCTAGGACGCCCGCGGCGGTGGTCTGCGAGATGCCGTGATCGACGGCGTGGGGCACCAGGTGGGTGCCGACCAGGCCGTTGGAGGTGGCCCCGCAGATGAAGAAGGTGGCGCAGAGGAGCCAGAAGGCCGGCGAGCGCACGGCCCGGCCCATCACGGCGAGGGCGTCGGGGCGGGGCGCGGGCGGCGGAGCCTGGGTGAGCCCGTAGGGGAGCTGGTCGACATCGGCGGGGTTGTCGCGCATCAGCAGAAAGACCACCGGCACCAGGGCGGCGGCGAAGGCGGCGAGGGCGTAGCTGGCGCCGCGCCAGCCGATCTGCCCGACCATCCAGACGATGGCGGGCAGGAAGATCAGCTGCCCGGCCGAGGTTGCGGCGCCGAAGATGCCGAGGACGAGGCCGCGGCGGGCGTAGAACCAGCGGTTGGCGACGGCGGTGCCCATGACGGCGCCGACCAGGCCAGTGGCCAGGCCGCTGATCGCGCCCCAGAAGAGCATCATCTGCCAGGGGGCCTGCATGAGCGCGCTGGCGACCATGCTGAAGATCATCAGGGCCAGCCCGCCGAGCATCACCTTGCGGGGGCCGAGGCGGTCGACTAGCCAGCCGGCGAGGGGCCCGGCGAAGCCGAAGAGCAGCAGCCCGATCGAGACCGCCGTCGCGATCAGCGTCCGACTCCACGCCATATCGAGCTCGAGCGGCACGATCAGCACGCCGGGCGCAGCCCTGATCCCCGCCGAGACCAGCAGGGTCACTACGGTGACCCCGACGACAATCCAGCCATAGTACGGACGCCGCTCAACCTGCTCCATGAAACATGCTCCTGCTGGGCCTACAATGAACGATCTGGCGCTAATAGAGTGACCGGGCTACTCTGCGGGATGGGGCGCACACATGGGTGGTTGGG
>CAZKTU010000458.1:0-2599 GCA_964555675.1 uncultured Oscillochloris sp.
GACGGCCGAGGCTGGCGCCTCGCTCTGGCGCTGCCCGAACTGCGGGGAATACCTCCTTCCAGAACGACCCGGCTGCTGTCCGCCAGCTTATGGGTCCCACCTTGAGGCGACGGCCAATTGCCCGCGCAAAGCGGCCTAGCCGAAACATTATCTGAAGGACTATATGAGGCACAGCATGAAGACATCAGAGGGCACACGGGCGCTACCGACATGGCTACGCGTGCTGGCGCGGGTGGACTTCGTCGCCGCCGTGGCGCTGACGGTCGTCGCGCCACTCATGCTGCTGGCGCATGAGCTTCGCGCATCGCGCCGGGAGGAGCTGTGGGCGCTGCTGCGCTACTGGCGGGCTTCGAGCCTGCTGATGGTGACGGTCTACCTCCTGATCGGTGAGCGCCGGGTCGCCTTCCCTGCGGGGTTCGCCGCGCGGCTGCTCATCGCCCGCACCCTGCTCAGCGACCAGGCCGCCGCAAGGAAAGCCGGCTGGTACGACCGATGGCGACGTCTCACCGTGGGCTACTGCCTGGCTGGGGCCGCGCTCACCGCCCCGATGCTCCGGGGCCTCGTCGCCGACGAGTTGCCCCCACTCTGCCGCGCCTACGTCGAGCCCACCCAGGAGTTCGGTGCCCTGCTCCACCCTGGTGTCCCGCGCGAGGCCTTGGGCCGCGTCGGGCTCGTCGGGCTTGGTTTCTTTCTGATCGGCGCCGCCGTCGCGCAAGTCGCAGGACAGCGCAGGAGCCGCCCCTAATGACCCTGCTCCCTCCCGCGCTTGACACCGACCGCTACTTCGCGGATCTCCACGGCCAGCCGCTCGGCTACTGGCAAGGGGCGCTCACCGCTTTGGCGGCTCGCCACGATGTGCCCGACGGACCCTGGGAGCGCGCCACCCTGGGCCGCAACGTCGTCTTCCTTGGGCCTTCGGTGGTGATCAAGCTCGGACCGCCCTGCTGGGCCGGCGACGTCGCCCGCGAGGCCGACGCCCTCCGGCACGTCGCCGACAGACTGCCCGTCCGCACGCCGGACGTGCTCGCCTGCGGCACCCTCGACGGCTGGGAGTATCTCGTGACCGCGCGCTGCCCCGGCGTGAACCTCTACCACCTTTGGCGGGAGTTGGGCGCGGAGGCGCGGGTCGATCTTGCCCGCCAGCACGGCGCGCTGATGGCCGTCGTCCACGAACTGCCCGTGGAGGCCCTCCCGCCAACACTGCTGGGATTCGACTGGGAGCGCATGCGCTCGGGGCAGCACGCCGATCTGGAGCTGGCCCTCACTCGTTCGGGCCTCGCCCCCGAGCTCGTGGCCCAGGCGGCGGCCTACGTGGCGGAGGCCGATGGTCTCGGCGCCGTCGTTGACGCCACGGTGCTGGTCCATGGCGACCTCTCGCACCTCAACTTCATGGTGGAACAGCACGACGAGCGCTGGACGATCACCGGCCTGCTCGACTGGGGCGACGTAAAGGTCGGCCCCTGGACCCACGAGCTTATTTCGCCCGCCGTACATATGTACCGCGGCGACCGGGACGCCCTGCGCGCGTGGTATGGGGCGTACGGGCAACCGTCTCCGGAAACGGCGTCGGCGGTCGCCCACGTGGCGACGGCGCGGGCCATGCTGTACTATGCGGAGGAGTTTGCCGCGATCCTTGCACGTCTGCCGGGTGGCGAACGCTGCCACGACTGGCCCGCGGTCGCGCGCTGCCTCTGGCAGCTCGACGATGCCTGAGCGCACGGCACGCTTGCTGCCGCCCTTGCTGATGAAAGCGGGGAAACGATGGTGATCTGGGCGACCGTACGGTACCCTGAGACCTGTAGCAAGAGTGGAGTTTCAGATGACCGCTGAGGACATGCCCGCCCACGCGCCCTACCTCCCCATCCCCTACGAGCACCCCTGGCGCTCGTCCGACGAGCAGCTGCGCGCCTCGCGCGACTTTCTGGCGACCATGACGCGCCGGCGGACGGTCCGCGACTTCGCCCCGACCCCGGTCCCCTTCGAGCTGATTGAGAACGCCGTCCGTGCCGCGGCCTCTGCCCCGAGCGGGGCCAACCAGCAGCCCTGGAGCTTTGTCGTCGTGAGCGACCCCGAGCTGAAGCGGCGGTTGCGTGAGGCCGCCGAGGCCGAGGAGCGCGAGAGCTACGAGCGGCGCATGTCTCAAGAGTGGCTGGACGCCCTCGCCCCCCTCGGCACCGACTGGCACAAGCCCCACATCACCGACGCGCCCTACGTGATCGTCGTCTTCGAGCAGCCCTACGGTCTGGCTGAGAGTCCCGACGGCGTGACGAAGGTCAAGCACTACTACGTCAAGGAGTCAGTCGGGATCGCCGTGGGCTTCCTGCTCGCCAGCCTGACCCACGCGGGGCTCTGCACGCTCACCCACACCCCGAGCCCGATGGGCTTCCTGGCCTCGCTGCTCGGCCGCCCGAGCAACGAGCGGCCCTACCTGCTCATCCCGGTCGGCTACCCCGCCGAGGGGGCCACGGTGCCCGCCATCACCAAGAAGCCCCTGGAGGAGGTGCTCGTGCACCTCGCGGCCGAGGAGACGCGCTCATCGCCCGACGGCCCCACACCCTGATGACGAACACGAACAACACCACACTGCTGCCCGAGCCGC
>CAZKTU010000459.1:0-2584 GCA_964555675.1 uncultured Oscillochloris sp.
CCGCCGACGGTGCGGGCGCGCAGGGCTACCCGCCGCGCCAGGCGCACGGCCAGCCCCGACTGGCCAACTGCCGCCGCGACGATGAACGAGGCCAGCAGCAGCCAGATCGTCGAGTCGCCCAGCGAGATGAAGAAGCGCTCGGGGGTGGTCGTCCCGGCCAGGATGCAGACCAGGGCGGCGACCAGCCCGATGTAGGTGTCGTTGATCGTCGTCGCCGCCCAGCCGAGCACGGCCAGGGCAAAGGTGATGAAGACTACGCGCATGGGCGCAGGCAACTCCGCAAGGCCGAACCAAATAGTGCCGGCCATCAGAATGGCGGTGACGATCAGGAGGGCGCCGCGCAGCAGCGGCCCGGCCCCGTGCCGATCCGGTACAACCGTGCGGGTCGCGCTTGTGACGCTCAGGCGCTTAGTGGTCATAGACCGCTCCTTTATAGGTCGGCCACGCAAGCCGATTTAATGCGGGCTTAATGCCTATTTAACACAGAGGGGGGAGCCGGGCGCAAAATACCTCGTATTTTCACAAGCTGTGCAAACTCTGTTCAACATAGTTCACCCCAGTCCATTCGGGCAGCGCCCGCAGCTAAGGAGAGACCAATGCAGCAGCTTCGTGTGGTGATCGCCCCCTCGGGCTTCAAGGAGAGCCTGAGTGCCGAGGAGGTGGCCGCGGCCATCGCCGAAGGCGTGCGCGCCGCCTGCCCCACCGCTGAGACCGTGCTGCTACCTCTGGTTGACGGCGGCGAGGGCTTCACCAAAACCCTGGCGTCCGCCACCGGCGGCAGCCTGCACCCCGTAATCGTCACCGGCCCGGTCGGCCAGCCGGTCGAGACCGCTGTCGGCATCCTCGGCGGTTCCGGCCCGCGCACCGCCGTGCTGGAGATGGCCGCCGCCGCCGGCCTGCGCCTGGTGCCCCGCGACCAGCGCAACCCCCTCGTCACCACCACATATGGCGTCGGCGAGCTGATCCGCTGCGCCCTCGACCTGGGTGTGACGCGCATCCTGGTAGGCTGCGGTGACTCGGGCACGAACGACGGCGGTGCGGGCATGGCCGAGGCCCTCGGCGCCCGCCTGCTCCGCGCCGACGGCACGCCGATCACCCGTGGCGGTGGCGGCCTGGCCGACCTGGCCCGGATCGAGCTTGGCGACCTCGACCCGCGGCTCACGCAGGTGCGTATCGACGTGGCCTGCAACATCCACAACCTCCTCTGCGGCGAGCGCGGCGTGGCCCGCATCTTCGGCCCGCAGAAGGGCGCCACTGGCGCCCAGGTGAATCTGCTGGATACCGCCCTGGAGCGCTACGCCGCCATCCTCAAGCGCGACCTGGGCGCAGACGTGCGGCTGATGCCGGGCGGTGGCGCCTCGGGCGGCCTCGGCGCCGGCCTCCACGCCCTGCTGGGGGCGACCCTGCACCAGCGCTACGCGGTCGTGATGCGCTACCTGGAGCTGGACGCGCACCTGGCCACGGCGGACCTGGTGATCACCGCCGAGGGCGGGATCGACGTGCAGACGCCGCGCGGCAAGATCCCGGCGGAGGTGGCCCGGCGCGCCCAAGACTACCACGTGCCGGTGATCGCTCTGGCGGGCACGGTGGGCGCCGGCGCCGAGGTGAACTACGACCACGGCATCGCGGCCTTCAGCAGCATCCTCAGCCGGCCCGCAACCCTGGACGAGGCCATCGCCAATGCCTACGCCCTCACCGTGGCCGGCGCGGAGAGCGCGGTGCGCATGGTGCTGGTCGGGCGCGAGCTGGCCCGGCGTGCGCGGCGGCAACGTCCGACCCGGCTCAAGCGCGAGCCCGGACTGGTGCCCGTGCCCGCCCGGCGTGACGGACTGGGCTGCGGAGGCGACGACTAGGACGATGAAGGGTAGTACGATTCTGGTTGACGAGAAGGTCGCCGAAGTTGAGCGGAAGTATATCGGATCGTTGCAAGACGTGGTTGAGGAGGTCGTTATCTCGCGCTTCCCGAACACGCCCGCAATTCTTGTCCGCAATATCCGCACTGTGACGGACATGAGCCAGCTTTCGACGCTGCATCGTGCACTGCTTCAGGCTCCCGATCAAGCGGCCGCAGAAGCGCTGCTGGTCGCTCTTTCCACGGCGGGGTAACGGCGCCCTGCGCTGCCGAGCGCTGGTGTACTTTAGCCACGGCCCGCCTGTGCGCGATCCTGCCGCGCTCAGCTCCTATGTGCAGGTGCCGAGGCCAACTCGCTGTCACACGTCCGTGCTACGTTAGCCGCACGATCAGCCGAAGCATAGACGGACGTGAACACGATAGCGCAAGTTGGGGCTCCTTTATAATAAGTGGCACGAGCATTAAGACAAGGCTCGTAACCGAGTTACGGTCTTCGCCGCTGCCCGCGGCAGGGGGGTACGGGGCCTGCGGCCCCGCGAAGGCTGATTGTGGAGGGCCAAGCCCTCCACGCCTCCCGCAAGACTGTAAAGTAAAGCGCCGCAAGGTGAAACCTTGCCTAAGAAAACATCACGCAGGATCATTGGGCCATTAGCAAGACAAACATAGCTCCTTCTTCCTTCTCGACGAGCTGCCCTACGCGGTGGAGGCGGACCCGGGCGTCCTCTCGGCCCT
>CAZKTU010000460.1:0-2574 GCA_964555675.1 uncultured Oscillochloris sp.
GAGATAATCACCCGCGTGCCGACGTCGGCCCACTCGTAGAGCCACTGGGCGTCCTCGATGCGCAGGTTGATGCAGCCGTGGGACATGCGCACCCCCGTGCCGTGGGCGTTGTGCCAGTAGGTGCCGTGGAGGGCCACCCCGCCTACGACATACTGCACCCAGGGGATGTTGGGCACATTCCAGCACTCGCCGCCCATGCAGCCGGTCATGGTCTGCATGTCGTACCGGCTATAGATGGCGTAGTCGCCGACGGGCGTGTTGAAGCCGTCGCGGCCGGTGGCCACGGGCGCGCGGAAGACCAGCAGGTCGCCCTCGTAGGCGCTCAGCCACTGCTCGCTCAGGCTCACCTCGATGCGCCGCTCCCAGACCGCCGGGTCCCAGGTCAGGGTGCCGGCGAGCTGCTTCATCGGCGCGATGTTCACCCCGCGCAGCTGGGCCAGCTGGCGGCCCAGGTCGCTCTGCTGAACCTCGTTGAGCGCGTCGAGGTCGAAGCCGTTCGAGGCCTGCATGCTGCGGAAGAAGCCGTCGAGCTCCTCGGGGTAGTAGACCAGCTTGGCCCGCTCGAAGTACTGAACGCTGCGACCCTGCTCGTCGACCGTCTCGCTCAGGGGAAAGCCGAAGACCCGCAGACCGCCGCGCTTCTCCCAGTAGTTGCGGAACTCGCCCCAGAGGGTGTGGCGGGTCTCGGGGAAGTAGAGGGCGCCGTTCTGCGGGTTGTCGATGCCGGCGGGCATGCCCTGGATCTCGAGCATCTCGCGCCCGACCAGGCCCAGCTGCACCTGCTGGTCGCTGCCGGCGTGCTCGGGGTGGTACTCGAAGCGGGCCCGCTCGAAGTACTGGACGATCCGGCCGCCCTCGACGAACTCCTCGGTGAGCGGGTAGCCGAAGACGTGGACCTGGCCGTTGGCCCGCCAGAAGTTGAGGAAGCCGCTGCGGTTGCTCAGGTGGTGGCCCGTCTGCGGGAAGTAGACGGTCTGCATCGAGGGCAACAGCTCGGGGTTGACCGCCCCGATCTGCTGGGCGACCGTCTCGCGGACTCTGGCCTCGCGGGCCTGGGCCTCGGCGACGGCGGCCTGGGCCTCGCTGTAGCTCATCGGCGCGGCGAAGTCGGCCCGCGGGTGGCGGGCCTCGGCGGCCCGTGACCAGAGTACGCCGGTGACGACCAGGAGCGTGACAAGCAGCGCGGCCGAGGCAAACTTCAGGCGGCGGGCGCTCATAGCGGTCCTCAGACTAGTGTGCGAGTGACTATTTACAGTAGTGATCATGAGTCAGGGGCGTCTTCCCTATTATATACAAGCTAAACGCCTACGACTAGAGGTCAGACCCTTGAATATCTGTAAAGGCTCCCTGAGCATGCCCTGAGATAGCGGTCAGAGTCACTGGGCGTGCTATAATTTTCCCTGCAACACTGTGCCCACGCCGGACGGGCAGGCCGCTCGGGCCGGTCTCAGCAGGTTAGGAGGGCCCCGATGGAGCGAAAGATCCGCGTGCTTGTCGCTAAACCAGGCCTCGACGGCCACGACCGCGGCGCGAAGGTGATCGCTCGCGCCCTGCGCGACGCCGGCATGGAGGTGATCTACACGGGTTTGCAGCAGACCCCCAGCATGATCGTCGAAGCCGCCCTCCAGGAGGACGTCGACGTCATCGGTCTCTCGATCCTCTCCGGCGCCCATATGACCTTGCTCCCCAAGGTGACCCAGCTGCTCAAGGAGAACGCCATGGACGATGTGCTCGTCGTGGCGGGCGGTATCATCTCCGACGAGGACGCCGCCATTCTCAAGACCCAGCATGGTGTCTCCGAGGTCTTCGGCCCCGGCGCCTCCACCCACGATATCGTCCGGTTCATCCAGGAGCGGGCCGGCGTCGCCCGCGACTGAGTCTGGACATGGCTGCGTTCCGCTGAGGAGTTGGGCGCCCCGGCTCCCTCGCTCGCCGGCCCGAGCGGTGCGCGGGCGATCGCCTCGTGGGCGCCTGAGCGCTCCAGTGTCTGGGCAGAGAATGTGAATACCGACGAACTCATCGCGCGCCTGACCGGCGGCGAGCGCCGCGCTCTGGCGCGGGCCATCACGATTGTCGAGAGCGGCGGCCCCGCCGCCCGCGCGCTGCTGGCCGGGGCCTATCCTCACGCCGGCGCGGCCCACGTGGTCGGCGTCACCGGCCCGCCCGGGGCCGGCAAGAGCACCCTGGTCACCGCCCTGGCCCAGGAGTGGCGCCGCCGCGGTGTGACCGTCGGCATCGTCGCCGTCGACCCCACCTCGCCCTTCACGGGCGGCGCCGTGCTCGGCGACCGCATCCGCATGCAGGCCCTCGGCGGCGACCCCGGGGTCTTCATCCGCTCGATGGCCAGCCGCGGCCGCCTCGGCGGCCTCGCCCGCGCCACCGCCGACGCCGTGGCCCTGCTCGACGCCGCCGGCTTCCAGGTGGTGCTGATCGAGACGGTCGGCGCGGGCCAGGGCGAGGTCGATATCGCCCGCGCCGCCCACACCACCCTCGTGGTCGAGGTGCCCGGCATGGGCGACGATGTCCAGAGCATCAAGGCCGGCATGCTCGAGATCGCCGATGTCTTCGTGGTCA
>CAZKTU010000461.1:0-2564 GCA_964555675.1 uncultured Oscillochloris sp.
GGGCGCGGCTACGGCCCGCCCCGCGAAGAGCGTGGGCCTGGCGCACCCTCCAGCCGTGGCTACGGCCCGCCCCGCGAGGAGCGCGGCTACGGCCCGCCCCGCGATGGCGGCCAGGACCGTGGTCGCAGCTATGGCCCGCCCCGCGATGGCGGCCAGGACCGTGGGCGCGGCTATGGCCCTCCCCGCGACGAGCGTGGGCCTGGCGCACCTTCTAGCCGCGACCGCGGCTACGGCCCGCCCCGCGAGGGCGGCCAGGAGCGTGGGCGCAGCTACGGCCCGCCCCGCGAGGATCGCGGCTACGGCCCGCCCCGTGAGGGCGGCCAGGACCGTGGGCGTAGCTCATCGCCGCCGCGCGACGTCCCGCAGGGCGCCGAGGCCCCGCGGCAGCGCGAACAGACCGGCGCGCAACCAGAGGGCGAGCAGCGAACGCCCGCCCCATTCAGGACCCGGCCGCGTGGCCGCCCCAACTTCGCCGTCCGTCCCAAGAAGCCGAACGAAGGCAACCAGGGCGGCGAGTAGACTCGCCTGGGGAGCTGGAGGGGCCTAGCCCCTCCAAATTACCCTGCCGGGCCGGCCAGGCAATGCCGTAGCGCAGAGCAAGCGACCCTCTTGTGATGCCCCGCCTCGCTGAAGCGGCGGGGCATCGTCCTGTGGCCGGCTTTCCGCGTTACGAAAGCAAGCATCTGACTTGACAACGGGCTAGATGATGATATAAAGGAGCGTGCTCGACGCTCGTGATGAATCGCACCAGGTATTGTGTAGTGTCAGGAAGGTCCCAAATGCGTATGAACCTGCGAATGCTCATGGTCGCTGTCATGCTGGGGGTTTCGATTGTGCTGAGCGCCTGCGGCGGCGGCGGTGGGGCTGCCAGCGGCGGCGGCGCCAGCGGCGGCGGCGCCAGCGGCCCGCTCACCGTCGACATCGGCTCTGCCGGCGAGAACCTGGCCTTCGACAAGACCACCCTCACCGCCGCGGCCGGCCAGCAGGTCACCATCAACTTCAAGAACAACTCGGCCGCTCAGCAGCACAACTGGGTCCTGATCAACGGCGGCGAGAGCGTCGCCAGCGAGGTCTCGAACGCCGGCCTGACCGCGGGCGCCGCGGCCAGCTACCTGCCCGCCGACAAGGCCAACGTCCTCGCCAACACCAGCGTCCTCAATGGCGGCGAGAGCGGCTCGGTCTCCTTCACCGCCCCGGCCGCCGGCACCTACCTCTACGTCTGCACCGTCCCCGGCCACTTCCCCCTGATGCAGGGCACCCTGACCGTTAGCTAAGACAAGGTTCGGAACTGAGTTACGCTCTTCGCCGCTGTCCGCGGCGGGGGGTACGGGGCCTCTGGCCCCGCAAACCAGTAGCGCGAGGGGCGAGACTAATGTCTCGCCCCTCGTGATTCCTGCGTCAGGCCTGGCCTAGTTGCTGCGGTAGGTCTCGTTGACCACGCCGAGGAAGTGTTGCTCGACCTCGAAGGAGAGATGCTGCTCGGCGGCGCTCAGGGGCAGCCGGCGCACCTCTTCGAAGAACCAGCGGATCATCGCGCTCTGGTGCTGGAAGGTCACCCCGCTGCGTGGCAAGACGCCCCCGGCCCAGCCGAGCTCTTTGTCGGCCAGGTTGGGCAGCTCGAAGAGCAGCACGGCGCGCACCAGCTCATTGAGCCGCCCGACGGCGACCTCCGAGAGCCGGGCGGTCGGCGAGTAGTTCTCCTCGAGGCGAAGGGCGTGGGTCAGCTCGGGGAAGGCCCGCAACAGGCGAGCTGATACATGCTCGCAGAGGGTCTGCTGCTGAGCGGTGAGATGCCCCGCTAGACGGCTCGCGGCGACGCTATCCATGAGCGATTCCTTTCATGAGGCCTGCGCCTTTCCCGGATTATAGCACTCCGCCTCGCGGTCGGCCATACCAGTTTTGCCGCCCGACGCCCCGATAATCAGTCGCCAGACCGATCGGAGCGCCCTGGCCTTCTGCTACACTCGGGACAGAAAAGCTCCTAGCTAGAAAGGCTCATTGATGTCGGCTCTTGCTCACATAGTCGCACGGGTGCACCTGCGGGGCGGAGCTTAGGCTCCCCTGCCCCTTGCGTGTAACCGGCTGTGCCGGGGTTGGTGTGCGGCGGCGCCTGAAGCGCTGCCGACGAGCGCGCCGCCCGACGCACGGCCCGGCCACTGCATAGGGCAATGCCTCGCCACGGTGTCACCTGACCCGTGGCGTCTGTCGTGAGCAAGTACCGAGGAGGAGCATTCTGCTCCTTGCCTTGAGCCAGACAACGTCTCGCTGATGCAGCGGACCTAAGCCAGCCACGGGAAGCCCCCGTGGCTGGCTTTTTCTATGCCCAGGAGCCTACCCTTGACCAGGTTACGCAACACGCGTCCCCAAGAGCGCCGCAGCCACAGCCCGCGCCCGGAGGAGCAGTTCACCTGTATCCATTGCCACTTGCCCGTATCGTGCGCCCCCAGCGTGGCGGGCGTCCAGAACCGTAACCACTGCCCGCTCTGCCTCTGGTCGCGCCACCTCGACTGGCGCGAGCCCGGCGACCGCATGGCCAGCTGCCGCGCGCCGATGGAGCCCGTGGG
>CAZKTU010000462.1:0-2551 GCA_964555675.1 uncultured Oscillochloris sp.
TGCCACGATGCGCGCCGGGGTCACCGCACGCGAGACGATCAAGCGCAGTGAGCCGACCGTGGATCGGGCGCTCCTTCGCATGGTCGCCCTGGGTGACGAGGCGCGTGCTACGCTGGCTCGCCACAACCTGCGCCTGGTCGTCTCGATCGCCAAACGCTACCTCCGCGTCGCTGGCCCCCACCTCACCCTCGAAGACCTGGTGAGCTTCGGCTCTATCGGCCTGCTCCACGGCATCGACCGCTTCGACCCGGCCAAGAGTGGCAAGCTCTCCACCTACGTCACCTGGTGGATCCGCCAGGCGGTCGGGCGCGGCATTGCCGAGGAGAGCCGGGTGATCGACCTCCCCGTCCATATCCACGAGCGCCTCGGCCAGCAGCGCAAGGCCCGCAGCCGGCTCACCCAGCAACTGGGACGCGAGCCCTCCCCTGACGAGCTCGCCGGCGCGCTGGGCTGGCGGCCGCAGCAAGTGGCCCAACTCGAGGCCATGGCCCAGGAGACGCTCTCGCTCAACGCGAAGGTACGCGAGACCAACGACCACACCGAGATTGGCGATACCGTACCCGACCAGCGCTTCGACCCTGAGGAGACAGCCCTCGAGACGACGCTGCGCGCCGACCTCGCCGCGGCAATGGAGCGCCTGCTCTCCGAGCGCGAGCGGCGCTTCCTGCGGGCCTACTTCGGCCTCGACAGCGGGCAGAAGGCGACGCTCGAGGAGGTGGGGGTCACCGAGGGTCTCACCCGCGAACGCGCCCGCCAGGTGATCGCCGGCGCCCTTACGAAGCTGCGCGACGACCCCGCGGTAGCGGCGTACCGCGAGAGTAGTGCCGGAGGATAGCGCTCGAAGAAGCGGAGCAGCTCGCTGTGCTGCATCTCGACCACGCCACCTCCTGGCACATCCTGAACGGTCCGCTCACGGGCTCGACCATCGTAGTGCTCGAGCTCGGCTATTTCCACCTCGCGTGGGACATCAGTGAGCCGGAAGGAGCCCCCATCCTGCGGCTCCTGGAGAGCGGCAGCCCCCTTCGCGTGGTTGTCACCGGCAGCCCCCAGCCGCAGTTGAGCATCGAGGCGCCCCCGATCCCCCGCGAGCTGCGCCCCAATCTCCACACCGCCTACATTCCTGTCAGCGCCGCGTAGACCTTGGCTGCGACAGCGCTAGCCAGGCCGACACGACTCTTGCCTGGCGCATCGGCCTCAAGCTGCTACCGTCACCGGCACGCTGGGCCCTACCCAAACTGCTCGGCCAGGAACGCCTTGACGAGGGCGGTGTAGCGCTCGGGCTGCTCGTAGCGGATACTGTGGCCGGCGCCGGGCACGTGGACGACGCGCAGCAACGGGTTGAGCGCGGCGAGCTCCTCGGCGACCGCCGCGGGCACGACCGCCCCCAGGGTGGGCTCGCCGGTGATCAGTAGCGTCGGCACCCCGAGCCGAGCGATGACCGCGCGGAAGTCGGTGGGCGGGAAGTCGAACCAGTCGAAGGCTTTGAGGCTCGTCTCGAGCTTGGCCCGGGCCCAGGTGGCCCAGATGTCGTCGGGCCAGCCGGGGTGCTCGGCACGACCGCTGGCGATCATCTCCTCGACGCTCCACCCCAGGGCCACGGCGTGCTGTGCCCGCCACTCCTGGAGCATTGGGCTGGCCCAGCCCTCGGGGGAGATGAAGGCGGGGTCCTCGAGGATGGCCCCACGCACCCGCCCCGGCGCATCGGCGGCCACCAGCGCGGCGGTGAGCCCGCCCATCGAGTGGCCGAGCACCACCGGGCGCTCGAGGCCCAGGCTGTCGATGAGGGCCACGGCATCTGCGGCACGATCCTCAGGGCTGTAGCCGGCATCGGGAACCGAGGAGCGCCCATGGCCGCGGGCGTCGGGCATCACCAGGTCGTAGTCAGCCTCCAGCTCGCGGGCCAGGCGCGTCCAGCAGGCGCCGTTATCGGTGAGGCCGTGCAACAGCAGGACGGGCGGCCGCACCCCGCCGGTGCGCCGGTATGAGGTCTCGATCCCATTCGTCTGCACGCGCCCTTCCATCCAAGAACTCATCACACCTTCTCCTCGCGGCGCCGGGTGCGCCAGCGGTCATTCTACCGCGGTTCGGCGCGCAGAGATGCGCTGTCGCCGAACACAATCCCGGCGGCGCTGCGCCACCAAAGAACTGGAACATAACCAACGCGCTGGATCGCATCTCCCGATGCTATACTTGACGCCCCCCACCTCTTGCATCTTTTTGTGGCTCCGCGCAATGACAGGAGTACACGATGACTGAGCAGAATGAAGCGTTGGCGAGCAGCCCGCACGCGCTGCGCGTGGCGGCAGGTGAAGACCGCTTTGGCGAGCACCGCGGCCTCGGGATTAGCGTCATCGATTTCAAAGTCGTCCCGCGGGACGGCACTGGCCTATTGGTACTCGAGAACACCTTCCACACCAGGGGCGGTCCCGCCCGACATCTCCACTACGAGCAGGATGAGTGGTTCTACGCCCTGGAGGGCGAATTCTTGGTTGAGGTTGACGCCGAGCGCTTCGTGCTTCAGTCGGGCGACTCGCTTCTGGCACCCCGCCAG
>CAZKTU010000463.1:0-2529 GCA_964555675.1 uncultured Oscillochloris sp.
GCGGTGATCGTGGCCGTCGCCGCGTTGCTCGGGGCGCTGCTGGGCGCGCCGCGCCCCTGGTCCCTCGCCATGGCCGAGCCGGGCGCCGAGCGCTTCCTCTACGGTTTCGAGCCGGCCGAGGACAGCCCTGAGGGCGCCTTCCGCTGGAGCGGGCCGGGCGCCCGTGTGCTCGCCCACGGCGCGGCCTCGGCCCCCGCGGTCGCGACCATGCGCCTCAACGGCGACTGGCTGAACGCCCAGGGCCAGCCCCGCCTGACCTTGGGGCGCGAGGATCAGAGCTTCGCCGCCTTCGATGTGCGCCCCGGCTGGCGCGTCTATCGGGCCATCCTCCCAGCCGGCGCGACCGCCTCCCCCAACGGGCAGGCCCTGGCGCTCGAGCTGCTCAGTGCGACCGGCACGCCCGGGGCGAGCCCCGACGGCCGCGACCGGCGCGACCTGGGCATGCCCGTGGCTTCGCTGCGCCTCGACCCCCTGGCGAACCCCGCCCAGACCCTGGCCGACACGCTGGCCCGCGGCCTGCGCCTGGGCTGGCTGCTCGCCGTCGTGGTCGGCCTGGCCCTGGCCCTCGACCTGGCCCTGCTGCCGCGCCGGCGCGCGGGCGCGTGGTGGCGCGCAACCGCCCTGGCTCTGCTGCTCGGCGCGGCCCTGTTGCTGGCGGCCTGGGTCAGCCCGGTGCTGATGGCCTGGGCTCTGCCGCCGACGCCCTGGGCCCTCGGCCTGTTGAGCGCCGTGGGCGGCGGAGCGCTCGTGCTGCTGTTCACGCGTAGCCTGCCCCGGGCGGCGGCCCTGACCTGGCTCGGCCTCGCGCTGCTGGCCGGCGGGCAGCTGCTGTTGCATATGCAGACCGCCGTGGGGGCGGGTCTCGCCCTGGCTCTGCTGGGCCTGTACGCGCTGCTGGCGGGCGGGCTCGGCGCGGGCGGCTGGCGGGCCCTCGGCGTCGGCTGGCCCGACCTGGCGCCGCGACCGGCGCTGGCGCTGCTCGGGCTGGCCCTGCTGCTCGCCCTTGGCATGCGCCTGTGGGGCATTGACGAGGTGCCTTTCGGGCTGTGGCGCGACGAGGCCCGCCACGGGCTGTTCGCCCTGCGCATCCTCGAGGACCCGAGCTACCGCCCGGTCTATATCGCCTCCGAGCGGGTCAACATGCCCGCCCTGGGGCTCTACCCCTTCGCGGCCGCCCTCGGCGTCTTCGGGGTCAAGCTGTGGACGATGCGCCTGGTCACCGCCGTGGCCGGGGCCCTGACCGTTCTGCCGCTGTATGGGCTGACGTACAGATTGACCGGCCGGCGCGACCTGGCCGTGCTGGCGGCGGCCCTGCTGGCCGTCTCGAGCTGGCACGTGGCGATCAGTCGCTTCTCCTTCCCCACGGTTTTCGACCCGCTCTTCGGTCTGACCGGCCTCTGGCTGATCCTGCTGGCCCTGCTGCCGCGCGACGGAGCGCCGCCCCTGCGCGCGCCCTGGCGCGTCGCCGCCATGGCTCTGGCGGGGGCGTGTCTGGGCCTCGCGGTGCAGACCTACCACACGGGGCGGGTGGTGCCGGTGATCGCGGCGGGGCTGCTGGCCCTGCTGGCCTGGCGCGAGCCCCCGGTGCGACGGCGCTTGCTCGCGGGCGGGCCGGCCCTGGCAGTGGGCTTCGCCCTGGTGATCTGGCCCTACGCCGCCTACGCCCTGGCCCAGCCGGCGGCCTTCAACGACCGGGTGAGCGCGGTCTTCGTGCTCGGCGAGGAGGCCCGCAAGGGCCGCGCGCCCCTGGCGGTGCTCGACCAGGCCCTGCGCGCCCACCTGCTGATGTTCAACGTCTTCGGCGACCAGAACGCCCGCCACCACGCCCCGGGCCGGCCCCTGCTCGACTATTTCAGCGGGCTCGGGCTGCTGACGGGCTGCGCCGTGGCCCTGCGAGCCTGGCGCGACTGGCGCAGCCAGTTCCTGCTGCTGGCCCTGGCCCTCAGCCTGGCCCCGAGCGCCCTGGCCGTCGATGCGCCCCACGCCATGCGCGGCTTCGGCGCCGCCGCCTTCGCCTGTCTGCTGGCCGCCATGGGCTGGGGGGCGCTCGCGTCTGTGCTTGCCGAGCTGCGCCAGGCCAGCCCCGGCCGGGCGGCCTCGGCGCGCCCCCTCGCGGCGGGCGGGGCCCTACTCGCCCTGTGCCTGGCCCTGAACGTCTGGCTCTACTTCGTCTGGATGCCGCCGCGCCCCGAGGTCTTCGTCTCGTTCTACCCGGTGCAGAGCCGCATCGGGGCCTACCTGCGCGAGGTGGCCGACACCGAGGGCCCCACCGCCACGACGGGCATCTATGTGCCCCAGGGCCTGCAGGGCGACCCGGTGCTCGACTTCATGGCCCACGGGCTGGCCTACCAGACCTTCGAGGGCGCCACGCTCTCGGCCCCGCCGCCGCCCACCGCCCGCTTCGTGCTCAGCGGCTACTTCGCCGACCAGGAAGCCGCCGCCCTGGCCCCGTGGCTCGGCCCCAACCCCCAGCCCGAGCTAACCGGCGCGCCCTTCCCCGACGCCCGCGGGCCGACTTTCTATGTGTAC
>CAZKTU010000464.1:0-2524 GCA_964555675.1 uncultured Oscillochloris sp.
CTGCTCAACGACATCCTCGGCCTGGGCCTGCCCGAGACACCCCTGACCGCCGGCCTCGAGCCCGAGCGGCGCCAGGCCAGCCTCCAGGGCCTCGTGGTCGAGCTGCTGCGCCTCTGGTCGGGCGAGGCGCCCCTGGTGCTCATGCTCGAGGACGCCCACTGGCTCGACGGCCTCTCGTGGGAGCTGGCGGCCCTCGTCGCTCGCTCGCTGGTCGACGCGCCACTGCTGCTGGTCTGCGCCTGCCGGCCCGACCTGGCCCCCGCCGCGCCGGGCGCCGCCGCCGAGCTGCGGGCCGCCCCGAACGCCGCGACGATCGCCCTCGGCCCCCTCTCGCTCGAGCAGACCGCCCGCCTGGGCGCGGCCCGCCTGGGCGTGGCCCGCCTGGATGACGACCTGGCCCGCCTGATCGCCGAGCGCGCCGCCGGCAACCCCCTGGTCACCGAAGAGCTGGCCCTCAGCCTGCGCGAGGGCGGCGCCATCGCCGTCGAGGGCGACATCGGCGTGCTGCTGGGCAACGCCGACGAGCTGCGCCTCCCCGCCACCCTGCAGAGCCTGGTGCTCAGCCGCATCGACCACCTGCCCGCCGGCGAGCAGTTCACGCTCAAGGTGGCGGCGGTGATCGGCACCTCGTTCAGCGCCGAGGCTCTGGCCGAGATCTACCCCGAGCCAATCACCGCCGCCGAGCTGACCGGCCACCTCGAGGCCCTGGCCGAGCGCTCGCTGGTCGCCCCCGACGAGGGCCCCTGGAGCAGCCACCGCTTCCGTCAGACCGTGCTGCGCGAGATGACCTACGATACGCTCTTGCCCGGGCAGCGCGCCTTCCTCCATCGCCGCGTCGCCGAGTGGTACGAGCGCCGACCCAGCGAGGCTCGCGGCGGCGTGCTCACCCAGCTCGCCCACCACTGGCGGCACGCCGGCGAGCGCGCCCACGAGCGCCACTACGCCACCCTGGCCGCCCGCAAGTTCGCCGCCGAGTACGCCAACGCCGCCGCCCTCAGCTACATCGAGCGGGCCCTGCAGCTCGACCCGCCCCCGCCCGAGGCCCTCGAGCTGCGCTGGCTGCGCCATAAGATCTACGAGCACACCGGCGAGCGCGAGGCCCAGCGCGTGCAACTCGAGCAGCTCGAGGCGCTTCTCGCCCAGGCGGGCCCGCCCGTCGAACGGGCCCGCCTAGCCAACGCCTGGGCCGCCTACTACCGCGATGTCAGCGAGTACCCCCGGGCCCTGGCCTACATCGCCCAGGCCGAGGGCCTGGCCGGCGCCGCCGACAGCCCGGCGAGCGCCGCCCGCAGCCTGACCCTGCGCGGCGAGATCTACGAGTTCCAGGGTGAGACCCAGGCCGCCCGCGACGCCTTCAGCGAGGCCCTCGACCGCTACAGGCAGCTGGGCTATGCGCGCGGCGAGGCCAATAACCTCAGCAAGCTCGGCAACCTGCTCTGTTATGTGGGCGAGTATGGCGGGGCCCGCGAGCTCTTCCGCGAGGCCCTCGCCCTCAGGCGGGCCATCTCGGACGCCGACGAGTGCTCGTCCCTCAGCAATCTGGGCGAGGTGGCCCGCGAGCTCGGCGAGTGGGACGAAGCCGCCCGCTACTGGGTCGAGGGGCTGGCCGCCGCCCGCAGGGTCGGCGACCGCCGCGCCGAGGCCATGATCCTCGGCCAGATGGGCTTCGGCGAGGCCTCGCGCGGCAACTACGGGGCCGCCCTCGCGGCCCTCAATAGCGCCGTACAGACCTTCCGCGCCCTCGGCGAGCGCCGCCGCGTCGCCGAGATCCTCAACGACCTGGGCATGGTCTGGCGCGATATCGGCCGCCCCGCCGAGGCCCATCAGGCCTTCGAGGAGGCCCTGGCCATCCAGGAGCGCATCGGCGAGACGCGCGCCGCCCTCTACACGGCGCTCAACCTGGGGCGACAGCTGCTCGACGAGGCCCCCGAGCGCAGCGGCGCCCACTACGGCGCCGCCCTGGCCGCCGCCCTGGCCGCGGGCGATCGCCTCGGCGAAGCCTACGCCCGTAGCTACCTGGGCCACCTGGCCGAGCACGAGGGCGACCTCGACGCCGCCGAGGCCGCCTTCCGCCTCGCCCTGGCCATCCGCGCCGATCTGGGCCTGCCCACCGCCGAGGAGCAGGCCGGCCTGGCCCGCGTAGCCCTGCGCCGCGGCGACCGGGCCTCGGCCCTGGCCCAGGCCCACGCGTGCCTCGCCTACCTCGAGGCCGAGGGACCCGACGGCCTCGAGTTCCCCTTCGCGGTCTACCTCAGCTGCTACGACGCCCTCCTCGCCGCCGGCCACGCCGACGAGGCCCGCGCCGCCCTCGCCGCCGCCCACGCCCTGCTGATGCGCCGCGCCGAGGCGATCGAGGACCCCGCCATCCGCGCCGCCATGCTCGAGCAGGTGCCCGCCCACAGCCTCATCCTAGCAAGGATGAAGGATGAGGGATGAAGGATGAAGGCGCGATAGCGCTTGTGCCGCTAGCGAGAGGGTCTTTGCCTGTTCTGGGCAAAGACCATTGACCAAAGACCATTGACCA